>JAHEXH010000022.1 GCA_023252235.1 Nitrosotalea sp.
GCTTGTCTACAATTTCTTTCAGTTGCCTCATGTACCTGGCTTCTACTATCCCATGTTCTAAGACGTGTGATTGTATTTTTCATTGATGCTGATAATGGTTTACCAGTAGAGTCTTTGTTTGCCTGTCCAATTACAGTTGCAAGTCCCATATCATGCATTGCAAGTGACGTTGGAACACCAGTCCTTGCCCTATCTTCAAATTGTTCTTTTGAAAATGATTGTCTCTCGGGACCTAAATCGTTTACAATTTCGTTTACTACAAATCCACATCCTCCGCAAAATCGTTCACCTGTAGTGCCATCTGTTAACATCTTGGCCTTTCCACATCTGGCACAGCGTGCATCCATCTCAGAGCCTTGTACTACCATAAATAACACACCTATCAAGCTGTTATCCAATAATAACCCAACTATTTTCAGTAAATTCTCTATAATCCTGCTATTTGTCTTGAAAGTTTGAACCACTAGGCATAAAGAAATTCTGATGGAACTAACCATGTCTCTTGGTAATCTAGATTTTTATCTACTAGAAGTATCCCAAGTTTGTATTTTTTTGCCATATCTATGATGAAATCTGAAAGCGCACTTTTTTCTAAAATTGATGGTAATTCCAAAACATCTGTAGCCAAGAGTACTCGCGTACTTGGCATCTCTTTTTTTACACTAAAGATATCTTTTTGAATTTCTAGTATTGACTGTCTGGTAATTTCAGGTTGGACAAGAACAACAATTGCTCTTTTCTCTTTTCTTGCCACAAGATCAAATCTGTACTGGGGATCGAAATCTGAGTAAGATGTATCATATTTTACATGCCATTGCATGTCCATCAGATAATCTGCTACTATATCCTGTATCATTCCGAGTTCAAGCAAATCTCTGGTTAATTCTACTTTTTTATGTGCCCTTAGTAATGATTTGAAATATTTGTCAATTACTTGTTTAGAATACTTTGACATTTTATCCTTCATGAAAATTGAATTGAGAAGAATCTTGTTCTCTGAATATTTACTAAATGGGTCTAGTTCTCTATCTTCCATTGAGATTTCATAGACCATCCAGTAAATAATCGCTCGCAGTCAAACATGCTTTGTTATTTTGGAAAAACTGAGATCAGATGAAACTGAGAGATAAGGTATTAATCATAAAAGGTCGTATGATTAGTGTGGATTTTATCCAAAAGAGCGATCCTGATATTTCAAAACCTCTCTTAATTGCAGCCATGCAGGATATGGGAGATGTTGGGAGTATTGTAATTGATTTTATCAATTCAAATCTAAAAACCTCAATCTTTCGCGAAGTACAGCCATCGTACCCCGCATATGTAATTGATAATGGAGGATACATTGACATCCCAGAAGAAAAATGGGATTACCGATATACAAAAGACATCATTGTATTTGGGGGAGGTTCTGGTCAGCCCTCTTCTACAGAGGAACTCAACGTATTATGCCAAGATGTTATAAATGTCGCAAAAAAATATTCTACTAGATTCATCTACACACTTGGTGGTTTTCACACTCTAAAACCAATTGATGGAGAACCAAAAACGTTTGTCACTACCACCTCTAAAGATCTAACTGAGCAGGTGCGAAAACTTGGAATTCTGACAACTCCGGAAGCATCTATCATTACAGGATTTAATGGATTGATACTTGGATTTGCTAAGATGAATGGAATACAAGGGATTGGATTGTATGCGGAGTTGAATGAACCCAAGCTCCCACAATATCGTTCTGCAAAAAGTATACTCAAGACGCTTGAAAAGATGACTTACCGAAAGTTTGGCAATACATCTGATCTAGATTCTATGGCTCAAGATGTAGAATCACGTAGTCGTGGAAAACACTTTGATCCTGATCAAAGTTACTCTGCTTGATTTAATAAAATAAGAGAAATTTTTCCAATTGACTGTGTTTTTACAGGTGAACTGGTCTGAATCTTGTAGCTATTACTATTGTCACAATGGATATTGCTAACACTATGGCAGCTGTTGATCCGAATTCTGGTACTATGGTTGTTCCAACAATGGATATGTTCTCTGTGAGAGGATTGATTGGTATTGATATCGTAGTATACCCAGCTTCATCTGTTGTGGTATAACTCGTGATTATCTGACCATCCTCTAAAACTCCAATAAATGGACCGCTAATTAATCCAGTTGGTAGTTTTAAAATCAGTGTGCTATTGGTGTCTGTCTTTCCGACAAGTACAAAATTTATGGACTTGTCTTTTGTGCTAACTGACGAGCTTATAATATTCTTCACTGAAGAGTATTGTACATCATATGTTGTCATCCCATCCCCTGCATCTTTTCCAACACCGGAAATGGTCTTGTATTCCTCAGCAAAGGAGGCTCCTGCCATTGGCGCAAGTAAAATTACAATTGCTACAACACTTGCTATCTTGAGCATGACTAGGATCTCTTTATTTGATTAGTTAATGAGCTTGGCTAATTATTTTAACGAAACTGCGAATCTCTTTGAAGCTTCCAGCAGATTCTTTATGTCTGACTCTGAATGTACATAAGATATTGCCCCAAGCTTTCCTGGAAGGAAGAATATTTTCTCCTTTACAATCAATTCAAAATGATATTTTTTTAGTGTCTCTATGTTGCACTTTGATGCCTCTTCTGCGTTTGTAATCTGAGTTATTCCATTTGCCAAAAAATGTGGCATAAAAAGTGACCCCATACCTGTGATTACTGCTTTACCTTGTAGTATCTTCGCTAATCCTTTTCTTGTCTCTTCTCCCAATCTTCCAATTTTTTTATACACTGGATTGGAATTCTTCTTCAAAAATTTTAACATGGCTCTTCCAGAAGTCATGGTCATTGGATTTGCAGAAAATGTTCCCCCTCCAATATATGATCTGTCCATTCTTTTATTTGAGTTAGTATCAGTAATTTTCATAATTTCGTCTTTTCAACAAATTACTCCGATTGGAAATCCTCCGCCAACAATTTTTCCTAATGTTACAATATCGGGATCAAGGTCCATTGTTTTATAAAGACAGCCGAATCTAAATCTAAATCCTGTGACAATTTCATCTAAAATAAACAGTGAATTGTTATTGTGAACAAATTCTTGAATTCCTGACAAATATTCTTTTGTTGCAGGAATACATCCAGCACCTCCAAGCAATGGCTCTATTATGACTCCTGCAAGATTGTTTTTAACAGATTCTAAAATTGAGATGGATTTTTCTAAATTGTTATACGGAATTGAAATTATATGATCTTCATCTATTAGTCCTGCACTCTCTGACTGATCAAATGGATAATTTACTGATTTTAGTAAATCGGTTGTATATCCATGCCATCCTCCCTCAATTTTTGCAATTATTTTTTTCCTTGTCTTAGCTCTTGCAATTCTTGTAGCATACATTGTAGCCTCGGTTCCAGTAGATACATAACGAATCTTTTCAGCAACTGGAACTGCTTTTTGTATGATCTCAGAAAATTCTATTGTGTTTTCATTTACAGTTCCATGCATCCAGCAATCCTGAATTTGTTTTTTGACTTTTTCTGCAACTTTTGGTGCTGCATGGCCCAAAATGAGACTCCAATGACCCATCCAATAATCTGTGTATTTGTTACCGTCAACATCTATCAGATGTTTACCTCTTGCAGACTTTGTGACAAACGGATATGGCTCAAAAAATCTTATGTTGTGACTAACTCCATTGATGTGAAGTTTTTTTGATCTTTCAAAAATCCTAGCAGATTTTTTGGTATTCTTCCTGTATGTATCTAAAGTAGAAGACAATTGTATATGATCACAAGTCTGTTTAATATTAGTGATCGGAAAAAAATTGTAAAAAAAGCAGGTTTTGGGCATGGTTTATATTATTTCTCTTTGATCCCCTTTTTGCATACGTAACAGCAAGGCGGCGCTTGTGATGATGTTTGGTAATGTACCAGTTTGTGATTCACAGGCCTCCAGTTACGCATACAATATGTGGGTTTGATCAAAAGATCTTATCCGAAGTTTGAAGAAAGTGTGTGCAATCCACCAATTTCCAATAAATATTACGTCTTACTTCGACGCGTACTGAAATATGTACGAACAAAACGAATCCGGTTGATCCTGCCGGACCTGACTGCTATCGGATTGGTACTAAGCCATGCGAGTCATTGTAGCAATACAAGGCGGACGGCTCAGTAACACGTAGTCAACCTAACTCGTGGACGTGGATAACCTCGGGAAACTGAGAATAAACCACGATAGATCATAGTGCCTGGAATGGCTTATGGTCCAAACAGTTTACTGCCATGGGATGGGACTGCGGCCTATCAGCTTGTTGGTGAGGTAATGGCCCACCAAGGCGATTACAGGTACGGGCTCTGAGAGGAGAAGCCCGGAGATGGGTACTGAGACACGGACCCAGGCCCTATGGGGCGCAGCAGGCGAGAAACCTTAGCAATGTGCGAAAGCACGACTGGGTCAGTCCGAGTGATTCCTGATAAAGGAGTCTTTTGCTTGTCCTAAAAGCACAGGTGAATAAGGGGTGGGCAAGTCTGGTGTCAGCCGCCGCGGTAATACCAGCACCTCGAGTGGTCAGGAGGTTTATTGGGCCTAAAGCATCCGTAGCCGGCTTTGCAAGTCTCCGGTTAAATCC
>JAHEXH010000006.1 GCA_023252235.1 Nitrosotalea sp.
CTTTGAACAAATCATTTCACAGATCACTTACTGACTCACTTGCAATGTCTGACACAGTCAAATTCAGTGGAGGAATAAAGTTTGAAGCCAGAGACACATCAGGCAACCTGATAAGTGGAGCCCACTATACCATAGCTCCAAACCCCAGTGGCGGAACATCGATGACAGTAATAGATGGAGGAGTAAACGATCATGATTCTATATCAAACGGCAGGGCAGTAGTTTCACCTGTACCATTTGCAAGCTATAATGTGACAATGACAGTCACACCTGCTGGGTACAATGTACTTGGCAACTTTACCCAGTTTACAGCAGACAACACTCAAGCAAACGGAACTGTAACATTCAGAGTAACTCCCACCAGTGCGAATCTGACATCACTTACAAAGACCGTAATCACTGATGCACCAAACCTTAGCAGCACTACACTGAACACATGGAAGTCTACATTTAATGCAATCAAGATCAATACCACATCGAGTACAATCACTACAGTCACTGCATTGCCTCCAATGTTGTCTGCTGGAGTTCTAAACCAATCACAGGTAACATTAGCTACATCGAACCAGGCATCAGTTGTATTATCAAAATCATTTGCAATGAACACCAATGGTTCTGATGTCATACAGACACTTGGTGTTCCAACATATTCTGTTCCAAAGAGCAACAATCTAACCTCTGTAATACCCTCGATAATTGCAACAACAGATACAACAAAACCAGACCAGACAGTAACCACACCACCACTTGACAAGATAGTTTCAGGACAGCAGATGATAATGCCAGTGCAGAGCTCAGCTATACCCTCAACCGGAGGCCTCAAACAATTAAACGTCCAGTCAAACAAGAGCTCAAGTGCAACAGGAAATGCCATAAACGACTGGTTTGTAATTCATACAGATAATACACTTCCATCCTCCAAACCAGGACTTCCAAACAATGACAAGCTTACATTATACATCAATGTGACATACCAATACGAGGCAACAGGTAAGGGATTTGACTGGAGCAAATCATCAAACTTTGCAACACCACCAAAGCTTACACTACAGTTGCCCAGAAATGCACCAAATGTAACAGTGGACTCTCAGGGATGTCCAGTGTCTGATATCTTTGTATTTGATCCAAACACTGGAAGCTGGACGACAAACTCAGTCAAAATTTTATCATCCACTCCTACAAGCAGTACCACTTGTGATGTAGTAGTCCAACCACAACACTTCTCACAATTTGCACTTGGTGGACACAGCACTGGTGGAGGAAGCTCAGCAGGCGCAGCTGCATCATCTTCAAGCGGAGGAGGAACAGGAACTGGTGTAGGTGCATCAACATCTGCAGGACCTGGTGCAAGTGAAGGAGAGTTTGGCGGAAGATTTGCAACAGATCTGAAGATACTTAGAATATCATACGACGCATGTGAGACTCACCTAGTCAAGATACTAGTTGCATACTCTGACAACAACCCAAGTGTCATATTGCGAACATCGCTTACTGGAATAATCACTGCATCACCTGCAAAAGAGCAACCATATGCTGATGAAAACGAGAATGCCACAATAAAGAAGGTAGTCTATGAGGCAACAATAAGCCAGAAAGAAAAGACATACGAGGTTATCGTAATGCAGGCAATAGGGCATAACATCAACTCTGTAGGCAAGACTATCGAGATAACAGGATGTAGTGACAACATATCATTTGAGAACGAGTTTGTTTCCCCAGAAGTTGACCTGAGTGCACCAAAGATATTTGATGTTAAATTCCAGATTGGAAATGGTACCAAGATTCCATCAACTGAGGATAATCACTACACTGACTCACAACCAATCTCTGTATTTGCTATCATAGACAGCAAGACACCAATTGACAATGCAGAGATTAGATACATCAAGATGGGAGATTTGATTACCAATTATAAATCAGTAAAGATGAATGTAGTTTCAATACAAATTACAAACTCGACATATTTGGTTTCAGGAATAATTCCAGCCAACACATTGCAGGCACCGGCTGTATCATATTGGATTATCATACACAACAATGCAGCAAAGACAACAGACTCTGATCATTATTCAATTGGAGTAAAACCAAGTTATTCTGCAAAGGGTAAGCTCGAGACAGACATACGACCAACAAGAATAGGAGGTACTATAGATCATCCAGAAGTATACTTTACCAATAATGCAGCTGGACCAGTCTATGGTTCGGTAGATCTGATAGTTGATGGTAAAGTAGTGTATACTTCACCAGCTCAAATATTTGGTGCAGGACAAACTCAAGTAAACTTGGAGTGGCATTCTTCTACTGTAGATCAAATTGTACAACACAGTATATCCTCTAGAGCAGAGTTTTATGACAAGTCATTTGATACTGTGTCATCAACTGTGATATTATTCCCAGGAACTCTAACAGAACAACTATCAAACCTAAGCAATATTGGAACGATATCCTTGAATAATCACACAATTGCCAAAGCTACTGTAATCTATTCTTCATTCAAGAGTGATGGTACACAAGAATATCAAGTAACTGCACCTGATGGTACATGTGTTATAGGGGTAAGTGATAATTGCCTTGTAACAAAATCTACACTTGGATTACCTGGTAACTTCAAGACTGTAACAATTGGAGATCAAGTATACCGAATACGATATGTTGGAATGAGTGAAGGTGTAGAACGATTCTCTATAACCTCAGTTGATCCAATAACTGGCTCTTGGCATGTGAGAATAATTAACTCAAAACAAGGACTAGGATCTCAAGCCGAGGCTATTAGTGACATATTTGTCAAAATAAAATACAAAGACATTGACACATCAAGAATAACTATTCCTTCTAAATGATGAAAATATGATTTGAAATAATCCTAATTTCCAATTTTGGAAATTATGTTTTAGAAAAATGGCATACTTCATTGACGGTTACTGTAATTTAATTTTCTGACCAATTTGGCACTTTAAAAAGATGATTTTGCCGATCAAGTTATATGTTATAACTAGTTACTTCTGAGCAATGCAAGTTACAAAACAATCAGGTCTCATTATGGGATTTCTTGCAGTATTATCGCTTGTATTGCCATTTCATTCTATGGCTTTACCAAATGTATATGCAACAAATAATATAATTCTCAATGACAGTACATCATGTGCTTTAGTAGGAGGTGCTTGGACGACAGATTCAGGAGGAAATAATGTATGTGATATTTTTTCACTCACATTGGTATCAGGTGATATACTAACAATACCTGCTGGATCTAATGTTGATGTGCTTGGTACTGTAATAATACCTGCTGGTGCACTAGTTGATATTTCAAATCAATTATCAGTTCATGGTACTCTTGATAATAGTGGAACTATGATTGTAGAACCTGGAGCATTCTTTTTCCCACTTGCTGGTAGTATTATTACAAATCATGGCTCTATAATAATTGGTGATGGAGGTCTGCTTACTACTAATTTTAGCTTTACAAATTTTGGTAGCATTATAGTGAATGGTCAAGGACAGCTTGACATTATTGGAACTTTTACTAATAATGCAGGCGGTGTAATTACTCTCAATAATCCACTTCATGATTCTTTTACATTACTTGATGAAAGCGGTGTATTCAATAATGCTGGTCAAATTATTAATAGAGGTGTACTCTATAATATCGCTGCAACGTATACTAACAGTGCTTTCATTAATAACAACGGCGGTCAACTTACAAATGATAACTCGTTCACAAATGCTGGTACTATACTAAACTGTAATGGTATTCTAGATGGAGCATCTCCAGTAACTTTAGGCACAATCATACCGCTCCCACCTTCAACAACTTGTAATCAAATTTCTTCATCAACAACTGTAACACTTAATCCATCAACAATTCCGATTGGAAGTTTTACTACAGTATTAGTTCAGGTAACAGGTTCATCACCAACTGGTTCTATAGTGTTTTCAGATTCTACTGGTACATTTAGTCCAGCATCCTGTACTCTAGATTCATCAGGACAATGTTCAGTATCATATATGCCAACAACTACAGGTCCAGTTACAATCACTGCAACGTATTACGATGATCAAAATAATCTTGCAAGTGCCGACAGTAAACTACTTACAGTTGTTAGTTCAGGTTCTAATCCAACGCCTACCACAACTACAGTTTCATCATCACTTAATCCATCCACATTAGGTCAGCCAGTTACGTTTACAGCTGCTATTACTCCATCTACTGCAACTGGAACAGTCCAATTCCAAATTAATGGCACAAACTTTGGTTCTCCTATCTCATTGTCTGCTGGTCAAGCAGTTCTTACAACATCTCTGTTACCACTAGGAGTTGACAACATCTCTGTAGTATATTCAGGTGATTCCAACTTTAATCCAAGTACTTCAAGTATTGTGAAAATATCAGTTCATGGTCCAACCAAAGGCAAAGTGACTGGTGAGGGTCATCTTGGAAAGTATGTTCACTTTGAATTTGATGTCAAGTCAAAAGATGGCAAAACATTCAAGGGTCATCTAGAGTATAATGACAAATCTAAAAAGATTGATCTTGACAGCAAAAAGATAACTCTGCTTTCAGTGTACAATTCATTCACAAATGCCACATTTGTTGGTCAGGCAAAGTTGGATGATCATAGCGGCAAATTATCTACATTCTTGGTACAAGTAACTGATACTGATAAACCAGGAAGTCATGACGATGATGAAAAATCAGCACATGATATGTTTTCAATTATTCTAATGGACAGCACTGGTGCAGTAACTTATCAAAACTCGGGAACTGTACAAGGACATATCGAGATTGATAAACTAACAGACAAAGATGATGACCATAATGGTGATAACCATAGTAATGATCACAATGGTCATGGTGATGATCATCACGATAAGAAATAGATAAATAATTTTTAAAATTTAATTTTTCTAAAATTTTTATGGAAATGCAGTAGATTGTGCAAGATGGGAATCAAGATCTGATATCTTTATTCTCTCTTGACTCATAGAGTCCCTATTTCTAACAGTTACTGTATCATCCTGTAGTGTCTGGTGATCAATTGTTATGGCAAAAGGAGCCCCTATCTCATCAAGTCTTCTATATCTTCTTCCTATGGCACCAGAATGATCCAAAAATGCATCATATTTTTTTCTTAACATTATGTAAACATCTTCTGTTTTTTCTGCAAGACCATCTTTTTTTACAAGTGATAACACCCCAACATGAATTGGTGCTAAATATGACTCCAAAGAGAGAACAATTCTATCATTTTCCTTGTCCTCTCGCATTCTGTGCTCTATCATGGTATACAAACTTCGATCTATACCCATTGATATCTCAAACACATGAGGCAAAACCTTTGTCTCATCATCCATGACTTCGAATTTTTCCTTGCTTGCACCTGCATGACTCTTTAGGTCATAATCCGACCTGTAGTTACATGCAACAAGCTCAAGCCAACCTGTAGTAGTCTCTACTTCAAAATCAAAAGCAACTGTTGCGTAGAATGCCTTTTCTTTTTCCCCGAGTTTTCTAAATCTGCTTTTGTTTACATCAATGCCAGTTTTTTGATAAAATTCAACAAGCAAGCCAAGATAATATGCCACAAGCTTGTTTGGAATAGTTCCAGAATCTAGAGCTTCCTTGCAAGTCATACTCTTTATTGTATCATCAACCATTATTCTGATCTGGGTATTTTCAACCTCTGAGAATTTTGATAAATCATCAAGCTTCTCAGGATTACAAAAGACTTCGATCTCTGCCTGATAGAATTCTCTTAGTCTTAAAAGACTCTGTCTTGGAGAGATCTCATTTCTAAAGCTCTTTCCAATCTGTGCAATTCCGATTGGGAGTTTTCCCCTCATTGTTTTAAAGAGTCTTGGAAAATCCACAAAAATGGACTGACATGTCTCTGGCCTGAGATATGCAGATTCTCCCTGAGCTCCTATTCCAACCTTAAACATCATGTTGAATTTCTTGATACCTTCAAAACTTCCCTTGCACTTTGGACACGTGATTTTTCTCTCTTCTATTACTTTATCAAATTCTACCACGTCCGCATTTTCAGGAACTGTAATTGACGTAATTTCTTCTATCATCTTATCTGCTCTAAAAATTGATTTACATTTAGTACAAGTTGCAATAGGATCAGCAAAACTTGCAAGATGGCCAGATGCTACAAAGACATTTTGTGACATAATCTGTGAACCATCAATCTCCCACATTCTGTCTCTTCTGACCAGTTCCCTTCTCCATAATTCTATGAATTTATTCTTCAAGCTAACTCCTGTTGGACCATATTCCCAAAAACCTGCGTGAGCATCTGAATAAATCTCACAGCTAGGAAAATAGAATCCACGCTCCAGTGCAAGTTGCATTATTTGATCATAATTCATAATATCACTTTCAACTCTACTAAATTAAGCCAATTCTTTTGCCTTATTCAAGTTTCCAATATCATCACGTCTTTCATCAATGGGAGTCTCTAAAATTATTGGAATTTTTTTACGATTTATGAATTTTATAATATGACCTAGTCCTTTCTCTCCTATATGACCTAATCCTATATGCTCATGTCTGTCCAAGTTGCATCCCAATTCTCCCTTTGAATCATTCAAGTGTAAAATTTTAAGGTGTTCAAAACCTACTGATTTATCTAATTTTTCAAGTGTTGATTTTGCATCTTTCTCAGTTCTCATATCATAACCTGCAGCAAAAGCATGGCATGTATCAAAACAAATGCCAAATCTCTTTGCAGGTTTTAGCTGAAATAGAATAGAAGCAAGCTGATCAAGATCTGAACCTACACTATTTTTCTGACCTGCGGTATTTTCAAGAAGAATCATTACATCGTCTGAGGTTTCAACAGCAGCTTTTGTAAATGCTTTTACCAACATTTCGATTCCTTTCTTGTCTCCTTCACCCTTATGACTTCCCAAGTGTGCAACTATGTAAGGAATTCCAAGTTTACTGCATCTTTTTATCTCATCTATGAGAGAACCTAAGGATCTTGCAAAGGGATCATCCTCTGGTGAAGAAAGATTTGGTAAATATGGCATGTGGGCTACGGTAGAAAATCTATCAATCTTGCTTGCAGCAAGTTTTTCTTTAAAACTAGAAACATCTTTACTTGTTAGAGGTTTTGCAGCCCACCCACGAGGATTACGAGTAAATATTTGAAATGCTGTGCATCCAGTTGCAACTGCATTGTCAACTGCTCTATCGATTGAGCCTGCGATGGATACGTGCAATCCAACCTGCATGCCACTAATTCATTTGAGGATAATTTAAACTCGTATGGAATAATTTGAAAAATACCTGATCATGATAAAACACTAGTCAATTGGCAAGATAATCAAATTTTTAAGGTTAGCAAGAACAAAGAAAACATGCTAAAAATTGGAATAAAGGATCTAGCAAAATATCCTTTTCTGACAGAAGCTGGCCAATATCTAGCAAATACGGGATTGAGTCTTGAACAACTTGGTCATCCTGACTGGAAACCTATCGTAGAGAAAGCATATGGTAGGATTGTTGTTGCATCATCTGGCCAAATCTATGGATCTGATCTAGAGTCATTGGATAACGATTCTGAATTACTTTCTTTCATCGTGGCTATAATATTGCTCAAGTCGGCAGGTATTGCTACACTAATCAGAAGGTTCTCTCTGGCAGAAGCCAGAAGAGCTGAAAGATACTTGCAACAGGATCTTTGGGTAAGCAGAGATAAAAAAAACCTAGAACTTCCCTTAAAAATAATCAGAGATCTGTTTGCAGTTAATGTGTCAATTGATAACGATGAATTTGTAATCAAAGTACCTGATTATCTACAACGAGCTGTACATTTTCATGAAAAGGAATGGAAATTGGTTAATCGTAGAGTGTCAAATGGTTTTGTTTATCTGACTGCCCATGAGACAGTCAGATTGATACGTGCAGAACTTGGAGAATACATTAATGGAAAAATTCAATCAATCAACATCGAATCTATCCCGCAAGGCTTTAAGCAAAGAGTTGATGACTTGGTTTTACTTGCCAAAAAGTTTTCAGATACAACCTATGTTTCTTCAGAATATCCACCATGTGTAAAACATGGAATTGAAGTCCTTGAAAAGGGAGAAAACTTGCCGCATTCAGGCAGATTCTTACTTGCTACATATCTTCTCTCAAAGGGTCAAACAGTTGATCAAATTGCTCCTCTATTCAAAAATGCTCCTGATTATAACGAAAGAACCACAAAATATCAATTAGAACATATCTCTGGCTCATCTGGAAGTGGAACCAAATACCAATGTCCGTCATGTGAAAAGTTAAGAAGTGAAAATCTATGTTTTGCTACATCTGACTGTGATGGAATAATTAATCCAATACAATTTGGTAAAAAGAGGAAAAATCCATGAATGAAAAAAATGCCTTGTTGATAGAATCTGCATTCAAGGAATATTATTTCAATCGTTTTGATCTGATACATGTTCCAAAAAAAGCTACAGAAAGAGAATTTGGATATCAAAAATTTAACTCTGGAATGACTAGACATCTAGTTATAAAAAATGACAAGGAGCTTCATCTCTTATTGATGAAAGAGATTCCATCTGATGTATATTGTTCAAATGCATACTATACGTTTCCAAATCTTTCAATGTCAGAAAAAGATTGGAAAGGAGCTGACTTGATCTTTGATATAGATGCAAAGGACTTGGCTTTACCATGTAGAAAAGATCATACGGTCTTCAAGTGTGGTTCATGCAATAACTCTATGATTAATTTCCAATCCCAATGTCCTAAATGCGGTTCCACAAAGTTTGAGACTGTATCTGTAAGTTGTAAAATTTGTATTTCAGAATCTAAAAAAGAGGTGACAAAGCTTGTTGACATCTTAACATTTGACTTGAATATCAAAAAAGAGGAGATCGAGGTATATTTTTCTGGAAATGAGGGATTTCATATACGCGTAACAAATAGCGATTACGAACCATTAGGTTCTCAAGAAAGGGCTGACCTTGTAGACTATATCATGTTCAATGGGGCAATACCTGAATCCTTTGGAATGCGCAGACAAAATAATTCCAAGGCCTCTCTTCCTACCCTTGACGAAAAAGGATGGAGGGGTAGGATTGCCCATAGATTATTTACATCAAAATCCAAGGCACCTAAAATAACCAAGGAAATACTTTCTAATGGTTATTCTGCATTTCAAATACAGTTAGAAGAAATCAAGAAAACAATGGGAGTAAGAGTGGATCCAAAAGTAACTATGGATATTCATCGAATATTCCGACTTGAGGGCTCTATAAACAGCAAAAGTGGTCTTTCAAAGATTCAATGTGTTGATTTAGACTCTTTTGATCCATTTTTAGAAGCATGCTTACTTGGTGATGACGCTGTAGAGATTTTAGCAGATTGTCCATTACAAATTAGACTCAAGAATAAGAAATTTGGACCATACAAGAACGAGGTAGTTTCTTTACCGAAATATGCTGCAGTTTACATGCTATGCAAAGGCTTGGGTAGTGCAATTTGAAGAATCATGCTATTTGACTTATTAATGGTGTTTTCGAAAAGAAATTGGGTAAGACATTAATTTGACACAAAGGAAGGTAGCCTGATTTTGTATAATTCATCAACTCAATCCAGCCCGCCACCACGTGATTCTGGAAAATATGTTAGAGTAGGAATTGTAGCTTTAATTGCTATTGTAATTTTTGTACTGACAAGTAATCAGGCAGTAATCTTATACATGAATTCACAAGAGTTTGGCACTCTGTTTACAAAGCCGCTTTATTTCTCATTACTCTCTGCAGTTGTCTTGTCTTCTATTGCATTGATAAGAGTGAATATCAAAAACCGTTCTTCAATTGCATGGTATGGTCTTAGTGTTGCTCTGACATTCTTTAAACGAGGTGGTAACTATTCCGTAGCAGAGAATATTCCAAGCTTTAAGGAATATCGACTTAGTATTCCAAACTTTGTAATTTGGCAGATAACAAAGGTTGTACTTTTCGGAGCTTTCTTTACAAATCTCATATTTGGATTTGCTTTAGCATATTTGATTGATGGACACAATCTAGGGATCAAAAGTATCTGGCAGATATTCTCACTTCCATTTGTTACACCGCCCACTGATCCATCATATGCCCTAACACATGTAGTACCTATGATTCCAGCATTAACAGTTCTTGTTCCTCCAATTCTTGCTGTAATTGGTCTCCGACTTGTGCTCTATGTTGGACTGCATAATATTGTAGGACTAGTCACTAGATATGTACAAGACGCAGCAAAAGGAAAACCCAAGTTTCTAGATTATATCGCCACAATTGAAGCGATAATTGGAATCGGAATAATATGGGCTGGAATAAACATGTTCTTCACAGACCAAATAGATTACAACACAAAGTATGCTATTGGTGGGACACTAATAACGGGGTTTGTTCTTATTGGATTTTACTTTGTTGACAAATTTAAATCAAAAGTAATCATACATCCATCAAAACGTGATATCTACATTCGTGTACTTGCTTTAATAACAATAGCAATAATTGCTGGTTCTGTAATGATGGTTAACAACAGTATTGCTGATGCAAGAAAAATAGAATTTCTTGGACCTTACAAGGCAGAGCAGATAGGTGTTAACCGCTACCTTGGACAATTGGACCAGATAACCGTAGTACCTCATGAAGTAAAACTAAGCTCTGTCTCGGCAAATAATATTCCTAGTTATGTCTCGCAAAATAATGAACTGTTAAGTAAAATTAGGGTCTGGGATTGGGATGCAGCATTTGCAAAACTAAAGCCAGAAATTGGTCTCATACCATATGTGGATTTTGAAAATAACGATATTCTGCGATTCAATGATACATTGTACTGGACAGCATCAATGAAGCCCATACTGCCATCCTCGGTTAGCTTGGAGAATAGATGGTACAACGAACATCTTGTATATACACACGTTGACAATGGTTTTCTTACACTTAATGCTCATGATGGATCAATTGTTGATAGTAATGCATTCTTCAAGCAGAGAATGATATACTATGGAGAAGGTGGACTATTCTCAGAAACTTGGTCTGCTTACCCACAAAATAGAGAAACCTCAGCTGAACTAAATAATGCGTCATATCATGGAAGTGGAGGAATAGATGTTAAACCTCCTATAAGCCAAATCTTTGAACCAAACTTTTTCTTGTCGTATCCCACAGAGCCAATTCACATACTCCGATATAGAGACGTACATGACAGAATGCAATTAGAGTACCCGTATTTCCAATATGATTTATTTGGAAAGCAGCTAGATATTCTTCCAGTTACAGATGGACAAAAAACATACTGGCTTGTGCCACTGATTATAGGTTTTGATACTAAAAATGTTCCATGGTCAGTCAGTAATCCATACTTGAGATTGGTAGGCTTTGCACTAGTTGATATTTACGATGGCAAAGTGACACTGATAAAAACTGGTGATGACTTTTTCACGGATATGTTTGCAAGTCAATATGGTGATCAATTTATCGAAATGCCTTCATGGCTTGCCAAACAACTCAGATATCCAGAAGCTCTCTTTAACTGGAAAGTTGACATGTTCAACATTTACCATGTAACAGATACTTCTACATTCATACAAGCAAAAGATTTCTATGAAGTTCCAGATGGACTTGGAACTTATTACGTAGAAGAAAAACCTCCTGGATTTGATAAATCCACTTATGTCGGTTTACTCTCTCTCGAATTACGAGGTTCTCAAGGGAGAAACTTGGCAGGTTATATGATTGTACAAAATGACGTTCCAAATCTTGGTAAAATGCAGTTCTATCAAGTCCCACTTGATTCAAAGACAAAACTTCTTGGACCTTCTGCAGTCCGTGAAGCCTTGGCAAGGGAATCAGATTTTGCTCAATTACAAACTCTACTGAGAAATCCTAGGGTAGGAGATAATATTCTCTATAAAATCGGAGATCATGATGTTTACTTTATTCCTGTTTATACCGCAGGTTCTGGTGGTGTAGTAACACAGCTAGGAACAATTGCAGCAGTAGGCGCTGCATTTGATGGTGAATATTATGTTGGTCTAGGAAGTACTCCTCAGCAAGCATTTGCTACTTACTTGGCCAAGGTTAGTGGTGTTGCCCCATCCGCTGTTACAACCGCATTACAGCTAGATGAATCCTCCAGAGTGTCTACCATAAAATCAATACTTGACGATCAAAAGATCACCATCTTGACTCCTAGAACAATTCAATTTCCACTTACTTTTGAGGAGGGCAAAGTATCGTTCACGCAACAATCCGATCTTGATAATACAAAGGGCCTCATCTCGACATTTGTGAAAAACTTTGTTCATCCAAAAGGAGATAGAATATTATTCTGGCAAGAGAACTCTACAGTAAAGTTGGGTGTTGTATTTGCGCAAGATAATGTACCAGAACTGCATTACATAACTATAGGTGTAAGATAGTTGCTGCTAGTTGTAGACAATGGTTCTGTCTACACACCGTCACTTTTGAACTGTATAAAAGACCTAAACATAAATTTTGAACATCACATATTTTCTGATATATCATCTCTGAATCTTGGTAATTATTCCTCTGTTATATTATCGGGAAGACGAAAGAATAATTCAGAAATGAATATTATAAATTCAAAATTAGTGAAACACTCACTAGAAGAAGACAAGCCATTACTTGGTATATGTTATGGTGCAGAAATTCTTGCACTCACTCTGGGAGGCACAATAAAAAAAATGATATCATCACGCCATGGTTTGTATGAAATTAATATTACAAAAAATAACCTACTGTGCAGTGGAAAAATCAAAGGGTTTGAGAGTCATTCATACATGGTATCAAAACTTGGTTCCTCTTTTACACAAATAGCTGCGTCTGATGATTGTGAATTCGAGATATTCCAATATGATGGAAAAAATATTTTTGGAACACAATTTCATCCCGAAATGAGTACAGATGGAAAATCTCTATTGGAGAGGTTTGCTTTCATTAAATAGTATTAATATTGTATAATTAATTGATTAATTGATGGACTCTACTCATACACTTGAGATACCGCTAGTACAAGAGGAAAATATTTGTCTACCATTAGTTGTTAGTGCAGTATCAAAATACTGGGGAATAGACCTGCCACTGAAAGAAGCTACAGAAATTGCAAAAAAATATCCTCGTATGAAAGGAAGTATTCTCATTGAAGGTGTCGAACTTGCAGAACGACACGGCCTTTCAGCTGTTATTTCAAACTCTAGTCTTAAAGAACTCAAAAAAATGATCGATGTAGGAGTTCCACCAATTGTAATACTTCCTGGAATAAAGGATGTAGTGCAACATGCATCACTTGTTGTTGGCTATGATGAAATGGAAAAGACCATTTTTCATTACATACCAGAACCAGAAAAAATTGGAGCGATTCCTGAGAAAAGGTTTGATGAACAATGGCAAGAAGATGATCGACTGATGCTCTTGATAGTTCCACAGGATATTCTTTCTGATGTAAATACATTTGATGAAAAAAAAATCCTATCTAATAGACTGTGTTTTGATGGAGAAAAATCAAGACTTCAAGGCAAAACTGATGAGGCCATAACTACACTAAAAAAAGCTCTTGAGATAAACAAATTGAATTCTACTGCCATGTGTCTATTGGCTGGAATACTAAATGATCAAAATTCTAGTGAAGCACTAGACTATTATAAAAAAACTATTGAACTAAATTCAAAATATTATCTGGCTTATCGAGGACTAGGGAATTATTACTTGAAAGCCAAAGACTATCAAAATGCTGAGAAATACTATACTATGGCAATTGATGTTGACTCGTTTAGATTTGCGCCAATTTACAAGAATCGTGGATTGGCAAGATTTGAACAGAAAAAATCTAATACTGCCAAAGAAGATTTCAAAAAATATGTAGAACAAATGCCTGATGCATATGACAAAATTAGCATTGAACAAGCCATATCACAAATGTGATATTAAAGTAAAAGATTTAACACTCTCGCAATGAAATAATCCGTGGATTGTATCTTTTGTAAAATAGTAAATGGAGCCATTTCTGCAAAAAAATTACATGAAACTCCAAACTCACTTGCTTTTTTGGATGCCTTTCCACTTGCTAGGGGTCATACACTTGTGATCCCAAAAAATCACTACGCTAAGGTACAAGATATGAATGAATCAGACAGTAAAGATCTTTTTGAAACAGTCAAGGTTTTAGCTAAAAAACTTGAATCAATTTCTTCTTCATCATTAATTGCAATTCATAATGGTAAAGAAAGTGGTCAGGAAATACCGCATGTACATGTTCATATTGTTCCTAGAAACTCTTCTGATGGCGCAGGACCAATTCATAATATGTTTGTAAAAAGACCATCTCTTGATGAAAATGAATTTGAACAAATAATGAAAATCGTTCAAAATAAAAAATAAAATTAGTTACAGATTAAATAATACTATTATTTATTAGGTTGATTTCTCTACTAAAATTAAATATTGAAAAAGAAAACAGTAGGAATTATCGTATCAGCTATCATGGGAATAATTTTTGTTGTGATCATGGCAATTCCCTTGACATTAGTTCCACCTGTGACTGAACCTATCAATCAAGGTTTATCAAATCTTAACTCAATAAATTATAACTTGCCAAATCTTAATTCTACAAATTCTACCAATGTTAAAAGATGGGTTCAAGTTAGTGAAAACATTGAAGGAAGAATTGAGACATTATATCTCCCATATGATGATTTTCTATTCAACGTTGAATATGATAAAGATGAACAGAATCAAGTTACTGGTGTACACATTTCACTAAAGCCTGAATTTACTGATCTTTACAACCAGATTGGTTTCTTTAACAAACCTTCTGACACTATCATAGTTTATCCAATATTTACCCAAGAAGCATATGGTCAAAATGGGTTTTATGACTATTATAATAAAAAATGTGATGTCCATTGTTTGACTGTTAACATTTTAACACAGATAAGTCCAATTTATCAATCAAGCCTTAGATCTTATCTAATTTTTAAACTGCTAAATTACGATATGGTAACGGATATTGATGTTGACAAAAATCCAAACATGATAAAAAAATACAATAAAGTAATTGTATTACATAACGAATATGTCACGCAACGAGAATTTGATGCCATTACAGCCCATCCTCATGTAATCTATCTGTATCCAAATGCTCTTTATGCAAAAGTCCAAACAGATTATGACAAAAATACATTTACTTTGATTCGCGGACATGGTTATCCTGATGCAAACATTGCAAATGGATTTGATTGGAAGTTTGATAATTCAAAATATGAATACGATATAGCCTGTAATAATTGGAAATTTTATAAAGTGAATAATGGAGAAATGCTGAATTGTTGGCCTAGTTTTAGAATGGAACTTGACGAATCTTTACTTCGTGCAATATCTCAATAGGATAACAACGTAACGATTCTAGTTATAGCAGAAAAATTATGCACGAGTGGAGGGGTTTCTTTTTACTGATTGTCAATGAATTATTTGGACTAGTATTCAAAATAAAAAATAAAATTAAGGTGCGGAGTGCGGGAATTGAACCCGCGACCTTCAGCTTGGGAAGCTGACGTCCTACCGGGCTGGACTAACTCCGCTGAATCGAGATCTGGTATCTAACATTATATAGTTTAGTTGACAAATCAAATCATGGATGCAAAATGTCCAGAATGTGACAAAGTTGCAATACTTGATGATGAAATAATGAATGTCAAGTGTCCTCATTGTGGGTTTGAGGCAAAATATGATGATTATCTTAATCTAATGAAACAAAGAGTTGGAGAAATGGCAGAAAACTTTCAATTTGACAGACCTGGTTTTTAATCACCAAAATGAACCCTTATCTGAACAATCCAGATGTGCGCCACAGTTTGTACATATCACATGACACGCTTGCATTGAAATCATTATTTTGTCACAGCGAGGACATTTGATTGGTTCATTCAATGATTCTAGCAAGGTCTTTGTATTTTTAAAAGATTTAGGTACAAAGATTAATTAATAGTTTAGAGATTTTTTTTACTACTTGGCTACATTCAAGCTGAATATATCTGACAAGAAAGGAAAAACCATCACCAAAGAGGTAAAGGAAAAGGATGCTGGACCATTTTTGGGTTTGCAGGTAGGTAGTGAATTAGATGCTGCGTTGGTAGGAGAATCTGGTAAATTAAAAATAACTGGAGGTAGCGACAAGTCAGGAGTTCCACTACGAGAAGATATTCATGGCGGTGCTAGAAAATACATTTTGTTATCTAAGGGTGTAGGATTAAGAGATGCTGAAAAAGGACAGAGAATACGTAAGCTTGTTAGAGGAAATACCATAACAGAAGAAGTCTATCAATTAAATTGCTTTTTTGACGGAGAACTTAAGGTAGAAGAAAAACCAGCTGAAGGACAAGAGAAAGAATCTGCCGAGAAAACTAAGGCATAGGTTAACATATCTGCTTTTTCTAGTTTGTACATGCACTGGAAAGATACACTTCCTGATTGGTATGTAAAAAAATATGGTTATCAGCCATGTGTAAATATTGGAACCGCAGGTCATGTTGATCATGGAAAGACAACTCTTATCCAAGCTTTGACTGGTGTCTGGACTAGTGCACATAGCGAGGAATTGAAACGAGGAATTACTATTAGAGTTGGATATGCTGATGCCGCATTTTACAAATGTAAAAGCTGTGAAGTTCCCTTAGGTTATTCAGTAACACCAAAGTGTAACAATTGTGGAAAAGAAAGTGAATTATCACGTGTTGTTAGTTTTGTAGATAGTCCAGGCCATGAAAGTTTAATGGCAAATATGTTATCGGGTTCTGCTTTGATAGATGGTGCAATGCTCTTGGTTGCAGCCAATGAAAAAGTACCTCAGCCACAAACCAAGGAACACTTGCTTGCTTTGCAAACGCTTGGAATAAAACAAGTGGTTATAGTTCAAAACAAAGTGGATTTAATATCATATGAACAAGCCATGGAAAACTATGCAGACATTGTAAAATTTGTCAAAGGAACCACTGCAGCAAAAGCTCCCATTATTCCAATTTCCGCCCAATCAAAATTAAACATTGATGCCTTGATAGGAGCAATTGAATCCTCAATACCTACTCCTGAGAGGGATGAGAAAAATAATACTGTTATGCATGTACTCAGATCATTTGATGTTAACAAGCCTGGAACCAAAATAAAAGACATCAAAGGTGGCGTTATCGGAGGAAGTATAGTTCAAGGAACATTCCAGGTAGGAGATGAAATTGAGATAAAACCTGGTTTAGCTAATGAGAAAACAGGAAAATATGAACCAATTTTCACCGAGATTGCATCTCTTGGAACTGGGGCAGGAATAGTTAAAGAAGTAAAATCTGGTGGCTTGATTGCAATAGCAACTAAACTTGATCCGACAATGACAAGAAGTGACTCGTTAATAGGTTCAGTAATAGGTAAGCCCGGTACCCTGCCAGAAAATTCTTACAATGCAAAAATTGAGGTAAATCTATTTGATACTGCAGTGGGATCTGGTGAAGAAATCAAAGTTTCTCCAATAACTACAGGTGAATCTTTGAGATTAAGTTTAGGAACTGCTCCACTCTTGTCCAAAGTTACAAGTGTAAGAGGCAAAACAGTGGAATTACAATTCAAAAGACCTGTATGTATTTTTGATAATAGTAAAGTGGCAATAAGTAGAAGAATCGCTGAAAGATGGAGACTAATTGGTGCCGGTGTAGCAAGTGGTTAAAATTATTTGTGATTCTAGTTTTCTTATGATTCTTGCTTCAAGAAGGATGAAGAACATATCTAGTATAGAGACAGAAATTGGTGCAATAGAGTATGTTGTACCAGATATGGTGGTAAAAGAATTAGAAAGGATAACTGTTGATAATAAAAAAAAAGTTCTGCTGAAAATGCTCTGAAAATTATAAAAGACCTGAAAAAAATTAATATCTCAGGAAAATCTGTTGACGATGCATTAGTTTCTTATATCAAAGAACATGGAGGGATAGTAGCTACAATTGATATCCAACTCAAAATGAGAATAAAGAAAAATGGTGGTTCTGTTCTTTCTGTCTCAAATGATAAAATTGTCCTTGAACCAAGTAAGCTTTAATTCTAGTAGAACAAAATTCTGGTTATGTTCGAATACAAAGGAATTAAGATAAAATGGCTTGGCCATAATTCTTTTAGTATAGATGCTAATATCAAAATCATAACTGATCCGTACAAAATTATTACACAAGAAAAAGCAGACATAATTTTACTTTCACATAATCATTTTGATCATCTTAGTGTTGATGATCTAAAAAATGTCTCCACTGATAATACCACTATTGTTGCTGCAAATGAATGCATGAATATGCTGACAGGATTTCCCTTTAAAGAAAAAATTGGAATTCTTCCATATGAAGAAAAAACTGTGAAGGGAATCAAGATTAAAGCAACTAGGGCATATAATCTAGACAAAATAAATCCTGAAACCAAAAAACCCTTTCATCCAAAAGAAGATAATAAAATAGGTTTTCTGATCGAATTAAACGGTATTACAATCTATCATACGGGAGATACTGACTTGATTCCTGAAATGTCTGATATAACACCAGATATCGCACTTGTACCAGTTAGCGGAACATATGTTATGACTGCAAATGAGGCAGCTAAAGCTGTAGAAAGAATAAAGCCAAAAATTGTAATTCCTATGCATTATGGAACAATTGTTGGTAGCGAAAAAGACGCTCAGGATTTTAAACAATTAATAAAATCTTGTGAGGTTCAGATTCTTACAAAAGAGTAATAAACAGAGTAAATTCCATCAAGCTTAGTTTGATTCAAGATGCCAAGCTGTTCAAGGTACGAAATTTTGAATTTCATTTACGTCATCTTCTTGTTATAGGTATTCTTATCATTTCATTTTCAATATCTGTGATGATACGATCTCAGGGAGCTGATTATGGTTTTCAACTAAATGAATTTGATCCTTATTTCAACTATAGAGCTACGCAATATCTCGTAGATCATGGTCTGAATGCATATGTAAATTGGCATGATGATATGAGTTGGTATCCAGTTGGAAGGGACGTCTTTTCAAATGCACAGGTTCCACTTCACGTGACAGATGCAGTATTGTACAAGATATTTGGAGGGGGTATGAGTCTGTATGATTTCACTATTATATTTCCAGTAATATTTGGTTCATTTACTGCAATAGTTGTATTTGCTCTAGTGCGAGTCATAGGTGGAACTACTGCAGGACTTTTTGCTTCGCTCTTCTTTGCATTATCTCCACCTATAATAGTAAGAGGAACCATTGGTTGGTTCAAATCAGAACCATTAGGATTGTTTTATGGTATACTTGGTCTGTATCTATTTCTAAGTGGATTGAAATCAGAAAATCGAAAAATTGCAGCTACGAAACTAACTGCAGGTGGATTCTTCCTAGCAGTAGGTTTTGCATCATGGGGTGGAGTAGAATTCTTCCTACTTCCTATTGGTCTGTTTATTATCGCTCTCCCATTCCTAAGAAAAGATCACAAGTTTCTCATCTGGGCAATTCCACTCTTTGTTGCTGTTACCATGGCAATAGCTGGAGGACTATTTGCAAGACCTGGCCCCACTTTTGTATTTGGAATCAGAGGATTAGTAATGATCGGACCAACAATATTGTTAGTCGTAATAATTCTCATTCAAAAATATAGTAAGGAGCACGTCAGGCTAAGAAATAGTGTAATTGGATTAGCTGGTTTGATAGTAGGCGGTGTAACAGCTATAAGTTTGTCCGGAATTATCTCCCATACAACCACTTTTAGATATATTAACGCACTAAATCCGTTCCTTACCTCGGAAGATCCTTTGGTTGATTCAGTTGCAGAACATGCAACACCTACACTTGCACAGAATTTTTCCTACTTTTCAATCCTAATGCTCTTTGCAGGCTTGGGTATCTGGCTGATATTTAGAAAGAAGAGTGGCGAGGCTAACCAATCACGACTCTCTTTAAAAAATGAAATGACTATTTTTGCTCTAATAATTGGTATGGTTGGTGCCTATGCTGGTTCTACCTTTGCTAGATTGGAATTGTTGACAGCTACATCTGTCATAATACTCTCTGCAGTGGGTTTGGCTGCACTTACCTCTGAAATTTTTAAGAAAAATGAAAAACCATTCAAAGTAAACGAACATTCAAAGAAAGGAGCACCACCGACTAAAAAAACAAATGACTTCCTTGGAGTAATTCCAAAGATTGCATTTGTAGCAGTGATAGTTGCATTATTGTTAATTCCTACATTATATCCAGTAAATGCAAACTGGATATCTATAACAAAATCTCCTCCAACAATTCTCAATGGTGGATCTAATTTCGCTATTGCAACTAATGATTGGCCTGATACACTCAAGTGGATTAAGGATAATACGCCAAAAGATTCGGTTGTAGCGTCTTGGTGGGACTATGGATATTGGATACAGACTCTGGCAGAGAGAAAAACATTAGCTGATAATGCTACTGTAGATACAAATAGGATAGCAAAGATAGCCCAAATGTTACTTAGTTCTCCAGATGTGGCTTGGCAAAAATTACATGAAATGGGCGCAAACTATGTTTTAGTTTATGTGGTAGGTCAAAAATTTGTCTCAAACGGTCAGGATCTTTACATACTTGGTGGTGGAGGAGATGAAAGCAAGAAACAATGGTTTATGAAAATAGGGGGCCTAGACTCATCCAAATTCTTACAAGACGATGCCTTTACACCTACTGATTACTTTTGGAAAAATACTCTACTTGGACAAATGTTTACATTTACTCCTGTGACATATTATGATCCAAATACTCACACAGAGTCACCTACCTATACTACTGGTTATACTGCAATCTATTCAAAAACGGTAAAATATCCAATAGATGGTAATGGACCATTACGTCTGGTGTATTCATCATCAAGCTTGGACAGGAAAGAATCTGGTGTATTTTCAGGAGTATTGGTTTACCAAGTCAATCCTGATTACAAATCCCAAACAGGTGCTACCCCTCTCTACGATTCCTCAAAAGGGAATAATTCTAGTACAACTTCAGTAAAACCTACGGTTTCCACTAGCAGTTCTACTAGTGGAAATATTGCAGTAATTGATACAAAGTTTGGGGAAATCAAATTCAGATTATTGGATGACGTTGCACCAAAAACAACATCCAATTTTATCAAGCTTGCTAACTCTGGATTCTATGATGGAACTATATTCCATAGAATAGTTCCAGGATTTGTAATACAAGCTGGTGATCCAAATACGATAAAAGGTCCAAGAAACACTTGGGGTATTGGAGATGCAGGATATACAATTCCTCCAGAATTTAGTAAAAATCTACAATTCTCAAAATACATGGTGGGTATGGCACGTGGTTCTGATGTTAACAGTGGAAGCTCTCAATTCTTCATTACTCTTGGTGATGCTTCATGGTTGAATGATCAGTATACCCTATTTGGTGAGGTTGTATCTGGACAAGATGTTGTTGATAAAATGGCTACACTAAAGACTAATTCTGACAGTCAACCAGAGGATGCTGACTCTGCACGTATCACAAAGATTAGTGTTGAATCCTCATCTAACAATACGGTCAAGTAATTCGTTTTTTACTACTTGTATCTATCAGAAATGCGATATCTTGCATATTTGTCATCAGGAGAATATTTTCCTGGATGTACAGTAGATGTCTCGTGTCCGCATTTGGGACATTCTTCTTTTAGGGTATATTTCTTACAATCTGTACATTTTCGCATCTGAAAGTGCATGTTAACCTTCTCTAGTCTTCTTTGACTCTTCTCTTGTAAATTTGAAGGTGCCACCCTTCTTCTCAACAATGTCCTGAACTGAGGAAATAATTGGTTTCAATTCCTTTTCAGCTTCTTTAAAGTTTGGTGCAGTTAGAGTAATACGATATTTGGGAGCACCGATATAAGTTACAGAGACTTCTTTCTTGTTAGCTGTAGAGTCAATTAATGCATGTTTTATTATTTCAATACCATTAGATTTGTTACAGGTTAATTCAAAAATACCTCGTATCTCAACATGTGGAACTTGAATCTTTGAACCCAATTCTGCAATAATGGTTAATGTCTTTGGAGGAATGTTGAGGTTATCCAAAATGGATATGCCTTTTGCTGAAACTTCTGAAAATGCATCGTAGATAGAGCCAAATTTTTCAACCAGCGTATTTTCTAATTTTTCAATATCTGCATCAGATAAATTGATATGAGATTTTAGATTTTCAATTAAGGCTTCTTCTTTTTCACCACGCTTTATCTCTATGAGTTTCTTCTTTTTTTGATCAGACGATACTTGTTTTAATGATAAATCTATTTCAGACCTTCTAGGATCTACTCGTTTTACAAGTAAAACTTTTTTCTCTCCTGTTTTGAGAAATTTTGCTACATTTCTTATCCAACCAGTAGCAATCTCGGAAACATGTAAGAATCCCTGAACGTTATTGTATTCGTCAAGCGCAACATAAGCTCCTTGATCTACTATTCTTGTTACAGTAGCAACTACAATCTCTCCCACCTCAGGGAAATTCTGGACAGTTGTTGTCATAGCCTTCAAATTTATTGTACATAATTTAATGTTGCTGATTAAAAGTCAATTCCTTTTTTTGCTTTTATTCCAGATTTGAAGGGGTGTTTTATCTCCCTCATTTCAGTAACTAGATCAGCTTTTTCTATCACTTCATCTTTAGCATAATTTCCAGTAAGAACTAAGCTAACATCATTAGGTTTGTTTGAAATAATTTCTAAAACATCTTCTAAATTTACCAGACCAAGATTTAATGCATAATTTATCTCATCTAGTATTACAATGTTGTAAATTTCTGAATTAATTTTATCTCGTGCAACTCGAAGTGCTTCTTCTGCTACTTTTTTATGATCCTCAATAGGACTCTTGTCATCTATTATTCCAACAAAGCCCTTGCCTATCGCAGTAAGTTCAAACTCGGGTTCTAATCTTTTTGATGATGTCATTTCACCATAGTGCCATGAACCTTTGATGAATTGTACCATGCAAACTTTTTGATCATAACCAACTGCACGAAGAGCTATCCCGAGAGCGGCAGTCGTCTTTCCCTTGCCTTTTCCAGTGTAAACTATGATTAATCCTTTTGTCACTAGGAATATTTTTTATGTGTCAGGTAAAAAGATTGGGTTCAAAAACAGAGAACTTGTTCTATGCCAAAACCACAGCTTATAATATTGAATGAGAAAAATTTGAGTAATACAAATGGCTAGAAATTATAATTATGATGTAGTCGTTGTGGGAGGAGGTCCGGCAGGTTTGTCAGCAGCATGGAGTGCAGCAAAAAAAGGTCTTAGTGTTGCCGTAATTGAAAGAGATGAAGCAATAGGACAAAATGTTAGGACAAGTGGAGTAACTTGGATAAAAGAGGCCAAGTCATTTGGAATCCCATCTGAATATTATAACGAAATAAGCAACTATGCATTTTATTCTCCAAATAATTATGTATTAAAAAAAAGTGAAACAGCTCAAGCAGCAGTTTTAGATGTAAGGAAAACATATCAATTTCTAGCATATCAGGCTGCTAGTGAAGGAGCAGACATTTTTTTAAGAACTAGTGTAACTGATGTGATTAAAAATGAAAACGAAAAATTAAGTGGAGTCAAGGCAACTTCACTCAAAGAAGATTTAATTTTTAACTCTAAACTTGTCATAGATGCAAGTGGTTTCTATTCCATAGTTGGAAGATCTCTTGGTATGGTTTTACCGTGGAAAAAATTTGGAGCAGGGGCAGAATATGAAGCATATGTTGACAAAATAGATTCTAATACCTGGTATCTCATGGTGGGTTCACAATATTCTCCTGCAGGTTATGCTTGGATTTTTCCATTAGGAAAAAATAAAGTACGTATAGGAGTAGGTGTAGGAAAACCGAATTCTCAAGCTGATGCTAACAAACTACTGATTGAATTGTTAGAAAAAAGACCAAAACCTCTAGCTGATCTGGGACGAATTGTTCCAATAGAATTTCATTACGGTCTAATTCCAAACGAAGGATTGCGACAATCAACCATATCTGACAACCTTATACTAGTTGGTGATTCTGCAGGACAGGCAAATCCATTGGTCCTAGAAGGAATAAGATATGCCATTGAATTTGGTAGAGCTGCTGGTACAATTGGTGGAGAATCTGTAATTCAAGGTGATACGTCTAAAGAATCGTTAAAATCTTATGAAGAAACCATGAAAAAAGCAATAGGATCAAAGATAGCGGCTGCAATTAAGGTACAGTATAGATGGCTGAATCTAAGTGATCAGGAATGGGACAAAGAAATTGAAATCATAGGTGAACTTTCTGCTGAAGAATTTCTTGATTTTATCAAGGCAGACTTTGGGATGGCTAACATGCTAAAACTTGCAACACATCACCCAAAGCTTGCACTTCGTCAGCTTTTCCAAATTATAAAAAATACTGGAAAAGATGAAGAGATATGAAAATTCCAAGAATTGTTCTTGCAGGTGTAACTAGTGGTGTAGGTAAAACATCTATCACAACTGCAATAATCCATGGTCTAAAGGAAAAGGGATATTCAGTTCAACCATTCAAAGTAGGACCTGATTTTATAGATCCAAGTTATCTTACTTCTGTAGCAGGTAAAATTGCTCATAATCTCGATGTTTGGATGATGGGAAAAAATGGAGTTCTCAAAAGTTTTATCCATAATTCAGAGGCAGATATTTCTGTAATAGAAGGTGTAATGGGATATTATGATGGTTTCAGTGGAAAATCAAGTTTTGCAAGTACCTATGATGTTGCAAATATTACAAAATCTCAGGTGATTCTTGTTTTAGATGCAAGCAGAGCTGCTCGTTCTATTGCTGCAACTGCATTGGGATTCAAAAATTTTGAGAGAAATTCTAGAATATGCGGTGTAATCCTCAATAAAATAGGTAGCAAAAAACATGAACAGCTCTGTAGAGATGCACTAAAAAGAGTAAAACTACCAATATTGGGAGTTATTCCAAGAAATAATGATCTTCAGCTAGAATCAAGGCATCTAGGTCTTATACCGGTGAGGGAGAAAATATCTCTTGATAAAAAAATTAAATCCATAGCCAAGTCCCTCTCAAGTTTTATTGAAATAGAAAAAATCATTAAACTTTCTAAAAATGCACCTGTTCTTCCTCACATTCCTGATATGAAGAACAGAAAAAAACAAACTAGAATAGCGGTTGCATTGGATGAATCTTTTAATTTCTATTATCAAGATAATCTGGATTCATTAAAAAGATTGGGTGCAGAAATTGTATACTTTAGTCCAATTTCAGATAAGAAAATACCATCATGTGACGGAATCTATCTTGGAGGTGGATTTCCAGAAGTCAAAGGTGAATTACTTCAAAGAAATAATTCGATGAAGAAATTGATTAAAAAAGCTGCTGAGGATGGCTTACCAATTTATGCTGAATGTGGAGGACTCATGTATTTGACAAAATCCATAAGTTATAAATCTGGAAAATTTAAAATGGTTGGACTTTTTGACGCTGTCACCGTGATGGAACAGAAATTAAAATTAAATTATACCAGTGCAAAGATTAGATCAAACTCTCCATTTTCATTAGAATCAAAAATTATCAAAGGACATGAATTTCATTATTCTGAATTGGATTCATTATCAAAAGATTCAAAATTTGCATATGATTTGTCAATTGGTATGGGTATTAAAGACAAAAAAGATGGCCTGACTGTGTATAACACTTTGGCATCATATATGCATGTACACTTTTCTAATTCCCCAATTGCGAATAACTTTGTAAATGCATGTATTTCTTATTCAAAAAAGTAAACTGCGGTAAATGATATTTTATGCAGATTTTGATATTAGAATTTTAAAAAGTGCATTAACTATTGCCGAAGCACATGGGCTTCCACCTTTTCGACCTATGTTTGTAATGTATGGCACATCTGTAGTACGAAGATCATCTTTTGATTCTACCGCACAGACAAACCCTACCGGAATTCCAATAACAAGAGCAGGTGATGTCACGCCTTCTTTTATCATCTGTATCACTTCAAGAAGGGCAGTCGGTGCATTACCTATGGCTACAATTCCTTGGTTCATCTGTTTGGCAGCTAATCTCATTGATGTTTGAGCTCGTGTTTTGTCTAACCTTTTTGCTTCCTCTACCACTAGGGGATCTGATATGTTACATATGACTTGATTTCCAAATCTCTTCAGGTTATCCTTGTTAAAACCGCCTGTAACTGCATTAACGTCAACTATGATATTGCAACCTTTTTGTAATGCCTCAATGGCGCTTTTTATTGCATCTTTGTGAAATATCACCCTATTTTCTCTTGCAAAGTCAAAATCTGCAGTAGAGTGAATCATTCTTTTTACTATGATCCATTCATCAGATGAATATGGGTGGGGGCCAATTTCGCTATCAATTATTTCCATGCTTTTGTCTTCAATTGATTGGCCCTTTTGAGTAATCATGATTCTACCTCATTAGCTCTTTCGATAATCAAGTCGATCATTTTTTCATCAGCACCTATGTGTTGTGTGATTAGAACTTTCTTCAATTTGTATTTCTCTAATGCAGGCTTGAGATCGGCATTGATATCTGTTTTTACATGCGCACCCTCATGTAAAAAGTAAAATACAACAACAAGAACCTCAGGGTTTCTTTCTTTACAAATTTGTATTCCTTGTTCTATATTTGGTTCTTCAATTTCTAAGAAACAATGATCAACATTTCTGTATGAATGACGAAGTTCATCCACAACATATTTTATTGAAATTTTTGCGTTTGGATCTTTACTTCCATGCCCAATTACCAAGACATCTATTTTGTCATTTGTTAATGAACTTCCATCTTTTTTCAACGCTGACTTGATTCTATTTTCTACTAATTTTACAAGAGTCATATGCATGGACATGGGTTTAGTAACAAGAAATTTCACATCTGCTGTTGCCTGATATTTCATAACTTCTGTAACGGCTGCTTTTACTTTTTTTCCAGGATACAAGAAATATGGTACTATAGTAAGAGAATCTATGTCATTTTTTAGACACTTTTTAATTCCATCTTCAATATACGGCGGTGTTACTTCTAAAAAACAATATTCTACAAAAACATAACCTCCTTTCTTTTTTACCTCTTTGCATATGGTTTCAAGCTCTTCACCGGCTTCCCTTTCTTTACTTCCTCTATCTATTAACAGCAAACCACGTTTCAATTTGGTCTCCTTGCTATTGCTATGGTAAGATTGGGTGGAAATTTGTGTTTCTGAACAATTAGTTCTCCTCCACCAGAGGCCTTTATTGCAGCAGCCTCTGATACACTTGATGTTCCCTCAAATGTCTGTACAACATCTGAAGGATTAGGTATGTTTATGGTAGAGAGAACCTCTTTGTCAAAATATTCTGTTGGCACCTTCATCTCCTCTGATAACTCTTGTAATCCCTTTACATCAACTTCTTTTTTAATTGATGCAAATTTTGCTATAGATTTTGGGCTTAGCTGAAATTTAGACAGACAAAAATTCATTCCTTCCCTAATGATATCTTTGGTAGTATCCCAATGCAGACCTACTCCAACAACTAGTGTCTTTGGTCTATACATTACAACACGATCTTGGATTTCTTTATTTTCTATTATTTTATCAGAAATGATGAGAAATCCTTTACAGTCTGATTCTACAAGCTCACTAAAAGATTTGTAAATGTGAACATTTTTTGGAATCTCTTTCTTTGGGAGCCACCAATCCTTTTCGCCTGCATCTTGGAAAACACCAATTTTTTCTTCATTTACCATAAATGCACTAACCTTAGTAACACTGGAACTTTCATCTATGCTCCAACCAAACTCCTTTCCAAGCAGATCAACAGCAATTGTCTTGTTTACATCTGCTGCTGTAGTAACAACTGGAGTTGCATTAAGAGTGGATGCTATTTTTTCGGTAAGTTCGTTTGCACCACCCAGATGGCCTGAGAGTGTACTTATTACAAATTTTGCTGTATCATCTATAACTACTACTGCAGGATCTGTTTTTTTGTCTTTCATATGTGGCGCAATCAATCTAATTACTGCGCCCAAAGAAAAAATACATACTAGTGCACTATGATTTTCAAATAATTCTTTTATCTTTAAAGTAGTTGACTCGTCAAACCACTCAATATCTTTTCTTTCTTGATGGAATTTTGAGGGTACAAATATCTTCCATGAAGGAAAATGATTCTTGAGTGAAGATGCTATGTCAATACCGTTCTTTGTTATTGCAATTATGGCTACGCTATCCACAAAGTTGTTTTTTTAGGTCTTAAGATATTTGTTACTCTTTGGAAAAACTCCTATCACCTTACCATCAAAATCAAACATGATTACCTCGATCTCAAACTTGTTATCTGAATATTTTACAAGTTGTTTGTGAGCCTCTAAACAGACCATGTTGAAATAGTCAATTATGTTTCTTTCATTTATAATTTCAAATACATGCCTTGCAGTGTTTGCCTTTTTGATACTGTTTATGACATCTTGTGGTGCTCCACATCTTTTAGCCAAATCTGCAAGAAACTCCATGTCAACCTTTGAGCCCTTTACATGAGTCTGTTTTACACCCATTGCCATCTTTGCTAGCTTTCCAACAAATCCTGCAACATAGGCTTTCTTAATCTCCTTCTTTGCACAAACCTGGACAGTATATCCTGAAAAATCCCCCATCTGGACAAAACAGTGGTCTGGTAAATCAATTATCTTCCTTGAAAAATCCTCACTTCTTCCACCCGTTGTCAAAACAACAGTGTCATCTCCCATGGCTCTAGTAACCTCAATACTTTGTCTAATTGATGCAGCAAAAGATGCTGTAGAATATGGAACAACAATGCCACTTGTTCCTAGGATTGAAATGCCTCCAATGATTCCAAGTCTTGGATTGTCTGTCTTGAGAGCAAGCTCTCTTCCCTTTGGCACTGATATCATCACTTTGATTCCGTTTTTTACAAGAATATCTTTTGCTATCTCTAGAATGTTTTCTTTTATCATTTTTTTAGGAGTAGGATTTATGGCGGCAGCACCTATCTCTAATCCTAGTCCAGGTTTGGTAACTCTGCCAACTCCTTCTCCACCATCAATTTCTATCTCTCCAAGTTTTTCAGTCAGTGATACCTCTGTTATTATTTCAGCTCCATGGGTAACATCAGGATCATCTCCACCGTCTTTTATCACCACACATATGGAATTACATTTACTAAATTCACAATTTTCAATTTTTATTCGAATCCGAGATTTTTTGGGTAAGGTAACATCAACAAAATCTGTTTTCTTTTGATCTATGATCGAAAGTATTGCAGCTTTTGCTCCAGCTGTTGCTGAAGTTCCTGTTGTAAAACCTGTTCTTAGTTTTCCCTTTGGTTTGTCTTCCTCTCCCATGGGATGACTTATTTTCTTACGTATTAATCCCTTATCAGATCATTTCAATATGCTTGATAGAATTATCCAGAGAAAAATCACTCCTAACCCTACATATAGTATTAGATGGGTACTCATGGGGGATGACTTTTTTTCCTGATTATGGTCGTAATCTTGAGTTTCTTTTGCTCCAAACTCATGTCTGAATTCAGCAAAGTTTGATCCAAAATGAAATTCATCATTTGCTGTCTTATCGTATTTTTTCCAAAAATCGGAATATTTTGTGGCGACTTCGTTCTCTGAAATTTTTTCTTTCTTTTTTTCCTCGTTTCTTAACTGTTGATAAGCTTCTGTTATACTCTTGAATTTCTCTCCTTCACTATCATCTTTATTCCTGTCTGGATGATATTTCAAAGAAAGTCGTCTGTATGCATTTTTTATCTCCTTTTGTGAAGCGCCTACTTGGACACCTAAAATCTGATGACAGTCTGCTATATTCAACTATGATATAATACGATAAAGACCAAAATTAATTTGTCGGCATTATTCATGTTTTTGTATGAATCAAAGTAGGTCAGTCGTAATTACTGGTACAAATGGCTTTGTTGGAAAGAACGTAGGCAAGTTTCTCTCAAAAAATGGATTTCAGATTGTAGGTATAGTGCGTAAAGGGAAGAAAAAGACAGTAAATTTTGGGCGAGTAATAACATCTAAAACCTTTTCTGAAAATAATCTTGTATCAAAACTAAAAGGTTGTGATGCACTATTACACTTTGTAGGTCAAGGAAGACAAACTGTAGATTCGGATTATGAGCAAGTAAATGTCTCTCTTACTAAAAATATCATTAATCTCTGTAAAAAAGCAAAAATAAAAAAAATAATTTACATTAGTGGTCTTGGAGTTGATGAATCCACCACACTTGGTTATTTTATATCCAAATACAAAGCCGAGCAAGAAATAATCCACTCTGGACTTGATTATACTATTCTTAGAGCATCATATATTATAGGAAAAGATGATCCTTTCTCAAAAAATCTACAAAGGCAAATAAAAAAAGGCAAAGTTGTAATTCCTGGCTCTGGTAATTATCGATTCCAGCCAATTTTCATAGATGATGTATCTGATGTTGTTATGAAATCTATTACTGAAAATCTATTTTCAAATAAAATACTAGATTTGGTAGGACCTCAGATAATAAGCTACAATACTTTTGTCAGGGAATTTATAGGTGGAAGGAAAATAAAGATAGAAAAAATTGACTTTGAATCCGCTTATCATGATGCTTTACATAATAAGGGTCCCTTTGGCATTGATGATCTAAGTATAATGATTGGTGATTATATTGGAAATTACAGAAGACTTGCAAGCCTTGCACAAATGAAATTTACAAAATATGGTGAGGTCTTAAAGTCCAGCGGCCTTTCTTAAAACTTCTGCCTTGTCTGTTTTTTCCCATGTAAATTCTGGCTCACTCCTTCCAAAATGTCCATAAGCTGCAGTCTTTCTATATATTGCACTCTTTAATTTTAACTGAGAAATAATAGCAGAGGGCCTCATGTCAAAATGCTTTCTTACTATATTTTCAATCTGTTCTTCAGGAATTTTATTCGTATCAAATGTATTTACCATAAGAGAGACTGGTTCTGCCACTCCTATTGCATATGCAACCTGTACTTCACATTTGTCAGCAAGTCCAGCTGCAACAACATTCTTTGCAATGTATCTGCACATGTAACATGCTGATCTGTCTACCTTTGATGGATCTTTTCCAGAAAAGGCGCCGCCTCCATGTCTTCCCATACCGCCATATGTATCGACAATTATTTTTCTACCAGTAAGACCTGCATCTCCTGGAGGACCTCCTATGACAAATCTGCCAGTTGGATTAACATGAATTTTGATCTTATCATCCCACAATTTTCCACAAACTGGTTTGATTACTTTTTCAATTATCTCTTTTCTGATCTGTTCATTTGTGATCTCAGGGGAATGCTGTGTTGAAATTACAATAGCATCAATACGTTTTGGCTTACCATTATCATATTCTACTGTAACCTGAGACTTGCCATCTGGTCTAGCCCATGGAATCTCTTTTTTCTTTCTTGCATCGGCAAGACGTTTTGTTAACTTGTGTGCAAGTAAAATTGGCATAGGCATCAAATCTTCTGTCTCATTTGTTGCATATCCGAACATGAGACCTTGGTCTCCAGCCCCTTGATCTTTATTCTCATTGGCAGAAACTCCCATTGATATGTCGGGACTTTGCGCATGAAGTGAAATTAAAACACTGCAAGAATCTGCATCAAAACCGTATTGCGGATTATCGTATCCTATCTCTCTAATAGTTTTTCTTACTACATCCTGTATGTCAAATCTTGCCTTTGATGTAACCTCACCAGCTACTACGACAACACCTGTAGTGGTCAAAGTCTCTACTGCTACTCTTGAATCTGGATCTTGTTTTAGAAATTCATCCAAAATTGCATCAGATATTTGATCACAAATCTTGTCCGGATGACCCTCTGTAACTGATTCTGAAGTAAATAGGTAGCTTCTAGAAGAGGCCATAACTGATTTTCCTATAACTCATTTTCTAATTTTATGAAAAGTACGTTGTTTCCTCTAACTATAACTCTGCCGTAGTTTGCAATTATTTTACCATTGCTTATCTCTTCAGCATCTGTCATGATTAGATTCATGTATGAATCTACATTGTTCATTTTACCTTTGTATTCTATTTCACTTTTTAGTCTGACTGTAACTTTTTTGTTAATGCCCTTTTGAAGTGTAGTTAAAGGTCTTTTTGGAGTTGCTGCTTGTGACAATCACAAATCACTTGTCACCACTGCTTGAAATAGGGAATAAAAGCCTTCCCGATCATCCCTTATACTCTTTAATTTGTGATAATTTCTAGATTAAAATTGATTTCAACTGGTCTTCTAGGACTTGATGAACTACTTGGGGGTGGCATAGTAGCTGGTACGATAATCGATATTTTTGGACCAGGAGGAAGTGGAAAAACACAACTTGCAATGCAAATTTCTCTAAATTCGTTACAAGATGGAATCGTATTGTATCAAGATACTACGGGTGGATTTAGACCGGAAAGGATGTTACAGCTAATCAAACTAAAAGATTTGCAATCTTCACTTCTTGATAACATGATTATAGCAAGAATCACAAATACCGCAGAACAATTTGAGTATGTAAAAAAAATATCTGAGCTGAGACCTAAATTAGTTGTAATAGAGAACATAACTGATCTGTTTACATTTGAATATTCTAGAGAAACAAATTCCCTTGAAAAACATGTTAGATTTATGGAGTATATGCATTTGCTCAGTATGACCTCGATTAATACAAGGATTCCAATAATTGTAACTAATATTGTAAGAAGCTCAGATGATCAGGAAATTGAATCCCTGAATAAATCAATTAGCATGTTTACTCACAAGAAAATCAAACTTCAAAAAGACGGACAAGTATACAAGGCTCAAGTATTGCCTTCATTTGGAAAAAAGAAAGAGATAGTATACAAGATAACTGAAGCAGGACTGGCAGAATTATCTTAACCTATTTATCACTGTGGTAATAATGGTGGACATGGCAGGAATTTTTGATTATATACCAATTATCTCTGTTGTTTTATTTGGTATAGGTTTAGTTGGTGTAATGGTATACGAGCGATCTAGAACAAGACAAAGCAAAGAACCCGAGTCATCTACTACTTGAGTTAGAAAAAAAATTTCGTAGTCTTGGTTTTGAAAGTTTAACTGAGATACAAAAGAAGGCTGTTCCTATAATATTTCAAAAGATTGACTCGTTGGTAATTGCACCAACGGGTTCTGGAAAGACTGAGACTGCAGTAATTCCTATCTTTGCACGAGTTGCAAAATCTAAAAAACAAGACAAAATAAAAATACTTTACGTCACTCCACTTCGCGCACTCAATAGGGACGTCTTTAAGAGAATTATTCATTATGCTGAAACCGAGGGTCTTCGAATCGAGGTAAGACATGGAGACACATCACAATCAATGAGGCGAAAGATAAATCTCTCACCGCCTGACATATTGATAACCACACCTGAAACGATCATAATTCTGTTAACACAAGTTGGAATGCTAAAGGCTCTTGATGAGCTTGAATGGATAGTATTAGATGAAGTACACGAACTTTTAGGGAACGAAAGAGGTGCACAACTTTCACTTAGTCTTGAAAGACTGCAGGCAAACACCAAATATCCAATTACAAGAGTAGGACTTTCTGCAACAGTAGGAAATATCGGAGAAGCTGCCAAGTTTGTAGTTGGAACAAAAAGAAAGTGTAGGATAATTGAAGATCACTCAATTAGAAAGTATGATGTTGAGGTAAAATACATCGAAGGTACAATCACAGATGTAGTAGACCATATCATAGATTATGTCACAAAAAATTATCCATCTTCTCCGGTATTGTTATTTACTAACACTAGGGGCGAATCTGAATATCTTGCATCAGTTCTAAAGGAGAGATCTAGTCTTGCAATAGAGTTACACCATGGTTCTCTTTCTCAACAGGTTCGTGAAGAAACTGAAGAAACACTCAAGGAAGGAAAACCTGGAATAGTTGTTTGTACTTCATCGCTTGAGCTTGGCCTTGATATCGGCTCTGTCGAACTTGTGATTCACTATGGATCTCCAAGACAAGTATCAAAGCTTATGCAAAGAATTGGACGAAGCAGACACACAAGAGGATCTTCTGCAAAAGGGCTGATTGTAACAAACAATCCTGACGATGAAATTGAAGCTCTTGCAATTTTAGAGCGTGTCAAGGAAAAATCTATAGAGGATCAGATAGTTCACGACGGGGCACTAGACGTTCTTGCACATCACCTAGTTGGAATGACCATGCAATTTGGCAAAGTCTCACTTGACTTTGCACTAAATATGGTGACACAGGCATATTCATTTAGAAACATAACTGCCCAAGAACTTCTTGCAGTACTTGAGGTTCTACATAATGGTTCGATTATTTATCTAGACAAAGAAGAGATGACATTTACAAAAAAAGGTCGTTCATTTAGATATTATTTTGAGAATCTCTCAACAATTCCTGACATTTTAAAATTCAAAGTGTTTGATACTGTATCCAAGAAGATAATCGGCAGCCTTGACCAGAGGTTTGTAGGAGATAATGGGGAACAAGGCAGTGTATTTGTGTTGAGAGGCATGCAATGGCGAATTCTAAACGTAGATGATAAATCTCTTAAAGTAAACGTAGAGCCTATCCAGTCTGCTGGAATAAACGTGCCATATTGGGAAGGTGAGAACATTCCAGTTGATTACGCTACGGCAAAAAAAGTCGGCATGGTCAGAACCAAAACAATTGTCACACATTTTACAAATAAAATAATTGATAACCTAAAACTGGATATCATTCCAGATGAACAAAATATTGTTGTGGAATCCCAAAGAGCAAGAAATACTATAGTAATACATTCTTGCTTTGGAACTAGAATCAATTCCACACTTGCAATGTTGCTCTCTGCAATGCTCTCTGCAAAAAGTGGATATCTTGTGGACTCTAGGTCTGACGCTTACAGGATTATGCTTTCATCAAATGGAAGGCTGTTGGAAAAAGCCGTTCTTGATACTCTTGTGGATGACTATAACCTTCAGGAAATTGTTCAAGCCTCACTTGCTGGAACACATAATGTAAACTGGAGAACCTGGTGTGTAGCAAAAAAGTTTGGAATTGTCGGAAGAGAGGCAGTTTATGACAGAAAATCTGCAAGATTTCTATATGAAAGATATTCAAAAACTGCACTGGCCCAAGAAGCACTCCGTGAACTATTCCATGACAAGTATGATCTACAAAATACCTCTCAAGTATTGGAAAATATACGATCTAAACATGTACAAATAAAATGGATTGAAGTGGACATCTTTTCAAAATTAGCTGAACCCATTTTAGATCATACTACAAAGTATTATGCATCTCCTGCAAATATTGACAAGGGAATACTGGATTTGGTCAAGTCCAGACTGCTCAAGACAAGACATAGGCTAGTCTGTGTCAGATGCGGCAAGTGGGAAAAAGTGGTAGAGACAAACCAGATAAACGAGATTCCATCGTGTCCCTATTGCAAATCACGGCAGGTATCTGCTACTTTTTATTCGGATTATGATCTGCCAAAGATAGTACAAAAAAAGATCGCAGGTAAAAAAATAACTACGGAGGAAAATCACAAGTTTTCAAGAGCCTGGAAGGTATCATCACTTCTTGCAAATTTTGGCAAGACTGCACTTGTGGTAATGTCAGGATATGGTGTAGGAGCCGATACTGCTGCACGAATACTACGAAACATGGTTGGTGAAGAAGAACTCTACAAGCAAATTTACGAAGCAGAAAGACAATATGTAACTACTAGAGGCTTTTGGGACTAGTTCTTTCGTGTTATTACAGAATAGGGAGTCAAAAATAACTCTGTTCTTGCCTCAAGACCTGATTTTGCATTGACTGCAGTTACTGTAATTATCTCTCCCTGAGTAAATTGCTCCAAGAGTCTTGCCTGTGATCTCCAACCCTTGAGCCATATTTGCCCAGTGTCGTCTTCGATGAATGTTTCAGATAACAAAACAGTTTCACCTGTCTTTGTCTGAATCTCTCGCTTTTCTGGAGACTTTAGAATTATTGCTTCAACACAATACAGTGTATCAGCTGGCTTGATTTCCTTTATCTTTGTTCTAATCTCTGATAATGTTGGAATATTTTGATCATCTATTTTTCTTACAAAAGAATCGCCTTCAAGTGTAACGGAATTTCCATATACCTTTGATGGCATACATTCTATGACATCTCCTAAAACAAGTTCTTTTGTCAGTGATGCTGTGTCAGTAATACTAACAAGTTTCTTGTCTTGTCTTGCACCTAGGATCAATGTATTTCCAGAATCACTTTTTGTAATAGATAAAATTCTCATAACAATTGGTTGTATTTCGGATGCTCCTTCTATCTCTACTACGGTTCCTTCGTCTCCATGAATCTCAAGCCCCATCTGACCTGTCTTTGTTTTTACTCCTATCAATCTGGTCTTGGCTCCAGATGTTATCATCTTTGGTATGGTACTTTCATCCTTGTTCCACAAAACTACTCGTAGAATTGTCCCATCTTTTCCCTTAAGTCTGAGCTGTACTGATTTCCCAGGCTCTCCTTTGAAATTTGTAAACTCCAAAGTCCGTATGTTTCCATCAAGAATGCCGGTAACTACAAGATTTTGCTGATTTTCTTTTACGCTGCTTACATCGTCTGTTATGGCATCAAGAGACGGAATATTACTTTGAGTACCATTAGATTCAATGGTGGAACCGGAACCTACATTGATTATGGGGTTTCCCCTCATGTCTGACTTTACATAAGCCTTGATTATTTTGACCAGATCTCCTGGTTTTAGATTTTCAATACCTGGAAGATTTGCCTTTTCATCCCACAACTTTACCTGAGCTCTTGAATCTCCATCATAGACTGTCATTGTTCTTAACAGAAACTGGGAACCGTCTTTGCGCGAAAACTGTCTTACTGGATACACATTCATGACTCGGGTGGCAAGTGTTATCTCTTTTGCACCAACGTAGAGATCTTTGAGACCCATCTCTACTTTTAGTGGTTCATTTAATGAAACACCAAGATCGGATGCTATCAAAAAGAGTGCACCCTGGTCTGTTAGATAACCTGCACCGATCTTTTCCTTTTTTTTCTGTATCATTTCCTCGATCTGCACTCTTGAGAGATCGGGTTTCTGCTCCAATAGTTTGTTTAACAATGAATCAAATTCTGACAATCAAGTCCTGATAGAAAGTGTATCATATAAAATTTCAGTAGATAAATTAGTGGGGAAAAAAGATCGCTCTTGTTGTATTGTATAGAAGCAAGATCACTTTTAAAATCATATGGAAATTTTACTGCGGTTGATGGTATAGATCTGAGAGTACAATCAGGTAAAATATTTGGATTTTTGGGGCCAAATGGTGCAGGAAAGACTACTACCATGAAACTTTTGACTACACTGATTCCCCCAACTGGAGGACAAATGAATATCCTTGGAATTGATGCAATAAAATCACCACTTGAAGTGAGAAAAAAGATTGGGGTAGTATTACAACAACCAAGCTACGAGCCTACTCTTAGTGTTGAAAAATCACTTGAAAAATATGGCATGATGTGGAATGTAGAGAAAAAGATCAGAAAGGAACGTGTGGAAGAATTACTCTCTGCATTTGATCTTGTAGAAATTAGAAAAAAGAAAAATGATGATATCTCAATAGGACAGAGGAGAAGAGTCCAGGTTGCACGTGAATTTATGCACGATATGGAGTTATTGTTTTTAGACGAGCCTACGGTAGGTCTTGACCCATCTGCAAGAAGGGGCTTGCTTGATTATATCAAAGTAAAAGTAAAAGATGGTCTTACGATATTTTTTACCACTCATATTTTAGAGGAGGCAGAATACCTTTGTGATGATATAGCAATAATAAACAAGGGAAAGATAATCGCAGTTGATACTCCTGAAGATCTAAAAAACAAGTTTGGAAGAGAAAAAACTATCAAAATCCATATATCTGAACAAAAAAATGTATCTGCTCTCTTATCTGAGATACAAGACTGTAAAATTGAATATAACTCTGGTATAATTACAGTCCATTCAAATAAATCAGAACTAGTCCTACAAAATATCTTGCAAATACTTGCCTCAAATCACATTCCAGTAGAAGACCTAAGTGTAGTGCCTACAAGCTTGGAAGAGATATTTCTTTCAGTGGTGAAAAACTCTAATGCATCCAATAATTCGTCTGGTCAATAGGAATCTCACAATATCCCTTAACATGGGATTTGTGATATGGCAAATTATATTTCCGCTGATTTACATTTTTGTTGCCGGATTTGCATATACTGCATTGATACATCAGGTGCCTTTTGGAAACAAGACGCTTGACTATCCTGCCTTTATAGCAACAGGAATGATTGGATTCAATATCATGAACAGCACGCTAATCTCTGGCATAATAATCTGGAATGACAGAAGACATGGAATGTTTGAACAAATTTTGGTTGGACCATTTACAAGGGCTCAGTACATTTTATCAAATGTCTATACAATTGGAATAATTGGGCTTGTTAGCGCATCCATGATAACAGCAGTTGGATATCCATTGTTTTTCAAACAAGTAGAGTTTAACATATTGACTGTACCGCTTGTAATTTTTGCATCAATTACTGGAGCAATATTATTTGGTTCAATTGCATCAATCATATCAACTAGATTAAAATCAAGTGAGGGGTTTAATGTTGTGATAAATACTGTATTTTTGTTCTTTGCATTTGTAAGTACTGCATTTTATCCAGCACAAGGAGCTCCGCCAATATTGTCTACTGCGTTTTACTTTAATCCGTTAACATACCTTGTTGATGTTGTACGTGCTGGAATATTTGGATACTTTAATGATCTAGTGGCAACTGAGATGATAGTATTAGGAGTTGGTGCTGTTATACTATTTTTGATTGCAACTAAATTATTATCAAAACTAGAACTCTAAAAATTACTTTAAATGGAACAATCTCCAATTATTTAACAATGCAAGTTAGAAGACGCAGCAGTCTTTGGTTTTTGTTGCCTATTGTATTCAATATAGTTGGAGGGATAATTGCATTTTTTATAATAAAAGAGGATGATCCAAAAAAAGCAAAAAACTGTCTCTACCTTGGAATTGTTCTTGCTGCAATACCTATTCTGTTGATAGTTATACCAATTATGATTGGAATCACTCTCTTACCGCATCTGCCTGTACAGAATCCAAATACACACTATATCTAAAGTAGCCCGGCCCAGATTCGAACTGGGGTCAAGGGCTCCAAAGGCCCCTATGCTTGACCGCTACACTCGATGGAAATTATTTTCCTCTACCGGGCTGCCGGACGTTCAATCTTGATTTGTGTACCCTTATAATGTTATTTTGTGAGTTTATTGATTTGAATTTTTATTGGTAAATAATTAAATTAAAACTGGGTAAAACTTGAATGGATTTACTCGATCCAAGAAAAAATATCCAGAATATGAGATTTCTAAAGTACATATGAGGATAATTCATAAAATAAGTACAATATTTCAAAATAAATTAAGTTATGCCTAGAAAATGAACAAATCGTCCATTATACTTATATATCAAATTCAGAGCAAAAATTACAATAACTATGTACAACAACATATTACGAAAAATAACTAGTCTAACACTATTAACAATACTTGTTGCCAGCAGCGCTGTAATCGGCTTGCCAAACGCAATGCCAGCAGCACATGCAGCAACAAACGCAAACTTGTTTGTCTCTGCTGAAAACTCTCAATTCAATAACTACTTTGCCGGTCCTCAAGTAATCCAAGTAGTCGTGGCTGATCCTGATATAAACAGATTAGACCAGACTTATGGTGAACCTGTAGTAACCGTCAACGGTAAGAGATTGAGAATGGCACAGGCAACAGACGGTAATTGGTATGCGTACTTTGCAGATAGGAATCAAGCAATTGCAGCAGGTAATACAGCACAAATTTCTGGTAAAGGCCTCAACTTTGGAGGATTCTGTGCATCAACTAGTTCCACTAGCCCAAAAGCTGGTGTTAACTATGCAGATACAAAAGGATTCACAATTGCAAGAGGTGGTTATGGTTCAACCAACCATACAAACGGTACAATCACTTCAAGTGGTTTGCCACTTTGTACCACTACACCTGGTCAACAGATAGCAGCTAGCCTAGTCCAAATGGAACATGTGGTAAGACAAAACAAGACTCTTAACACACAGTCCAATGGATTTGCGGCAGGTGCATCATATACCAATTTGTGGCCAGTAATTCAGCTCTATGACTTTGCAGCAATTCCATCAACAGTAACAGTTGACTATCAGAAATCTGGTGGTGATCAAATCGTC
>JAHEXH010000023.1 GCA_023252235.1 Nitrosotalea sp.
ATACAACATAATTCCAGTAAATCCTACGGCTGATGAAATTTTGGATAAAAAATGTTATCATAGCATTGAAGAAGTGGAAGAACCAATTGACATCGTAGATGTCTTTCGACCATCTGATCAGGTATTGCCAGTTGTTAAAGAATCCATCAAAATGAAACCCAAGGTTATTTGGTTACAAGAAGGAATCCACAATGCAACAGCCGAATCTCTAGCAAGAAAAGAAGGAATCAAAGTTGTATTTAACAGATGCATGCTTGCAGAACATCAACGTTTATTCTAACAAATGGCAGAAAAAACTTTTTCCGATTTCTATCAATCTCTTTTAGATCTAGTAAAATCTTTTGAAAAAAAAAACATGATGTTAAAAATTGAAGAAAATCTTGAATCAAATATTATTCAAATCTTTGGTGAGGATATTGATTCTTTATCTCGTGCAAAAAATGGAATGGAGGCCATATCTGAGCTATCTTATACTATTGCAGAACATCACCCATATTGGGCGCTTTTATATCATTGTACACAGATAGGAAAAATTTCCCTTGACAAGTGGAACGATGAATTAACCAATGAGGAATTAGATGAAATTGAATGGTCAATTGATGAGCTTAAAAACACATGTAAAAAATTAAAGGAAAATTTACAAAAAGACCGGTAGACAGAGATAAATATTCATAGAAGAAAATTTAGACATGCCGATTAAAATCGGTCTTATCGGCAAAACTAATACCGGCAAGACTACCTTTTTCAACGCAGCTACCCTATCTTCCTCTGAAATTTCCACATATCCATTTACAACAAAAAAAGCAGAAACTGCAACTGCCTATGCTATAACTCTCTGTGTTCATCCGGAATTTCACGTAATTGATAATCCAAATAATTCAAAGTGTAGTGATGGATGGAGATACATCCCAATTGAAATAATCGATCTTCCTGGCCTGATTAAAGATGCCTGGAAAGGGAAAGGATTGGGAAATCAATTTCTTTCAATTGCTGCTCAATCCGATGCCTTACTTCATATCGTAGACGTTTCTGGAAGCGTAGATTCGTCAGGAAAAATAGCTGAGAAAGGTTCTGGAGATCCAATATCAGATTTTGCTGATATTGAAGAAGAACTGATAATGTGGTATCATAAAATTCTAGAAGGTAACCGAGACAAGGTTTCTAAACTACTTCAATCAGAATCTGATAAAGTTGAAGTATTTACAGAACTTTATCGTGGGATTGGGGTAAACAAAGATCATGTTAAAGAGACATTAAAAGCAACTAATTTAGAAGATAAAAAATTTGAAGACTTTGATTCACAGGATACCAAAAAATTTGCTTCGTATCTTCGAAAGATCTCAAAACCAACCTTAATTGTTGCAAATAAAATTGACATTGAAGGTGGAGATAAAATCTTTGATAGATTACGTGAACGTTACAATGACATGATAGTTGTTCCTGCAAGTGCAGATAGTGAGCTGAGTTTAAGAAGAGCAGAACAAAAAGATTTGATAAAATATTCTCCAGGCTCTGAACAATTTGATATAGTGCATCCAGAAGAACTGAACGAAAAACAAAAAGATGCATTAGAATTCATCAAACGAGGAATAATGGGTGAGTACATGAGAACTGGGGTGCAATTTGCAATAAATATTGTAGTTTTCAAATTACTTAAAATGAATTCTGTTTATCCTGTAGCAAATGAAGAAAAGCTTTCAGATAAGAAAGGAAGAGTTCTGCCTGATTTGATTTTGATGAAAGATGGGGCCACTGTGGCAGACTTAGCAAAAGAGATACACACTGATTTGCCCAAAGGACTTCTCTATGCAAAAGACTTGAGATACAAATTGAGACTTCCTGTTACATATCAGCTTCGAGATAGGGATGTAATCTGCCTAGTGAGTGCTTCTAAGAAATAACGCTCAAAGCTTAGTTTTATTGATAGAAATTGATTCAAAACAATAGAATCTTTAATTTACTAGTTTCTAAAAGTGTTATACCAAGCATGTCTACGAATCAAAAATTAATTTTATCCATACTCTTAGTATTATTCGTCTACCCATTGCTGTATCTGGAGATACAAGCTCAAAGTACAACAACTCCAGACAAGCCAATAAATCTGCAGGCTTTTGATGTCTCGCCTACCAGAATTGATCTGTTCTGGGCCACCCCCCAAAATAATGGCGGTTCTCCAATTATAGGATATAAAATCGAATATAAAATTGCTGGAGCCCTAAATTTTAATTTAGTTTCAAATACAGGAAATGCTACTACAAAATACTCTCATACAGGTCTGACAACTGGAACTACTTACATTTACAAAGTATACGCAATCAACTCAGTAGGAACTAGTAGTCCCTCATCTGAGGCAGTAGCAACTCCTACCGCAAGCTCCAAACCGCTTGAAAACATTGTGCCTAATTCACCAACATCACTTACTGCCACAGATATTTCTCCAACATCAATTAGGCTTACTTGGACACAACCTGCAGCAAACAATGGCCCACCTGTGGTTGGTTACAAGATTGAATTCAGAATAGAAAGTGGCACATTTACAACCCTTGTTGCAAATACCGGTAACACCACAACAACATCTACTCACTCAAATCTTTCTACTAATACTAAATACACATACAAAATTTCTGCTATTAATTCAGTTGGAAATAGTTCTGCCTCAAATGAGGCATCTGCAACCCCTAAGACAACTTCATCTGCTCCAACAGAAAACATTGCTCCAAATACACCAAGAAGTCTAACAGCAGAACCTGCAGGCCCAACTCAAATTTTCTTGTCATGGAAAGAGCCTTCGCCAAATAATGGACCTGCCATAACTGGATACAAAATAGAATCCAAGACCACTTCTGGGGACTATACGGTTCTTGCAACTATTGGTAGCACTACATCTTACACTCATACTGGTCTAACTAAAGGATCTCAATATAGCTATAGAGTTTATGCAATCAATTCTGCTGGAACAAGTGTTGCATCAAATGTAGCAACAACAAAACCAAGTCCTACTCTTGTCCCAACAAACTTGATAGCTGATGACATCTCTTCAACAGAAATCCTACTTACATGGACTGCACCATCAGAAACTTATGGTGGTTACATTGCAGGATACATCATCAGTAAAAAATTTGCAGCAGACGTTTATGATCCTGTTGGAGAAACAAATGGCCCACAAACAAGCTATACAGTCACTGGTCTTCATACTGGAGAATCATATACCTTTGTTGTTAAGGCTAGATATAATATTGGTACAAGTAGTGATAATTCAAGCCCAGCATCCGCAACTCCTTCTGCTTCCTCAAAACCTCCTTCAACATTCACAGTGCCTAATTCTCCAACAGGACTTACTGCAGCTGTAACTTCTCCAATACAGATAGACCTAGTTTGGAATGCTCCTACAAACGATGGTGGCAGTCAGATAACAGGATATAAAATTGATGTAAAAACTGGAAATGAGCAATATGTAACATTAAAAGAAAATACTGGAAGTACAACAAGAACATATTCTCATTCCGACAGAATCACCGGAACTACTTATACTTACAAAGTATACGCAATCAACTCAGTAGGAACTAGTAGTCCTTCAAGTGAGGCATCAGCAACTCCTGCTGCCAGCACGGTTACTCCTGTATCTAAAACAAAACCAGGTCAACCAACTTCACTTGTAGCTACTGTAATATCACAAAATCAGATTAACCTTTCATGGAAAGTTCCATCTAACGATGGTGGTGAACCAATTAGCGGATACAAAATTGAAGCAAGTGAAGGAACAGGAAACTACCAAGTTCTTTCCCAAAATGCTGGAAAAAATACAGCATATTCTCATACGGGATTAAAGCCTGGTACGACTTACCATTATAGAATATCTGCAATAAACTCAATTGGTACTAGTGTTCCATCGACTGAAACCAGTGCATTAACTCAGGTGACACAACCTGAACCAGAACCTATTACAAAGATTCCAGACTTTGTTGATCCAAAAAAAGGAGCACAATATTATCTTGATAGATACAACAATGAACCGGCTTACAAAAAATGGTTTGATACAAACTTCCCAGATTATAC
>JAHEXH010000017.1 GCA_023252235.1 Nitrosotalea sp.
GGAGGATACGATTATGTCAACTCAAATGAAAAACCATTAGATACTAATGGTCATGGTACTGAAGTTGCTGGCATAGTAGGGGCTGATGGAAATTTTTCCGGAATGGCTCCAAAATCACAGTTATTTTCATATAAAGTGTCAACTACGGGAGAAGCTGTTTCTTCAGAATACATCGTTCAGGCCATTTCTCGTGCCATATATGAAAAGATGAATGTGATAAACATCAGTCTTGGAGTAAACAGAACTAATGATGGATTAGAAAACGCAGTTGATGAAGCAGTAAAAAAAGGAATTGTTGTTGTTTCCGCAGCTGGAAACAACGGACCAGATAATGAAACCATTGGAAGTCCTGGAAGAGATGTCAATGTGATAACGGTTGGCGCTTCGTATAACAACATAACATCAAGTCTTGTATCAACTTTTGAGATGGAAAATAAACAATACAGTGTAATTCCAATGCGTGGTGTCAATGCCTTATCAAATCATATTGAAGGCAAGATAATCTATGGTGGATATGGAAGATTAAAGGATCTTGAAAATCTAGATGTCAAAGGTTCCATATTACTTGAACAAAGAGGCAGTGATACAAAAGGTGAGAAGGTATTTTTTTCAGAGAAAGAAAAAAATGCTGCAGACCGTGGTGCAATAGGATTAATAGTATTCAACAACCAGAGTGGAATTTTTTTTGGTGAGCTCATAGGACCCAATTCCACTAGAGATTATCATCCAAGAATACCAGCTATTTCCATATCAGGAGAAGATGGTCTTAAATTAAAATTGACATTAAGAAATAATACGATAGGTCATCTTAGTATTTTTTATCACCCAGATTTTGTGGCACCCTTTAGTTCACGCGGACCAGTTTCATATTTTTATGTAAAACCTGATCTTGTTGCTCCAGGGATTTTTATAAATACTACAACACTGGGTGGAAAATACAATTTGACAAGTGGAACAAGTATAGCTGCACCACATGTTACTGGTGCTGTTGCCATACTATTACAGAAATATCCCAATTTAGATCCATTATCTGTAGCATCCCTCATAACAACAACAACTGATCCCGTTACAGATGCTTATGACAATATACTTCCAATCGAGGTCGCAGGAAGTGGAAGATTGAACGTCACAAGAGCAGAATCTGCAAATTTAATAATCATACCCCATAGTTTAGTATTCAATTTATCATATGACAGTCCTAATGAGATTAAGACGCTGAAATTACGTTCAATTAGTGATTCAATCATTCCAAAATTAAAAGTTCAATTTTCATCTATGGAATCAAGTCTTGTTTTCAATTACACCATAAACAACAATACAATAAATGCTCAAATCACGGACAATACAAAGAAGGTTGGCAATTATGAGGGATTCATAATAGTTGATGATTCAAAAACTTTGTATCGAATTCCGGTTCTTGTTCATTTAACAAAGGGAACATTAAAGGCGAGTCAAAATAATGAACAGATTAATTTTTCAATAAATTATCCTGAAAAATGGTCATATGCGAAGATTTCTCTAATTAAAGCTGGTTCACATGATATGAAAACAACTGCAATTGCCCCATATAATATTAGAACATTATCTATTCATGACATAGGAGAATATTGGGTCCAAGCTGATATCAAGACAGGAAATGAAACTGATCATGCTTACCAAATATTGATGATAAATAATGTTACAGAAAATATTAATTTTGAAGACATTTTACATATCCCCATTAAACAAGTGTCAATTATTTTTTCCATACTAATTATAGCAATTATAGTTGGACTGGTAGTAAGACGAGGATAGAATTAGGTGTGTGGTCCAGCGTTTTGTATTTCTGAAGAAACATTACCAAATTTTTTGAAGTTGTCTACAAACATTTGAGCTAGCTTTTTTGCAGAGATATCATAAGCATCTTTATCAGACCAAGTATTTCGAGGATTCAACACATCGGAAGGAACGTCGGGACATGCGATTGGAACATCCAAGTTAAAGACTTCGTCGTGTCTATAATTTACCTTATCTAACTCTCCTGAGAGGGCAGCCGTAACCATGCTTCTAGTATAATGAATATTCATTCTCTTTCCAATTCCATATGGTCCACCCGACCAACCAGTATTTATCAAATATACCACTGTTTTGTGTTTTGTAATTTTCTCACCTAGTAATTTTGCATAAACTGATGCATGTCGTGACATAAAAGGAGCACCAAAGCATTCAGAAAAAGTCGCTTTTGGTTCAGTAATTCCTCTTTCAGTACCCGCAAGTTTACTTGTATATCCAGACATAAAATGATACATGGCTCCTTCTTTTGTAAGTCTGGCTATAGGTGGTAACACACCAAATGCGTCTGCTGTTAAAAATACTATGACTTGCGGATTTCCACCAAGACTTGGGATTACTGCTCCAGGAATGTAATCAAGAGGATAAGCTGCACGCGTATTTTCTGTAATACTTCCATCATTGAAATTTGGCATCATTGTATTTTTGTCAATTACGACATTTTCTAGAACCGCTCCAGATCTTATTGCATCCCAGATTTGTGGTTCAGCTTCTTTGTTGAGGTTTATACACTTTGCATAGCATCCACCTTCAAAATTAAAAACTCCCTTATCTGACCAACCATGTTCATCATCACCTATTAGATTACGATTTGAATCTGCAGATAGTGTAGTTTTTCCTGTACCTGATAGACCAAAGAACAAAGCTGTATCACCGTTCTTTCCAATATTAGCGGAACAGTGCATTGGAAAGACAGCACGTGATGGTAAAATGTAATTCATTACTGAAAACATAGCCTTCTTTATTTCTCCAGCATAGGATGTAGCTCCTATTAAGACAATTTTCTTGGCATAATTAAGAAGAATGAATGCATCAGATCTTGTACCATCGATTTCTGGCACTGCCTTGAAATCATTTAATGCAATAACGGTATACTCTGGTTTATGTGATTCAAGTTCTGAAACAGTTGGTCTAATGAAGAGTTGTCTTACAAACAGACTTTGCCATGGATGGTCAGTTATTATTCGGATTGCTAATCTGTGCTCGTTACTGGCTCCTACAAATCCATCAAAGATGAAGATATCTTTGCCATCAATGTATTTTTTTATCTTTTCAAATATTTTATCGAATTTATCTTCTGGAAATGGGTGATTGATTTTACCCCAATCAACGGTATTGTGAGTTTGTTCATCATCTACTATAAAACGGTCATCTGGAGATCTTCCCGTGTATTTACCAGTTTTTACTGCTATTGCACCATTTGCAGTAAGAATACCTTCATTTTTTTCTTCAATTAGATCAATTAGGGTCTTAACTGGTAAATTCCGCTGTATCTTTGCTGGCTTAATTCCCATTTGCTCCAATTGAGATACAACTTGACGAGTGATCGTAGGTTCCAAATCCTCTATCATCGGGTAAGACGATTCCCTATGAAATTCCTTATTATCTCTTCGGATCACTAAATGAGAAACAAGAAACGTATTTATTGTAAAATTTAGTCAGAGTCGTATACATGCCGATCAATAAAGAAGCTCTTGAACTTAGAAAAAAGGTAGCAGAGCATAGACCAGATTTTGTTAGACAAGAGAGTTGGAGATACTCAAAACTTTCAGAGACATGGAGAAAGCCCAAAGGCATGGATAACCATCAAAGAAAACAGAAGAAAGGATGGCCGGCATTAGTACGAGTCGGATATGGTGGACCGAAAATAGCAAGAGGATTACATCCTTCAGGATTTACTGATAATTTAGTTTACAACTTAAAGGACTTGGAGAAACTTGATCCAAAGAAAGATGGTATCAGATTTGCACATGGTGTAGGAAAAAAGAAGCGAACTGAAATAATTACAAAAGCAATAGAGAAGAACTTTAAAGTATTCAACGCAAGGGTGTCAGCGAGTGGTAGTAAATCTTAAATCAAAAAGGTTGCTCGTCTCCAGAATTCTTGGAGTCGGAGCTGGCAGAGTAAGATTTGATCCAGAATACCTAGATGATGTCACAGATGCAATCACTCGTGATAACATTAGAAGTTTAATAACCGCAGGAACCATTCAGATAAAACCAATTGTAGGGACTTCAAAAGGAAGATCGCATTTTAAGAAAGCTCAAAGACGTAAACGTGGAACTAAACAAGGTTCCAAGAAAGGAAGAAAAGGATCAAGAGTAGGAAAGAAGGAAGTATACGTTAAGAGAATAAGAGCCATGAGACACCAGCTAAAAGTTTCAAAATCAAGAAAAGAAATAGCGAATACAAGTTATTGGAAACTTTACAAGCAAGTTGGTGGAAATCAGGTAAGAAACTTGGCTCATCTCCGCAGCCTAATAGAAGAAGTTCGTTCCAAGAAATAGATTCAAAATCTATAGATTGTATCTTTATCTAGAATTTTTCCATTCTTTATTTTAATTCCTTCCTTAGACAGCATGTTAGTTTTAATTTTCTCACCCCATGCATATCCCCCAATCTTACCAGTAGACAAAATTACCCTATGACATGGAATGATGACAGGAAAAGGATTTTTGTTCATTATTCTTCCGATAGCTCGTTGTCCATTTTTTAGACCTACTGCCTTTGCAAGCTCAGAATAAGTTGTTACTTTTCCTTTTGGTACTTCCAAGAGTTTTTTGTATATCCTATGTTCTAGACTCAGATCTTTATCATCTCCAAATCAGTTGAACTTATCATTTCAACAATTTTTTGTTTGTTCTTTCCAAGTCCTCTCCAATCTACCAATGCAAATTTGGCTTCACTATTTTGCTTTACAACATGATCAAAAAGGCCTTTATCGAGTTCATCCAAACCATGTTTTGGAATAACAGTTCCCAGAGCAAAACTACCCTCAAGTAATTCTTTATTGAATTTACTGGGATAATGAGTACCTCCAAAACATATAGCTACGTCATATTTTTTCTGTGATTCGGACATTTCTTTTAAGATGATTTTTGCTACACTTTCACATAATTTTTTATCAGTCCATTCTTTTTTGGTGGTACCTATTTCAATGAATAAAGTAGGTTTACTTAGAGCAGTAGGTCCATGATGAGTTGCCTCTATCGTTATGTCAAATTTTGAGAAAGTCTCTCTTTCTTCCCATAACCGTTTCATGTATGATTTTTGTAGATGTGGATGAGGTATTGCCACCTGTCTTGGAAATCCACCAAATAATGCATCGCCAAAATTTCCTGTACTATGACATGTCAAAGCAAGTGTTCCACTCTCAGAAGCATGTTTTGATAAAAATACATAACCGTCGTAATGATATTTTTCTTCAAGCCAATCTGCAGATATTACAGGGGTTGGTATGATTACAAGATCAAAATCATTTCCACGATAAATTTCATCTTCTTTTTTCATTTGTTTTGAAATGAATGATGCCATGTTAGAACCTGCAGGATCAGATTGGTATGCTATGAGTAATTGCATAAAATAAGAATTATAAGGACACTTTATTAACGTCCTCCAATGGTAAAGGTAAACCCAAAACAGATGCTTAAGGACATGGTCAACACTATGAAACTTGCTAAAAAGTCAGATAAAGAAGACTACATGGAACACTTAAGATTAGTACTTCTCGGTATGGCTACACTTGGTGCAATTGGGTTCATAATTCAATTTACATTTGCCGTGATTAATTTAGGACACAGATAGAATGACACAAGAAACAAAATCACACTTTTTTGCAGTTAGAACTACAGGAGGTCAGGAAAAGGTGGTCATGGGCCTATTAGAAAACAGAATTAAACTAAAGAAACTTAACATACAATCAGTCCTTCTCCTAGAGAACCTCAAAGGATACGTTGTTGTCGAAGCTATAGATGCCAACGCAGCATTTGATGCATTGCAGGGAATCAGACACATTAGAGGTCAGTTAAGAGGAGAATTAACATTCAAAGACATAGAAGGTTATCTGGTAAAGAAATCCACAGTTTCAGAATTAGTAGTGGATCAAGTAGTTGAGATCATAGGTGGCCCATTCAAAGGTATGAAAGCCACAGTCACAAGAGTAGATCAGGATAAAGAAGAAGCCACAGTAATTTTACTTGATGCTCCATATCAATTACCAGTTACTGTTGATGCAAACTATCTTAAACCATCAACTCATTAGCAAGGATTAAATTTACAGTTAAGAAGGAAGAAAAAAGATGGCAGACATCCAAACTGTTTCTGCACTTGTAACAGGAGGTCAAGCTAGTGCAGGTCCTCCTTTAGGTCCAACATTAGGACCATTAGGTGTTAACATTTTACAAATAGTTACTGCCATAAACGAGAAAACTAAAGATTTTGAGGGGATGAAAGTACCTGTTACAGTAAATGTAGATAAGAAAACAAAGACATGGACAGTAGAAGTAGGAATTCCTTCTGCCGCAGCTTTAATTCTAAAAGAGGCTGGCATTCAGAAAGGTTCAGGAACTTCTGGTGCTACATGGGTAGGAGAGATTTCACCTGATTCTGTTGTTAAAGTTGCAAAGTTAAAAATAGATTCATCGTATGCATTGAATATCAAATCTGCTGCAAAAGAAATAATCGGAACTTGTTTGGCACTTGGAGTTAAAATAAACGGTAAAAATCCTAAAGAGGCAACGGCCGAGTTAGAAGCAGGTAATTGGGACGATAAATTCAAGTAAATTATTCAGTCACAGAATAAATTTGATCCTTATCAGTTCTCTGTAATTCAACAAAAGTTTCAGTATTTTGTATTCCTTCTATCTTGCCTATCTTTTCTATAGCCACAGTATGCAATTCTTCAAGGTTCTGTGCTCTAAGAGTTAATAGAATATCAAATCGTCCAGTAACTTCAGATATTGCAACTATCTCAGGAGTTTTTATCAATGCTTTATGGATCTGATCCTTTAGCTTTGGATCTCTGTTTATTCCCATAGTAGCTCTTACTCCTATACCAATCAGAGATTCATCAACCACTATAGTAAATTTCTTGATTAACTTTTTCTTAACGAGTCGCTTTATTCTGCTATATAGAACAGAAGTGTTTACTCCAAGTTTTTTTGAGAGATTAGGAACTGAGGCATTACCGTCTCGACTGAGTTCAGTAATTATTTTCATGTCTAATTCATCGAATTTGTGCAACTTTGCGACTTGTTTTTATTAGTATTTAATAAATGTAAGTTCCTTTTACCAAAAGTATTCTTATTTCAAGATAAGTCTCACAATATGAAAATTTTACAATGTTAGCATTTCTCGAATGATTTTGTCGCTAAAGGATTTTAAATAGGCAAATCAGAAAGCTTTTCGTAATGATTACAGAGGCGCAGATATCTCAGATGATAACAGAGGCTAAAAAGAGTACAAAGGCAAGAAAGTTCAAGCAGTCAGTAGAGCTAATCATGGTTTTCAAAGATGTAGATGTAAAGAAAGGATTTGCAATAACTGAGACAGTTCAATTACCAAGAAAGATGAACCAATCAGCTACAATATGTGTAATCGCTTCAGGAGATCTTGGCGTAAAGGCAAAGGGCGCAAATGCCGACATGGTGATTGATAGTGCACAAATAACACAGATGGGTGCAAACAAGCGAGAATCACGCAAATTAATTAACGGTTATGATTTTTTCCTTGCAGATACTTCTGTGATGGCAAATGTCGGTAAGACTTTGGGTCAATTCATGGGGCCCAGAGGAAAGATGCCTACACCACTTCCATTTAATGCGCCAATCGATTCCATATTAGAAAGATTCAGATCTTCAATCAAAGTAAAATTGAAAAATTCTCTGTCTTTGGCATGTAAGATAGGCGATGAAACAATGTCCGATGAGGATTTACTTGCAAATGTTAATGCAGTAATTAGTACAATAGAAAAGAAATTACCAAGTGGAGACAAGAATATCAAAAAAATAATGATAAAGACGAGTATGGGAAAAATAATCAAACCAGTACAACCAGGAACGAAGTAAGATGCATCAGAATAGAACAAAATATCCTCAAAAGAAAATGCAGATGTATCAGCAGCTTCAAGAATTACCAAACAAATACAAAGTTGTGGCATTAGTCAGAATGGAAAAAGTAAGATCTTCACAATTATTACCATTAAGAAAAAAATTCAAAGGCGAAGTAGAAATCGTAAGTATCAAAGACAAAGTTGCACAAAAATCACTTGCTACATTAAAGATTCCAGGAATTGAGAAACTAGCAGAGAAATTAGTCGGACAATGTGTTTTGATGTTTACAAACATGAGTCCAATTAGACTAAACATTTTACTTGGTAAAAATAAAATAATGATGGCTGCAAGAGGCGGAGATAAAGCAAGTATAGACGTAGTCATTAAAGCAGGCAACACAGGAATTACTCCTGGACCAATCCTCACCGATTTCAAAGAAGCAGGAGTTTCAACAAAGATTGATCAAGGAACCGTTTGGATAACCAAGGATTCAGTAGCTGCAAAGAAAGGAGATACCATATCTGCAAAATTAGCTACTCTACTTAGTAAGCTTGATGTCAAAGCAGTAGAGGCAGGAATAGTACTAAACTCAGCCTTAGAGGAGAAGATAGTTTACAATCAAGAAGAATTAACAGTGGACCTAGAAAAATACAGAGCAGCATTTGCTCAGGCACACCAAGAAGCATTATCATTATCCATAGAGATAGGATATGTAACCAAGGAGAATGTCAACATCATACTTTCAAGAGCTGCTCAGCAAGCAAGATCACTTGCGGTAGAATCAGGCTTCCTTACAGAGGATACTAAAGAATCAACAATTCAGAGAGCTCATGGACAAGCCAAATCATTATCAGGAAAGCTAAAGAACTACAGCCCCCAATAATTCAGGAAATTATCCACGTACTTTGGGTAAATTCCAATTGTATTTCATAGCAACAAGCCTCAGCATAGTAGTAACCACTATTGATCCGATGGTTGCTACCTCGATTTGAAAGTTAGAGATTAGAAGAATGTAAAAAACAACTACCCCTAGAAAACTTGCTGATGCATAAAGTTCTTTGATAAAGACCATAGGTATTTCATTTACAAACATGTCTCGTAGAATTCCTCCTCCCACAGCTGTTACCATCCCTGCCATTGCCATAGCAAGGAAGTTCATTCCAAATAATTGATAGGCCAGTGTTGCACCAATCGCAGTAAAGACACCCAATCCAAGAGCATCAAATTTCAGAAATAAATTCCAGTGTTTTTGTATTTTAGGATAAAGAAAGAAAATGGCAATGCCGGTTGTGGTAGTAATGACAACATAATTTGGATCAGATATAGAATGAGGTGGAAAATGACCGAGAACAATATCCCGTATAGTTCCTCCAGCAACACCAGTGATTGTTGCAAGAATAATAATTCCTACAATGTCTGCCTTGTGTTCTATAGCTTTGAACGCACCAGTAACAGCAAAAGCCATCGTTCCAAATAAATCCAACATCAAGACAATAACTTGGATCGGAGATGATAATTCGGTCAAATAACAGACTAACCAAGACTATAGTAAATAATGTTTTTAAGAAATTACAAAAAGGGGATAAAAATTTATAGTTCTAACCGAATAGTGCTGAAAGACCTTCCATAGCCTGTTCTTCAGTCTTTGCAGATGGTAGCTCAGCTTCTTTCTTACCTTCTGTTGCTCCACCTGATGGTGCGGCTGGTGCAGCAACTGCTACTGGGGCAGCTTTGATTGCTTCCTCAATGTTTACATCTGCTAGTGCAGCTACTAGTGCTTTCACTTGTGCTTCATTTACTTCGGCACCAGAAGACTTTACAACATTAGCTATATTTGCTTCGTTGATTTCCTTCTTTTGTTTGTGCAAAAGCAACGCAGCGTATACGTATTCCATTGTAAATAAATTTTGCAAGAGGCATAATATAAAACTATGGAGCCTTCAAGAAAAAATAAATCGAAATACCTTTTCTAGTTTAAGATCTTAAGACCTCGACAGATCGAATACATATATTTCTTTAATTCTTTATCATAAAGCGTATCCATTCTTTGTTTTAGGATTCGCTTTGCCTGATCCTTTTCTGAACCATTAGGTAAAGAGAGAACATTATTGATCAGTTCAGGAATTGATTCTCTAACCCAACCGGAAATAATATTATGAATATTTTTGTGAATTTTTTCAACAGGATCATTATTGACGTCAAAGACTCCAGTAAAATTATTGTGTTCGACTCTATAGATTAAAGCAAAGATACATTCCTTTGGATTAGGATTTTTCAGAATCTCAACCGATTGGGGACCAGCTTTTCCTTGGGATACCTTATTCTTCAAACCTACAGGATTTATTATAAGTCCATTAACACCAATGTTAGAGTTTTCTACTCCTGTCACAATGCCTACGATGATATCGCTATATTCACCATTGGGCTTGGATGCAAAGGCAAAATCTCCTTCTTTCCAACCCTTTCTTTGAAACATGAGAAACTTTTCCAATAAATCATATTTAATATGTTGCTTCAGAATGCTTAATATCAGTCAGAAGAAAAAATTGTGAAATGGACAAAGATCAGATCCTTTCAAAGTTTTCCACTGATCCAGATAGATATTACAAGGTTGCATTATTTGAGAGTGAGGGGTTTAGAAGAAAGTCATGTGACAAATGTAAAAGATTTTTCTGGACTTTAGATGATAATATGAGATTGTGTCCAGATCACATAGAGAACAGTTATTCATTCATTGGAGATCCACCTACAAGCAAGAGATTTGATTATACACAAGCATGGAAAGAAGTAGAATCTTTTTTTGTACAAAATAATCACAAATCAGTTGGAAGGTATCCAGTAGTTTGCAGATGGCGTGATGACCTCTACTTTACTATCGCGTCAATCGTAGACTTTCAGAGAGTAATGGGTTCCAAGGTCGTTTTTGAATTTCCTGCCAATCCACTAATAGTTCCTCAGACTTGTCTTAGATTCAAAGATATAGAAAATGTTGGGGTAACTGGAAGACATTTTTCTAGCTTTTGCATGATAGGACAACACAGTATACCAAATTCACAAGGGTATTGGAAGGACAGATGTGTAGATCTTGATTTCAAACTTCTTACAGACAGATTAGGAATTAACAAAAAGGAGATAGTATTTGTCGAAGATGTTTGGGCAGGAGGAGGATCTTTTGGTTCGTCACTTGAATATTTTGTTAGAGGGTTAGAGCTTGGCAATGCAGTATTTACCGAATTTCAGGGAGATTTGAACAACTATTCTGTTTTAGATCAGAAGATTATCGATATGGGCGCAGGCCTTGAAAGATTCGCATGGATTACCATGGGCACTCCTACCGCATATGATTGCTGTTTTGGACCAATAACAAAATACATGATACAAAAAATAGGTATCGAGATAGATTCCAGTATAATTTCAAAGTATTTTATGGCAGTTGCAAGAGCTCTCTC
>JAHEXH010000024.1 GCA_023252235.1 Nitrosotalea sp.
TGGATGAAATTGAACAAACTCCATATCTTTCAAGGCCATTCCTGCACGATATGCCATATCCAATCCATCAGGAGTTGAAGCTAATGAATAAGTTGAGAAACTGTAAACTCGTCCTGCTCCGCCTGTTGCAATAATCAGTGCTTTTGCCTTGAATGTATAGAAATTACCACTTGAAAGTTCGATGGCGGTAAGACCACAGAAACTTTGACCGTCATGGATTACAGACGTAACAAACCATTCATTGTAAAATTCTATGTTGTCAAATTTCTGACAAGTATCATAAAGAGTCTGCATTTCATAGAATCCGACTTTATCTTGAGCATACGTTGCTCGGTTAAAGCTGTAACCTCCAAAGGGTCTCTGACCAATTCTTCCATCATCTCTTCTTGACCAAGGCATTCCCCAATGTTCAAGCTGGTATATTTCAGATGGCATTTCTGAAACAAGTCTTTCAATGACATCTTGATCCCCAAGAAAATCACTTCCCTTAACAGTATCATAAACATGAGATTCAAGAGAATCTCCCTCCTCAGGATATAGAACAGCAGCTGTTCCACCTTCAGCAGATACAGAATGTGAACGCATAACTTGAAGCTTTGAAATAACTCCAATTTTGATCTTTGAACTTACTTTTGCTGCTTGAATTGCGGCCCGAAGACCAGCAAGACCAGAACCTACTATCAATAGATCAAGTTCTATACTATTAACCATTATTCGAATTCTATTTTTGAGGCTTCATAAATATGTCTTGTGAAGGATTTCAATCTGCCTATGGCGCTATTATATATCGCTAGGGATAATTTCTGAATCCCTCCAAGTTAGAAACTTACTTTTCAAAGTATTTTCGAGATATTTTATTTGTTGAAATATCCTAATTGGAAAAAGTCAGGGCTGGAAAAAATATCAAAGGTTAACTAAGCAATAAATAATTGTAGAACATCATAGCTACAGTTGACAAATATTAGAAAATTATTATTAGATAAATCAAAACCTCTTGTTTTCCCAGGCGTATATGATGCAATAACTGCAAGAATAGCCCAAAAAGTAGGCTTTGATGCAATGTTTCAGACAGGATATGGAACATCTGCAGCACTTCTTGGCATGCCAGATTATGGTTTCATAGGATCTAAAGAGACAATTGAAAATGCAACAAGAATATGCAAGACAGTTTCTGTTCCGGTCATAGTAGATGCTGACACAGGTTATGGAAATCCATTGAGTGTATGGAAACTGGTAAATGAATTAGAAGCAGTTGGAGCATCAGGCATATTTCTTGAAGATCAGAAATGGCCAAAGAGATGTGGACACATGTCAGGTAAAGAAGTAATTCCAAAAGAAGAATATGCTGAGAAACTCCGTGCTGCTGTCGATGCTAAAAAAAGTAAGGATTTCATAATTGTTGCAAGGACAGATGCACGGGCAACTGAAGGTCTTGATGCTGCAATAGAGAGAGGTTTACTTTACAAAGAGATTGGAGCTGATGCAATTTTTGTTGAAGCCCCAAAATCAATTGAAGAAATGAAACAGATAGGAAAATCGATTAAAGCTCCACTAGTTGCAAATATGATAGAGGGTGGAGCTACACCAGTTCTTTCATCCAGAGAACTACACAAATTGGGATTCAATCTAATTTTATATCCATTATCGGTGCTTTATGCAAACACATTTGCAACCTTAGAGATTCTAAAAGAATTGAAAAAATCTGGAACAACTTTGAAGTTAAAAGATTCTCTCGTCAATTTTGATGAATTCAACGATATTGTAGATCTCTCAAAATTCAAGAAAATGGAAAACAAGTATTCAACAAAATAATTAACAAAAAAGAAAAGTGTTTTTCAAGGTATCCTATCTAAGAGTTTGTTCTCTTTACTTCTATTTCTATAGTAGAAACATTTCTCGTACGTCCATCTTGTGATTGCATTTGTTCTGAACCTATCTTGATGTTTCCCACGGCAAAGCCTGCATTTTCTGTTTTTCGCGCAATAATTTGAGCTACGTCCACTGCAGCGCCGATACTAAGTCCTCTTGCCTTGATTGATATTTTTGGTTGATTTGCCAACTGTATGAGCGCAGAAGTAACATACGCCATCAGAGGCTTCTTTCCTATGTATATTATGTCTCTAGATTCGGACATGCACTGAGTATCATTTGGGATAATTTAAATCTAAGAATGAAAAATTCGAGGCATTGAAGTTTTTACTGTTCATAGTTTTTGCAATATCAATAATTGGAATCAATTCTGCGTATGGATATCAAGAAGTTTCAACGTCAGACTTCAAAGTAGTAAATTCTCTTGGTGAAGACATCAAATCTCCTGTTGTTGATCAACAGCTTAACTTACAAACTTCTTTGAAGAATTTGGGTGATAAAAATATCAATTGGGCATACATAGTACAGGTAATTAATTCGGATGGAGCAATTGTTGATCTAAATTATGCTACTGGATCTCTTGTAAAAAATCAGACTCTTGCTGCAGCACTTTCATGGACTCCACATGCAAGAGGAAATTATAAAATTGAGATATTTGTTTGGGATAATTTACGTGACATCAATCCACTTGCTCCCATGCTAACTCATGCAATTACTGTAACTTAAAAAAGTGGACCGGGTGGGATTTGAACCCACGATCTCACCCATGCCAAGGGCGTATCCTACTAGGCTAGACGACCGGCCCATATTCAACCAGAATATTATATCTGATTTGCATTAACTTTTTTTGAGAGGTTATTAACGTTTAGCGTAAGTCAAAACCAGTATGCAAAATAACAGCATAAGATATTTAACCATCTAAATCAAAATCCTCGCGTGGTTGTAGACAGTAAAGCGATAATCTCATACATACAAATTCAAAAAGAAGATTTAGCTGTTTTTAGATTCAAACCAAAAGAAGGTGGTGAAGTCCCACAATTCAAAGCTGGGCAATTTCTTACACTTGGTGCACATGTACCAGCAGAGAATAAAGTTATTCGAAGAGCATACTCAATTGCGTCAAATCCAGAGAATAGAAACTATATCGAATTATACATCAGATGGGTAAGAAAACCACTTCCAGGACGTCTTACCACAGTTTTGTTTAGTGCAAAAGAAGGAGATGAAATAATTTGGTTAAAACCTACTGGCCCATTTACTATAGAAGAAAAAATGCCAAACGGTGAACCAGATAATAGAAGAATAGTCTGTCTTGGTGGAGGTACAGGCCTTGCACCATTTGTCAGTTATGCAAAACATCTTCATGCAATAGGAAGCAAGAGGGAGGTTGTAGTATTTCACGGAGCTAGTTATGTTGATGAATTAGGATATAGAGAAGAATTAACTCGATTAGAAGAAGAAAGTCTTGACAAAGGTAAAGACAAGTGGAATTTCAAATATAGAGCTACTATAAGCAGACCAGATGAATGGTTTAACAGAACTTGGAATGGACATAAAGGCAGAGTAGAAAGTTTCTTACAGTCAAAAGATGGTGAAATGTCTCCACTTGAAAAACTAGTTGGTGAGAAAATCACAAAAGAAAACACAGTCTTTTTCATTTGTGGTTGGCAAGGAACTATTGACGGATGTTTGGATGTTTTAACACCAAAAGGCTTTGTCACAGAAAGAAACAAGAGAGCAGACAAGAGCTTTGAGATAAAGTACGAATCATACGGCTAGAAGAAATCCTCTTTGAAAGAATAATATTCTATTACCTAGGCGAATCTACAGGGACGTAGGTTAGCTTGGTAGACTGCCAGCCTCGGGCGCTGGATGTCGTGGGTTCAAGTCCCATCGTCCCTATATTCT
>JAHEXH010000007.1 GCA_023252235.1 Nitrosotalea sp.
GTTGAACTAAAACCAGAACCTAAAGTTGAACTAAAACCAGAACCTAAAGTTGAACTAAAACCAGAACCTAAAGTTGAACTAAAACCAGAACCTAAAGTTGAACTAAAACCAGAAATCATAATTGATAAGAAACAAGAAAAACAGATTTCAGAAGAAGATCCGTTCGCTGGAATTTCGACAAAAGATATAGAAAAGTATTCGGACCTCTTTGATATGCTTCCTCCAGAAAATGATGATCAAGCAAGAAAACTTGCATTAAATATTAAAAAATGGATTTCTGATGGACGTCTAAAAAACCAAGAACAAAAAGTTGAGTTAAACACTGAAAAAGAGGAAATCGGAGAAATAAAAGATGAAAGTCATAAGAAGAAACGCTCGTTATTTGGATGGATGAAAAAATGAAAGTAAAAACAAAAGATCTACTTACACTAAACGAGTTCAGTAAAAATGAATTACTTGGAATAATAGAAGATGCAATAAAACTAAAAAAAGATCTTAAAAAAGGAATTTTCAAACCCATTTTAAAAAATAAAACCTTGGCAATGATCTTTCAGAAGCCATCTACCCGTACAAGAGTTAGCTTTGAAACTGGAATGTTCCAAATGGGCGGACATGCTCTCAATTTGTCTGCAGATGACCTACAACTAAAAAGAGGTGAGACAATAGAAGACACAGCTAAGACACTCTCCAGGTATGTTGATGTGATAATGGCTAGGGTGTATTCGCATGATGAAGTGGAAGTGTTAGCCAAAAATGCTACCATCCCTGTAATAAACGGCCTCTCTGATTCATTTCATCCATGTCAAATATTGGCAGATCTTATGACAATTAAAGAGAAAAAGAAGAAGCTCAGCGGATTGAAAATTGCTTGGATTGGAGATGGAAATAATGTCTGTAATTCCATGATTTATGGATGTGCAAAAGTGTCTGTTGATATTAATATTGCAACTCCTAAAGGTTATGAACCAAATCCTGATATCATCAAAGAATCAAAAAAATTCATCAATATTCAGTTACTTAGTAATCCTGAACTAGCCGTAAAGAATGCAGACGTCATAGTAACTGACACATTTGTTTCGATCCATCATCAATCAACTGATAGAACAAAAGATTTTCTACCACGTTTTCAAGTAAACTCAAATTTGATGAAAAAAGCAAATCATGATGCAATTTTCTTGCATTGTCTTCCAGCAAAAAGAGGTCAAGAGGTCACAAGTGAAGTAATTGATGGCCCACAATCCGTAATATGGGATGAAGCAGAAAATAGACTTCATGCACAAAAGGCACTGCTGGCCTCACTGCTCCAAGTCTAACGTTTATAAGAGCTTCACCAAAATTTTTTGTAAATAGGATTAGTACATATGGCATATTCACAAATATTACGTAGATCTCGGGACGAGAAGACCAACTACAAAAAGAGAAGACATCTCTTAATGGGTAGACGAGACTTTATCACAGTTCAGATATCAAACGAAAATACTCTAGTACAAATTCATAAACCTGAAATGGCAGGTGATAAGGTTCTTTCATCAGCTCATTCCAGATCACTTATCAATAAAGGATGGAAGGGATCAAGAAAGAGTATTCCTGCCGCATATCTTACTGGCTATCTGGCAGGTAAGAAAGCACTTGCAAGCGGAGTCAAGAGTGCAGTACTTTATACTGGTACTAGAAAATACACACAAAGAATTGCAGCTGCATTGAAAGGAATAATAGATGCTGGACTAGATGTACCCGCAGACGCAGAAACTTTTCCCTCTGAAGAGAGAATTAGTGGTAAGCATCTTAAAGTTGCAAATGAGATCGATAAAGTAAGATCTGCAATTGATAATGAGGTTAAATCCAAATGAGTAGAACAGAACAAAGATCAAGGCCACCAAGAAGAGAGCCAGAACAGGTATGGGTTCCAAGGACGAAATTGGGAACACTAGTTGCAACTGAAAAGATTACAACAATGAAAGAAATTTATGAAAATGGTTATAGAATTCAAGAAGCCGGAATTATTAAAAAATTATTGCCAGGAATTAAAACAGAAGTTATTGATGTTGGAATTGTTCAAAAACAAACAACCAACGGTGAGTATACTAGATTTAAGGCACTTGTTGCAGCCGGTGATGAAAACGGTTGGTTAGGAATAGGACAAGGAAAATCAAAACAGATGAGAATTGCAATTGAAAAAGCAACAAACCAAGCTTATCTTAATGTCAGTCCAGTAAAACTCGGCTGTGGAAGTTGGGAGTGTAGATGTGAACAACCACACTCCGTTCCTTTCAAAATTAGAGGAAGGGGTGGAAGTGTGACAATAGAAGTTATTCCTGGACCAAGAGGTCTTGGACTTGTAGCAGGTGGAAATATTAGAAATCTTCTGAAATTAGCAGGTTTGAAGGATGCTTGGACAAAAAGTACTGGATCAACAAACACCATGACATCTACATCACGAGCTGTTTTGGACTGTTTGAGACAAACATTTAGTCAGGGTTGAATGAAGATATGGGTAAAGCTTTCTTAATAGTCAGAATGAAAGGAACGGTCAATGTTCCTTATTGGGCTGATACTACGATGGATCTTCTACACTTGGACAAACGATTCAGAGCCACAATAATTCCAGAAAAAGACAACACCAAAGGAATGCTTGACAAGATTAAGCATTACGTCTCATGGCAGGAAATTGATGTACAAACCACAAAAGAACTATTGGAGAAAAAGGCCCGCAAAGAAGGTTATAGAAAAATTACTCCAGAGGATATGACAAAATTGGGATTCAAAAATACCGATGAACTTGCAAAATCGCTTGCAGACGGAACTGCTACATTATCTAAATTAAAACCGCTTAAACCGTGGTTTGCTTTATCACCACCAAAACATGGATTCAAACGAAATACAAAGAAAATGTATGGTGAAGGGGGAATTCTTGGTAGTCATAAAGAACTCTTAGCACAAGTGAGGTTAATGATGTAAAATGCCAACAAGATTGAGAAAGACAAGAAAATATCGAGGAAGCAGACACTGTGGTTGGGGACAGATTGGTCAACACAGAGCAAGTGGTCATAAAGGAGGACTTGGCCAATCAGGTTTGCATAAACATCATTTCATAAGAATGCTAATGACTGATCCAAAACATTTTGGTCATGATTCCACTCACCCACCACATCCAAATCTAGTCCGTAAATGGGCTAGCGTAAGAGATCTAGATGATATCTTTGCAAAGTTTGGAAAACAGGAAGGAGGAAAGAAATTGATTGATCTTACTGAACTAGGCTACGACAAGCTGTTGGGAGGAGGACAGACTAAGAATGCTTATGTTGTTAAGGTAGAAAAATTCTCTGCTTCTGCCGAAGAAAAAGTAAAACAATCTGGTGGTGAGGTGCAAGCAGTAGCGTGACAGCAGAAGAAGGTAAAGCCTCTGGTGGTTTTTTAAAAACTATAATTTCAAAAGCTGAAGTTTACATTCCACAAGTACCAAAGCCAAAAAAGAAAATACCATTACAAGTCCGTTTGATGTGGTGTGGTATTGCACTATTTATTTACATGATTATGGGACAGACTCCTCTTTATGGTGCATCAACACCGTCTTTTGATTTTCTTGCATTTGCTAGAGTAATTTTTGCTTCACAACAAGGTACCCTGATAGAACTTGGAATCGGACCAATTGTCACTGCTGGACTTTTAATGCAACTTCTAAAAGGTTCTGAGATATTTCATCTTGATTTTAAGAAACCAGAAGACAGAGAGCTATATCAAACAGCCACCAAGATTGTTACTTACATAGTAATCGTTGCAGAATCATCATTGTATGGTATGGCAGTTTATGGGCCAAGGATGCCTAACCATGAAGCCATATTCATTCTGATAGGACAGTTAATCGGTGCATCTGTAATAATCATGTTACTAGATGAATTAGTACAAAAGGGATGGGGACTTGGAAGTGGAATTAGTTTGTTTATTGCTGCAGGTGTAGCTCAACAGGTAATTTGGAGTTTATTCAGTCCAGTTCCTGCAGGAGATGGAGGTCCAGTAGGTGTATTTGCAAATATCATACATGGAGCAATTAATCATGATTTTACTAATCTATTCTTCCGGTCTAATCAATTACCTGGCATATTTGGTCTGTTCATAACAGCTGGAGTCTTGTTAATTCTTGTCTATACTCAGGGCATCAAGGTGGAAATACCGATTGTATCTACAAAATACAGAGGATTCTCAGCAGTATACCCAATCAAGTTAATGTATGTGTCAAACATTCCAGTAATTTTGGCTTCTGCTCTTACAGCTAATGCGGTGTTTGTGGGACAAATCATGTGGGCTAACTTTAACCCGCGAAATGCTAACCCATTCCTGAATTTCTTAGGGATGTTTGATCCTACATCGCCATCCACTCCTACGGGTGGTATATTGTACTATGTTACTGCACCACGTGGTTTGGATATAGTTGCATTAGATCCAACTAGAGCTGTTTTGTATATTTTATTCATGGTGGGAATCGTAGTTTTGTTTGGTAGATTATGGATTGAGCTTGGAGGTCTTTCTGCAAAGAGCGCGGCCAAAAACCTACTTGATGCTGAAGTACAGATTCCAGGTTTTAGACGTTCAAATCAACCGGTAGAAAATTTACTTCAAAAATACATTCCATCTGTTACTATAATAGGTTCTATCATACTTGGACTATTAGCTGGTACTTCCGATGTATTGGGAACATTTGGATCAGGAACAGGAATGTTGTTGACAGTTGATATTCTGATTAACTATTACAATTTACTTGTTCGAGAAAGAGTCGAAGAAGTAATGCCTACACTGGGTGCATTACTTGGCAGAAAGTAATCGTGTAATAATTGTAGGAATTCCAGGTGTTGGAAAGACTACGGTTGTATCACGTGTGGTAGAATTACTAAAAGAGAAAAATGTCAAAGTAAGCGTCTCAATTTTTGGAACAGTAATGTTCGATGAAGCTAAAAAGAAAGGAGTTCAGAATAGAGATGATCTAAGAAAACTTTCAGTCAAGGAACAAAAAGAATTGCAATCTATGGCAGCAAGAACTATTGCCTCTATTGCTGACGATGTAGTGATTGTAGATACCCATGCATTCATTTCTACACAGGAAGGCTTCTATCCTGGACTCCCACATAATGTTTTAGAGATACTCAATCCTGATAGTTTTATTATGATAACAGCAAGACCTGAAGAGATCTATAATCGTAGAATGACTGATACCAGTAGAACTAGAGACATTGTATCAATCGATACGATAAAAAAAGAACTTGATGTTACAAGTGCAATGCTTTCTACTTGTTCAATACTTTGTGGCTCTCCAATTAAGATGGTTCTTAACACAGAAGGTAAGGTTGATGAAGCGGCACGAGGTATTCTAAGTGCAATGGGGTTTAACAATGGAACATAGCATCCTTTTTGATTTCATAAATATAATGGCACTACAGATACCTGGTCTAAGTAAGGGCCCTATGGGGAGTGCAGATCCAATAGTAAAGGGAATGATCCCAGCTGCTTTTGGAATCATGTTCATTTCTATAGGTCTTAATTTGCTTAATGCACTGATAAAACGAAAGATGGTTGATCAAGACAAAGTGAAAAGATTGCTCAAAGAAACAAGAGCTTGGCAAAAGGAAAGAATGGCAGCATTCAAATCAAAAGATCAGGAAAAAACTGATGAGCTTAACAAAAAATCTGCATACATGAACAAAATGAACATGGAAATTATGCAAATGAATATGAGACCAATGATGATTACTTTTCTTCCACTGATTCTTGTATTCTATTTTGTACTTCCTCCACTCTTTTCTTATACTGTAGCTGTTTCACCAATATCATTAAACTTCATACCTGGAGGATTTTTCGAATTAACTTGTACTGCCGCAAAAGTGGCAGAATCTCAACTTCCTGGTCATCCCAACGTATGTCATCATGTAAACGAGTTGTATTTCTGGGCATGGTACTTCCTATCTTCTGCTGCCTTTAGTGGCATCATAATGAGAGTTACAAAAACTACAATGGATACAAGCTAAATTGCTTCGCTCAGTAATAATTTCTGGTCCGCCAGCCATAGGAAAGACTACCATAGCAAAAGGACTAGGTGAAGAATTTGGTTTGAAATATCTTAGTGGAGGCGATGTTCTAAAAGAAATGGCCAAAGATCAAGGCTTTGAAACGGGTGATGATGATTTTTGGGATACCGAAGAAGGAATGAGTTTTCTTAATATCAGAAAAGGTAATCCAGAATTTGATAAAGAAGTTGATGAAAAACTAAAAAAAATATTTCTAACTGAGGATGTAATCATAACAAGCTACACATTGCCATGGTTAGTTAAAGACGGAATTAAAATCTGGCTTGCAGGCTCATATGAAAATAGCGCTAAAAGGATGACTACACGAGATAACATCTCGATACACGACGCACTTGGAATAGTAAAAAAGAGATATGATGAAAATAAAACATTATACAAGAAGCTTTATGGTTTTAATTTTGGAGAAGACCTCTCAGTCTTTGACAAAATAATAAACACAGATAATCTTGGACCCGAACAAGTTCTTGAACAGGCAAAAAATGCGGTGAAAAAATACTATGACACTCAAACAATTAGAAAATCTTAGAGTAATTGATCAAGACATCACAAATGATGCTTATGGTACATATTATGACAAGAGATCGATTGAGCAACTTCTAAACTATGGTTTTATTTTGCTAGATAAGCCAAATGGTCCAACAAGTCATGAGACAGTCGCTTGGGTTAAGAAAATATTACATGTCCCAAAAGCAGGTCACAGTGGAACACTTGATCCACAAGTTTCTGGACTGTTACCTATAGGACTGGGAGAAGCAACAAAGGCTCTTATTGTTTTATTACTTGGTCCAAAGGAATATCATGCTCTTGGAAGACTGCATACACTTCCTCCAAAAGAAAAACTGGCTGATGTATTAAAACAACTCACTGGTAAGATATTCCAAAAACCACCACAGCGATCTGCAGTATCACGACAAACCAGAATCAGACATGTGTATGAAATTGAGGTTGTAGAGCAAAAGGAACGCTTACTGCTTCTTCGAATTTTATGTGAAGCAGGAACATATGTCAGAAAAATTTTCTATGATATGGGAGAGATTCTTGGTGAAGGTGCAACAATGATTGAACTTAGAAGAAGTAGAGTAGGTCACTTCAATGAGGATTCTAATCTAGTAAAAATACATGATCTTGTTGATGCGTATGCTTTATGGAAAGAAAATGGTGATGATAAAAAACTGAGACGAATAATGATGCCAATAGAATTTACTCTAAGCGAAATAAAGTCAGTTGTAATACGGGATTCTGCAGTAGATGCACTTTGTCATGGAGCTCAACTTGCAATACCTGGCATCCTTGAAATATCCTCTGGACTTAAGCGTGGAGATTTTGTTGCAATATATACACAAAAAGGAGAGGTTGTAGCCCTTGCAGAAGCAACTCTAAATGAAGATGAGATTGTTGAAAATACCAAGGGTTTTGCCTTTAAAATTAAGAGAATTATAATGGCTCCAAACACATATCCAAAAAGTTGGAGAACAAAGGCAGTAGTTAACAATTAAAAAGGAATCCAATCCCATTTTCCAAGTTGATACCAAAAGGTGCGGCCATATTTTTTATAGTTGGACTAGTAGCAGCAGGGACGTTAGGAATTTATCTATCACAGGTTGCCAGTCAAGTTCCTACGTTAGTTTATGAAAATGGACCTTCTCTAACTATTATTCCAGATAAAATAAACTACCATATTGGTGAACTGGTACATGTTAGAATAATAAATTCAGGAACGTCACCACTTACATTTTCAGATTCATCTTATGGTTTGAAGATCACAAGACTTGATGGTATCATAGTCTACTCTCCAATATCTGCACAAGTGATCTCTACATTGGAACCAAAAGAAGAAAAAAACTTTGTCTGGGATCAAACAAAGAATGATGGGAGCAAAACATATCAGGGACGTTACAAGATAGTTTCAAATGCATCTGAGTCAGGGAATATGTTGAAAAAATCTGTTACCATAAATATATTAAAGTAATTCATCAATCTACGAACTGAGTAAAAATTATCCTGTTTCTAATGATTACTTAACAACTACAGATTGGATCTTCACACTTGACGGCAATCTTCTCTCCCGCTTTTACTATCTCTTTAATCAGGTTTGAAATTTCTTTATTGGATATGAAATACATGGTTGATTTTCCATTTTCTTTAGAGTTTACAATCTTGCATTGTCTTAATGCTTTAAGATGATGTGATACCAATGGTTGATCTTTTTTTAATTTTAAGACTATTTCATTGACAGACATTTCTTTATTTTTTTGAAGCAATTCTAGTATGTTAAAACGTGTATCTTCACAAATGCATTTGAGTAGAGATAATCCATTCATATCAATATATGTTTATATAAATCTCAATTTATATAAATATTTCATGTATGAGTTGAAGAAGATACTTTTTGTTTGTGTCGAAAATGCTGGTAGAAGCCAAATTGCTGAAGGATTTCTTCGAAAATATGCTCCTAATAGATTCCAGTCACTGAGTGCAGGAACCAAACCAATTGATATTGTAAATCCACTTGCGATAGATGTGATGAAAGAAATTGGCATAGATATCCGCAAGCAAAAACCAAAGGTTCTTTCTAATGATTTGATAAAACAATCTTACAAAATTGTAAACATGGGATGTATGGATAAAGAATCATGCCCTACATTATTTGTAGAAAATGCGATTAATTGGAATATTGAAGATCCAAAGGGAAAGTCAATAGATGTGGTGCGAAAGATTAGAGACGAAATTGAAAAAAAGGTAAAGGAACTTGTCACAACTCTCTAAACTAAGTGGTTTATCTTCAAACCCGAGAAAGTTTCTTGCTGAATTAATTGGCACATTTATTGTTGTAGTATTTGCAACTGGCTCAGTAGTTTTAGATGCAAAATATCCTGGAACATTTGGTCTTTGGTTTGTAGCTCTTGCTCCAGCGGTTGCAGTTGCTGCAATGGTCTATACGTTTGGAAAAATATCAATGTCTCACTTTAACCCTGCAGTAACGGTAGGATTTCTTGTTACAAAACACATGCCAAAAAATCTCTTGTCATTATATTTTGCAGCAGAAATAATAGGTGCAATACTTGGAAGTCTGTTTGTAAAATATGTGATAGGCATAAATGCAAATCTTGGAGCAAACGCACCCAATTATCATTTTCCAATTTCTCTCATAATTGGAGTTGAGATTCTAGCCACTGCATTACTAATGGCAGTGATTCTAATAGTTGTTCATACTAATGGATTGAGAGGATTTGGTGGAATTGTAATAGGCGGAATGGTGGGCCTTGACATCTTCTTTTTGGCATTTATCTCAGGAGCTTCAATGAATCCTGCAAGAGCACTAGCACCTGCAATAATATCTGGATATCTTAATGATCTGTGGTTATACTGGGTTGCACCCTTCATAGGTTCTGCAATAATATCAAATATCTACAGAAAGAAGTTTGTGAAATAATCATCTCTTACAGTAATATATAGTCAGTTTTACAACGAAATTGAATTGGCGAGATGAATGCCGGGGTCGCCTAGCCTGGTAGGGCGCGCGCCTGGAAATTAGTAACCATAAAGCGCGTACTCGCAAGGGTACGAGAGTTCAAATCTCTCTCCCGGCGCCTTTTTACAAATCCATTAATCATACTGTATCATTTTTACATTAATGGAAAAATATGACGTAGCAATAATCGGTGGAGGATTACTTGGAACTTCAATTTCATATTGGATTTCAAATTTGTATGATGCAAAAGTTGTGGTAGTTGAGAAAGAATCTGATGTTGGCATGCATACAAGCAGTCGTAATACAGGAGTAGTACATTCTCCTTTCTATCTTAATCCTGACAAAAAGGCCAAGCTTGCAAAAGCTGCATTTCTTTCTCATGATATGTGGAAAACATTTGCTCAAAAAAAGGGATTACCATGGAAAATGGTAGGTACCATGGAGGTCGCACTTGATGAAACTGAATACAAGATTCTTGAAAAGTATGTGAATTGGGGATCACAAAACGGAATGTCAGAGAAAAATCTTGAATTGTTGAGCGGTAGTAAAGTCATGCAAAGAGAACCAAACATTAGATGTCACTCTGCAATTCACTGTAAGACTGATGCAGTGGTTGATTATGGAGAGTTTACACGAAAATTAAAAGAAGAATCACAAAGAAATGGAACTAAATTTTTACTAAATAGGCAACTAGAGTTAGTTGAAAATATTGATGACTATTCAATACTTACATTTCAAAATAAAGAAAAAATAAGTTCAAAGTTTGTCATAAACTGTGCGGGTGGTTATTCACTTGATATTGCAAAAAAGTTTGGATTGGCAAATGATTATTCTAGCCTCCACTTTAGAGGTGAATACTGGATTGCACATGATGAATATGCTAATCTAGTCAAGACCAACGTTTATTCTGTTCCAAAATATCCTGATTTCCCATTTCTTGATCCACACTGGATTCTAAGATCTGATGGTAAAAGTGAGGTAGGACCAAACGCAGTTCCTGTTCCAAGTCCTGAAACTTATTCTGGTTATGTTGGAGATGTTGAAACCTTCATTTCTAAACTTACAGAGGTAGTAACAGGCAGTACAAGGAAATTGCTCCTTAATGCAGATTTTATGAATTTGGTGGCAAAGGAATGGCTAAGCTCTTTATCGAAAACTATCATGATAGAACGCATACAGGAATTTATACCAAAAATAAAACCGGAATTTTTCTCAGAACGAGGCACTGCTGGAATTCGAACTCCAATCATAACTCCCGAGGGGAAATTCTTGCCAGATGTATTGGAGCTTGAAGGTAAAAACTCCTATCATATTCTAAATTACAATTCACCTGGAGCTACTGGGGCTCCTGCATATTCTGCTTTTGTTGTAAAATCTCTACAGGAAAAAGGATTGTTACAATATAAAACACGAAAAACTGATTCAATCTGGGATTTTGAAACTATTACTTGAGATAAGAAATGCAAAAACATCTTTGTCCTCTATGCAAAAAAGAATCAGACTACCTGATTGTAATGATCGTAGTTTAAGATATGAATGGCGTAACCCATGTAGAATCAAGATTACACGGTATTTGACAGGATGGAATGTTTTATCTATAATTTGACAGTATATACAAGATTAATATTCTGAAATTAAGAAACAAATCTGTGTTTCCAGAACGTTGCTCTATTAGAAAAAAAGGACAAGATTGTCCAATGCCGCCGGAATTTGTGATTTCTGTAAAATCTAAAGATGGAGAATACATGGTTGGAGTAACATGTGATGGGCACAAAAATGCATTTACAGAAACATTAGCATCACTACAAAAAGAAGGTAAAATTCCACAAGGAACAGTCAGCTTTACTGGCCTAAAACCCGTGGGTACTAATTGCATCAGAATAGATCCTAACGATCTAATCGAACTCTCTGATTTGTAAATAATTATAACCTTTTCCTAGCATTTTTGTTTCAGTAATGTCAGATGACTCCAACTAATTATTTTATACTCTGACTTGATAAATCGGTTTTCTACCAGAAAGTGAAAGTATTAGATTCTTTACTGCAATTTCTGCCATTTTCTTTCTTGTTTCTACAGTTGCACTTCCACTATGAGGCATTAATACAACATTATTCATTTTTGTAATTGGATGTCTAGAATTAATAGGTTCCTTTTGAAATACATCTAGACCAGCTCCCGTAATTATTTTTCTTTTTAATGCAATGGCAAGATCTTTTTCATTTATTATTTTACCGCGAGCTGTATTGATCAAAAATGCAGTTTTTTTCATTTTATTAAATAATTTCAAATTTATAATTTCATGTGTCTGTGGTGTATGTGGTGAGTGGATGCTTACAACATCACTAGTTCTAAAAAGATTGTCTAGTGACACATATTTTATTCCTAATCTTTTTTCCTCCTTTAATGATAGTCTAGTTCTGTTGTGATATATTATATTCATCTCAAAACCTGCAGCTCTTCTAGCTACTGCTTTTCCTATTCTTCCCATTCCAAATATGCCAAGAGTTTTTTGATAAAGGTCAGTTCCCAGAAACTCATAAGGACCAAATATTGTTCTCCATTTGTCATTACGAATTAGTTTGTCTCCCTCAGGTATTCTTCTGAAAAGAGCCAGCATCAAGGCAATGGTGAGATCCGCAGTAGCTCTAGTCAATACTTCTGGTGTATATCCTATTACTATGCCTCTACTTGAAGCGGTTTTGACATCAATATGATCATGACCTACACTAAATGTGGAAATTGCTTTGAGTCTAATTCCTGCATTAATTACATCTGCATCTATAGAATCATAGGGATAGCAGATCAGGCCGTCTTTATCCTTGATTTTTGATATTAGTAATTTTTTTGGCATCGGAATCTTTCCGGTATATACTTCTACTTTGTATTTCATTTTGAGCTCCTTTATTGCAAAATCATGGAGTCTTCGTGTAAGTAAGATCTTCATCTGTTTTCATTAAGTAAATGATGATTTTAAGCGTATTATGCTAAAAAATTAACTAGTCGTAAGTAAAAACTAACACAATGAATTTGTTCTACATCGTTACAACAACTCATTTATAATTAATCAAAGTAATAATATACAATTGAAACACAAAGACGAGTTTGCTATTTGTGTACAATGTAGAAATCCTATTGAAAAATGTGTATGTGTCTGCCCATTTTGCGGTGAACGAGATAAATGTGAATGTGCCCTGTTTGATGCGGCAACTGGTGGATAATTTCCAGATTAGAATTTTATAGCATTATTAATATTTGATGAGTGTCTAGATGCATCATGTCTTCTATTGATTTAACATGGGTTATTGGTGGTCCTCAAGGAGGAGGTGTTGAAACTGCCGCAAATATTTTTGCTGGTGCTTGTGCTGGCTGTGGTCTGAAGGTCTTTGGGAAAAGAGAATACTATTCCAATATCAAAGGTGAGCATAGTTACTTTGGAGTTAGAGTTTCTGACAAGACAATTCGATCAAATGTGCGTGGAATTACAATGTTGGTAGGATTTGATGCTGAGACATTATTTAGACATGCAGATGATGTATTTGATGACGGTGCAATAGTGTATGAATCTGATTTATCTGAGATGCAAATTGATGAAGTTCATACTCTTGATGCACAATTCAAGGAACGACTAAAGAAATATCTCTTATCAAAAAATAAGCCCTTTACCATTCAAGGATCACTTGATGAGGCAAAGGAAAGAGGAGTTACTCTTTATCCTGTTTCATTCAAAGAAATCCTGTCTAATCTATCTGATGAGACCAAAAATCCAAAAATACGTGGAATGTTTCGTATGCAGAACGTGTTAGCTGTTTCCATATCTATTGGATTATTGGGACTGCCACCGGAAACATTGTTGAAATCTGTAGGATCAATATTTTCAAGAAAAGCCGAAATTGCAGAAATGAATAAAATTGCGGCAAATTATGCTTACAATCTTGCTACCGTAAAGTATTCGAAATTCAGATACCAACTATCTTCAATTCCAAAAGAAGAACATACGATGTTGGTTCAAGGATTTCAATCTACAAGTCTTGGAAAGATAGCCTGTGGTTGTAGGTTTCAATCATATTATCCAATTACACCGGCATCTGACGAAAGTGTATTTTTGGAATCAAATGAAATTTTTGAGGTTGAAAACAACCGACCTGGGTCTACACTGGTTGTACAAACAGAGGATGAAATATCTGCAATTGGTATGATTATTGGTGCATCCTTGACAGGAGCACGATCTTCTACAAGTACTTCGGGTCCTGGTTTTTCTCTTATGGCAGAAGCTCTTGGTTGGGCTGGAATAAATGAAGTTCCAATTGTAGTAACTTTATACCAAAGAAGTGGTCCTTCTACAGGTCTTCCCACAAGACATGGACAAGATGATTTACAGTTTGCAATACATGCTGGACATGGTGATTTTCCACGAATTGTATATGCATCAGGTGATACTGAAGAGGGCTTTTACGATACTGCAAAATGTTTCAACTTTGCTGATATCTATCAAATACCTGTAATACACATGATGGACAAATTTATAGCAAGTACAGTTTCCACTGTGAAAAGATTTGATCCAACAAAGATAACAATAGAGCGTGGAAAACTCCTTGAAAAAATTGATGCACTAGGATATCAACGATTTACACCCTCACCAGATGGAATATCTCCAAGATCAAGACTTGGCCTTGAAAATGGAATATTTTGGAACACTGGAGATGAAAGTGATGAATCTGGTCATATATCGGAAGATCCGGAAAATCGTATTTACAAAATGGATAAACGTGCTCACAAAATGGATCTTGCATTAGAGCGAATTCCTAAAGAAGACCTGGCAATAAACTATGGAGTATCAGATTTTTGTATTCTTAGCTGGGGTTCAACAAAAGGTCCAATCTTAGATGCTATTGACATGCTCAATAAAGAAGGCTATAAGATTGGATTTATTCAAATCAAAATGTTACATCCATTTCCAACCCAATACGTTCAATCCTTGCTTTCAGGAGTTAAGAAAATAATTGATATTGAAGCAAATCAATCTGGGCAAATGGGCTCATTACTTAATGAATACTTGGATAGAAAAGTTGACTATTACATATTAAAATACACAGGAAGACCAATGACTTGTAATGAACTCTTTGATTCTGTTAAGAAGATTATCGACAATAAAGCCGAGAAAAAGCAGGTGTTAACATATGGTGTCTAATGTATCTGATTACAAAACAGATGTCCATAATGACTGGTGTCCAGGCTGTGGAGATTTTGGAATAGTAAGTGCAATTCAAATGGCTCTTGCAGAAATGGAAATCCCAAGACACAAAGCTGCAATATTTTCTGGAGTAGGATGTTCTGGCAAGACATCTCATTATCTTAATGTGTATGGTGTTCACACTTTACATGGTAGAGTACTTCCATTTTCACAGGGTGCCAAGCTTGCAAATCCTGAGATGACTGTAGTAGCAGTAGGTGGAGATGGTGATGGGTTGGGGATTGGAGCTGGACATTTTGTTGCAGCTGGCAGAAGAAATGTGGACATGACATATCTTATTTTTAACAATGGAGTATACGGTCTTACAAAAGGACAGGCATCTCCTACTCTCAAGCTTGGATTGAAAACCAAATCTCTTCCTGAACCAAATGTAAATCAATCAGTAAATCCAATTGCGTTAGCTATTGCAAGTGGATTCACATTTGTTGCGAGAGGCTATGCATATGATGTAAGACAGCTAAAGGATTTGATAATTGCAGCAGTAAAACATAGGGGTCTCTCATTTCTTGATGTATTGCAACCATGTCCAACTTACAATGATATCAATACAAGAGATTGGTTCTCAGGGATGGATAACATTGATGAAATGACAAATAGGCCAAGACCTAGAATATACAAGCTTGAGGACGTGGAATATGATCCAGTTGTACATATAGACTCACCAGAGGAAGAAAATGAAAAACTAACACAAGCGTTGATAAAATCTAATGAATGGGATTCAAAGATTCCAACTGGGATATTTTATAAAAATGACATAGCTGCATCCTATGATGAAAGAATGTCTGAACGGATTCCAAACTACCTTGAAAATCCTCCAGCATATCAAGAAATTTCGTCTGGTGGCAAGTCTATAACTGACATATCTAAAATGCTTGATAAGTTAGAAATCTGATTTGATAATTCTTACATCCGGTGGAAACAATTGGATACACGTTCCGATAATGATATAAGTTATTAGCATCTTCGTAAAAAGAGTAATTCTACGTTGAATCTGGAAGAAGTAAACAAGATATTTCGAAAATCTATAATCGATGGGTATTTCGAACCAAATCTTGTAAAACTTGATTTTAAAAAATCAAACATAAAACATCCTACAATTAGAGATGATGGACTGATGCAGACTAATTTACTACATCTATTCTTTGATATTGATACTGGTTCTGATTATCCTGATGGTGATGAATGGTTTATGGCAGAATTTCTTTTTCCATATAGTATAAAGATCCCTGATAAACTCAAAGGCCCTGATTATTTTAGTACTATATCAATAGGAGAGGGAAAAAATTTTTGGAGACATAGAGAACTTATCAGATACAAGTACGGAAAATCGAAGAAACTGGAAGAATCACTAGATTTTATCGAAAAAAAATATCGTGAACTACATTCTATGTTGGAACCTCTTGAAAAAGAAATCAAGTAGTTTTCCATTCATTATCTGAGAATTGATATGTCTGTTCTCCTACTTCACCTGCTCTAACATTCCATTTTCCACTTGTATCGTCAAATTGATATGAGACTTGAGTGATTTCTTTAGGTAGTTTTTTGGGATCGAGATGATATGGTAGTAACTCTAGAACAAAATCGATTTTATCGATAGCTGTATCAAAAGAATGTCTGTCATCTAGATCTATTGTAAACATAATGTCTGGTTTTCCTGTGAATTTTATGTACATGAGTAAACTTTTACCTCCTCCTCTCCTTCGCTTCATCTCTTTTATGATGCCCTTGATTTTATCCCATCGCGGAATTCCAAACCATTTGAAAAAAGTTTCATTAAATTCCAGTGGGAATGTTATATGCATCATGGTCGTAAAATCTTCATCTTGGTTAGCATCGGGATCTTCCTTTACGTTGAATATGTTGTGTAATGTGCTATAGATAACTTCAAGCTCCCATGGTGAAATACCATAAAATCTTAAGGAAAGTGGAAGTTTGACTGTACTCATTTACAAATAATGATGAAAATTTCTAATTAAAGGTTCTAAACTGTCATGATGTACTTGAATAGATACAATACACCTATTGTTGAAATTACGTATACCATGGGTTTCCATGCTAATACTGGAAAACTTGGGGTGGCAAGTTTAACCTTGTAATTATCGATAACTGTATTGACATATTTTCTTATTCGTTCATTCCAAATTTTGTACTCTACTTGGTGTTTTTTTAGAAGCGTCTCTATCTCATAAAGTACTGGAGTTCTCTGGCAAAAGAGATGCTGAAGATAGTCACGCGAAACTTCTACTTCTGCCTGGATTGCAACAAAGCCTTTTTTCATTTCTAAAAGTCTTACATGCATCTCCCATGGCTTTTTCAGCTTAAGAGATAGACCACTACCAATCTGTGCTACTTGTTTATGTTCAAATTTTACATGAGTGAAACCCTCGTTAGAAAATATCTTGAGTAGTTCGTCGACGCTTTTCTTTACCACTATGGTGAGTTGTTCTACTCCCTTTGTGTCAACCTTAACTTTACTCTTATTGCCGTCCATGAAGTACATGGTTTTAGGATACCTCGTTAGGAACTCTACCATATCTTGGCGTCCATTTTAGTCATATTAAAACTATAGTTGTCTTAAATTCTTGTTCCTAGTCCACGAACATAGACACATTGTTCATAGGAGATAGCCATATCATTTTCTCTTATCTTTCTATCAGTGAGTCTTGCATCCGAGTCTCTGATCAACACACATGGCGTTACATCTGAACCTTCACCCATCTTTAGATTTGCAATAGATGCAAGATCATCTGCTATAGCCTGAAAAGTTACTTTGAGGGTATTACCATACAAGTCCTTTTCTCCTCTAAGATCTGAGGTAGGCTCAATTCCTGAGCAAGATATTGCAACTCCAACAGTTCCCACTCTTCCTGGCATTAGTCTGCTGTCTATGATAATTATTCCAATATGTGCATTATTTTTTAACAGAAATTTTCTTCTAAGATGTTCTGCCACAATATATGGCTCATTTGGATACAAAACTACGGTTCCACTTTGTGTGTTAGATTTGTCTATTCCTGCATTTGGTGCCATGATGTTATCTGACGATGTAATAACAAATCCTGGTATTCCACCAAATATTGTATCTGATTCTCTTAGAATTATTTCTGCTATCTTGGGTTTCATATGAAATTTCTTACCCATTTTTTCTGCGTCATGTGAAGGCACAACTTTACCAAACTCCAAAACCCTGCCCTGTGAATTTGCAACATATTTGCTTGAAATAACTATGACGTCACCGTTTCTAGGAATCATACCTACATTATCCAGATCTGTCACAAGGCTTTCAAACAAATCAAATTGTTCTTTTTTTAATGTGGACTTTACAGGCAAAACTGTAAGAGGCATGTCTAGTTTTAGATAATAATTACTATTTAGGGTTCTGCAAACATTTTAATTTCTTGAAAGTTGATTTTTAATATTGAACATTACTGAAAAGATCCTAGCCCGTGCTTCTGGCAAGTCAAAGGTTTCACCCGGAGACGTAGTTTTTGTTAATGTTGATAAAGTGATGATTCATGATGTGTCTGGACCTGGAGTAATAGCAGTTTTTGAAAAATTAAAAAAGAAAGGAATGAAGATTGATAAATTATGGGACCCAGAGAGAGTATGGGTAGCAGAAGACCACTTTGTACCGGCAGCTGATAAGATATCTGCACAAAATATTGTATCGCTAACAAATTTCACAAAGCAGTTTGGAATTAAGAGGCATTTCAAATATGGTATGGGTCAATATGGTATTTGCCACACTCTGTCTCATGAGGAAGCGATGGTGCTTCCTGGAGAAGTGTATGTTGGAGGAGATTCACATACCAATACCACTGGAGCTCTTGGAGCATTTGCGGCGGGTCTTGGACATACAGATGTTGCATATGTTTTGTTAAATGGTAAAATCTGGTTCAAGGTACCTGAGACATTATTCTTTAAGCTCAATGGAAAACTTCCAGATCACGTAATGGCAAAAGACTTGATACTCAAAATAATTGGAGATATTGGAAATGATGGTGCAGCGTACAAAACCATGCAGTTTGGAGGTACTGGAATATCTGAAATGTCTGTTGAAGGAAGATTGACACTAACAAATATGACAACAGAGGCAGGTGCCAAGAGTGGTATAGTAGAACCCGATCAAAAATTAAGAGATTATCTTGCAGCAAAAGGGGCTATAAAATATGATGAAGTTCATGGTGATGCAGACGCTCAGTATGAAAAAATTTACGAGTATGAAGGTTCAGAAATAGAACCTACTGTGGCAAAACCATTCTCCCCTGAAAATATTTCAGTTGCACGTGATTTGTCTTCAATTGAACTTGACAAGGCATACATTGGTTCATGCACTGGTGCAAAGCTAGAAGATTTACGAGCTGCAGCAAAAATTCTCAAAGGAAGAACTGTAAAGATAAGAACAGAAGTGTTACCTGCGGCAATATCGATATTTAGAAAAGCAATGGAGGAGGGATTGTTAAAAATTTTCTTGGATGCTGGTGTGGTTGTAGGACCGCCAACCTGTGGTGCTTGCTGTGGTGCTCATATGGGCGTATTGGCAAAAGATGAAATTTGTATCAGTACTACAAATAGAAACTTTCCAGGAAGAATGGGACATATAGAATCTCAGACCTATCTTGCATCCCCGCTTGTTGCAGCAGCATCTGCTATCACAGGAAAGATTACTGACCCGAGGGATCTGAAATGAAAGGCTCAGTAATAAAATATGAACAGGATAACATCGATACAGATGTAATCTTACCTGGTCCTTACCTTAAGATTCATGATTATGCTGAGTTGGCAACACATGCAATGGAGGGACTAGACAAGGATTTTCATAAACGAGTTAAATCTGGTGATTTTATAGTTGCGGGGAAAAACTTTGGCTGTGGCTCTTCTAGGGAACATGCTCCGATAGCACTATCTTATTCTGGAATAAGGGCAGTCTTGGCTTTGTCTTTTGCAAGGATATTTTACAGAAATGCAGTAGATGGAGCTTTCTTACTTCCAATTGAAATAGACGATAGCGCGTACAAGGATATCTCTGACAGTGACTCACTTGAAGTAGATATATCTAAAAATGAAATCAAGAACTTGACCAAGAACAAGATCTATAAAATAAAGCCTTTTCCAGAACTAATAGGCAAAATAATAGAAGCTGGCGGACTTTTCAATTACAAGCCTTAGTTCAAATATTATACCATTATATCTCCGGTTCTGATTAAGATGATCTGAATGTCAAATACATTATTTGAAAAAATATGGGATTCACATATTGTTGTAGATGAAGATGGACGCTCACTACTTTATGTAGACCGACATCTTGTTCATGAAGTTACATCTCCTCAAGCCTTCGAAGGTTTGCGTCTTAATGCAAGAAAAGTAAGACGTCCAGACCTCACATTTGCAACAATGGATCATAACGTACCTACCAGTGATAGGTCATTACCTATTTTAGATCAAACATCATCAATGCAAATTAAAACACTTGAAAGAAACTGTAAAGAATTTGGAATTACTCTCTTTGACATTAATAGTCCAAATCAAGGTATAGTGCATGTAATAGGTCCAGAATTAGGAATTACACTTCCTGGAACAACTATTGTCTGTGGTGATAGTCATACCTCAACTCATGGTGCATTTGGAGCACTTGCTTTTGGAATTGGTACAAGTGATGTTGAACATGTTTTAGCAACTCAATGTATAATGATGGAAAAACCAAAAACTTTTGAAATCAAAATTCAAGGAAAAAGAAAGAATCCTCATGCCGTGACTGCAAAGGACATAATTCTATCAATTATTAGAAAAATTGGAACTGCCGGAGGGACTGGAACTGTAATTGAATACCGGGGTGAAGCAATATCTGAATTAACAATGGAACAGAGGATGACAATATGTAATATGTCGATAGAGGCAGGAGCGCGTGCTGGACTGATTGCGCCTGATGAAAAAACATACCAATATCTTAATGGACTAAAGTATACGCCAGAAAATTATGATGAATGTGTCAACAATTGGCGAGAACATCTAAAAACAGATAGCGGAGCAAAATTTGATAAATCATTTACCCTTAGTGCAGAAAATATTGTACCTCAGGTGAGCTGGGGAACTAATCCTGCTATGACATCTGATGTTACTGAACGAGTTCCATTTCCAGATGAATATGGTAGAGGAAATCCAGAAGAAGAGAAAGGTGTGACAAAAGCTCTTCAGTACATGGATCTAAAATCAGGTACTCCGATTACCGATATTATAATTGATAGAGTATTCATTGGATCGTGCACTAATGCAAGATTAGAAGATTTGATAGAGGCATCAAAAGTTGTAAAAGGAAAAAAGGTCTTATCTAGAGTGAGAGCAATGGTGGTGCCAGGATCACAGCTTGTAAAGAAAAATGCCGAAATGATGGGTCTTGATAAAATATTCAAAGATGCCGGATTTGAATGGAGGGAATCTGGTTGTAGCATGTGTCTAGGTATGAATCCTGATATTTTGGCAAAAGGTGAGAGATGCGCTAGTACTTCAAACCGAAACTTTGAAGGAAGACAAGGTTCGGGAGGAAGGACACATCTTGTAAGTCCTGTAATGGCTGCAGCTGCTGCAATTAATGGACACTTTGTAGATGTAAGAGAATTGGATCTGAACTAGAATGAAACCCTTTGAGAAGATAAAAAGCATAGCCACACCACTTGATAAAGTCAATGTTGATACTGATCAAATAGTACCAAAACAATTTCTAAAACTAATTCAGAGAACTGGATTTGGTCAATACTTGTTTTATGATTGGAGATATGAAAGAGAAGGTGTTCAAAGAAAAGACTTCATCTTAAATGATCCAGCATACAAAAATTCTAAAATCTTACTTGCTAGAGATAACTTTGGTTGCGGTTCAAGTAGGGAGCATGCGGTCTGGGCATTGGACGATTATGGTTTTAAAGTTATAATATCTACATCTTTTGCTGATATCTTTTACAACAACTGTTTCAAAAATGGAATCTTACCAATACGTGTATCTGATGACATACTACAGAAATTATTCTCAACAAAATCTGAAATTGAAGTAAACTTGGAAAAGCAAACAATCAAGATCGACAATATACCCATCTCGTTTAACATAGAACCACATTGGAAAAAGATTCTACTTGAAGGCTTAGATGATATTGCAATGACATTGCAACACGAAGAACAGATTACAAAATACGAAAGATCTCACAAAATCTAAGTGCCGAATTTCTTTATTATGGAATTAACCAATTCTTTATTTCTGTCCACACGTGTAGGCGAATCTATATCTAACCACTGGGTTTTTCCTATATCATAAGCTGCAATTTTTCCTTTTCTGGATAATGGCTGTAAAATATCATAAGAAAGATTAAGGTCTTTTTTCTTTTGTTTTTTAGTTTTTATTGTATCTATTATCTTAGAATCTATGATGTATATCCCTAAACATTCTGCCATCTGTAGTTCGATTGTAGGTTTTTCCTTAAATTCTTGGATGATTCCATTATTTACTATTGCAAATCCTGTCTCTTCTTTTCTGTATCTTCTCACAGCTATTGTAGCTATAGTCTTGACATCTTTATGAAAACGATACATCTTGTTTATGTCAACTGGACACAAATTGTCAACAAACCACAAGATGAATTCATTACTCTTTCCAAGGACTGACCTTAGATGAATAAGATCCCCGCCCGTTCCACTCTGTGAATCCTGTATGAATTTTATTGGTTTTTTAAACGAAATATGATTTTCAAAATATTTCTCTATCTGTTTTCCAATGCCTGAAAAATCCCCAAGTATAATTATCTCATCAATGATATCGAACTTGGAAAGATATCTAACAACATGATAAATGAGAGGTCTTCCCTGAATAGGAATCATTGCTTTTGGAATGTAATCTGTAAATGGCCTTCCGCGTGTTCCACGGCCTCCTGCCAAAATTACAGCTTTCAAGACTATCTATACGATTTCTGTTTTCTTCTTCTAGCACCAGGACCGCCAAATTTCTTTGGTTCCTTTCGTCTATCGTCACCACTTAGCAAATGTTTATCAAATTCTGTCAATCGTTTTCTGAGATCTTCTCTTACTGTTCTTGTAAGTGGATGATCTTTTGGTTCTTTTCTGGATTTTGTCCATCCTGTCATGGCTCTTGAAATTGCAATTGCGCTTGCATAAGATTGTCCGACAAAACCACCACCCTTGACTTTTACTGAAAGATCTATTTTGTTTCTAAGATCTCCTGCAACTTCCAAAGGACCTAGCATAATCTCTCGTGCTACTTCTTGTTGAACCATCTCTACTGGAACATTGTTAATTCTTACACGACCTACTCCTTTTGTAATGAATGCATGTGCACGTGCAGTCTTTCTAGATGCATAATAGCTTTCCAACTTTACCATTACTCGTGCCACCCAACCATTTTACCTAATTCTCCTAAAGTTGTGTAATATGGAGAAGGTCTTCTAATTTTAGCATCATCAAACTGTGTTGTCTTTTTTGATCTTAATTCATTTGGTACTCCAAGATAAGCTCTTAATCTTTTCAAAGATGTCTTGCCTGATGGTTTGTTCTTTGGTAGCATTCCTCGTACCATTCTGCTTATGATGGTGTCTGGTCTACGAGGGTGGAATGGACCAAATTTAGGATTGTTGATACTGGCTACTTCCAAAAACTTTCTATATTCTTCGATGATTGCTTTTCTGTCTCCTGAAATCATGATATTTTCAGAATTGACAATTGATACTCTGTTTCCTTTTATGAGTAGCTTAGCAACATGTGAACAAAGCCTACCTGCTATCAAATTTGTTCCGTCTACTATGATTGTCTGCGGAGCTGTATTCTTTTCTGATGATTTTACTTCAGTAACTTGTTTAACCAATTATTTTCACTCCTTTTCCTGTTGGATGATTCTTGATAATTTGAGATATGTCTAATATCTTTCCACCCGACTCTACTATCTTCTTTGCACCAGTAGCTGATATTGAAAATGAACATAACGTTATTTTATGTGAAAGACTTCCTGTTCCTAAAACTTTTCCTGGAACTATTATTACATCATTATCTAATGCGAATTTATCGATCTGACCCAAATTGAGTGTTCTTTTTGCTCTGGTTGGTTTTAAAGCCAACTCTGCAAGTTTTTCCCATATAGGCGCATTGTTCTTCTTTGATGCACCACGCAAGGTCTTTACCATTTGAATAACAACCTGATTAGTCATGTGTAATAATGCCCACTTTTACCCAAATATAATATATGCTTCAACCGAGTGTGGCTACGTTCTTCTGGAATTCGCCCAATCTTTTTTCAAGCTCTTCGATAGCTGCTCTTAGAACCTCTTTTGGAGTTAAGCTACCTGTAGTCTCTATATTCAAAATATGTTCGTCTGGATTATTTGTGGATGTAAGGGCTGAGACTGTAGCCGAATTCCATTTGGCATGATCGCTACCTCTGCCTAATCTTGCATATGCTTCTACCTTCAATTTCTGACTTGGGGCTAATGCAACAATTGGAATGTTGGGACTTACAGGCTTTACAACTTCATCTTCTGAACTAATTTCTGCCGAGGTTATTGTACGCGTTGTATCTGCACTACCTGAATCAAGCATAAGTAAGACTCTACATCTACTACAACCAAGCTCACTATGGCAATCACACGCTGATGGCTCTACAAATCTCTCAAGATCTGTTCTTAATGGCATCATTGCAAGTCTATGAGCTACTCCTTCATCTGGTAAAACTGACGAATTCTCAATAATTACAACATCATCAACGGCAAATGTGGGAATTCCTGATAAACAAATTCGTCTAAGTGCGTTAGCATATTGAATGGGTATACCCTTCAATTTTATAACCATGCTGTTTCCACTTTCCTGAACAATCTCTAAAGAAGTCAAATCTTACGAAAAGGGACTGAAATTCCAAATAAAAATCTAGCGAGTTTTTCTTTATAGATAAATACCAAGTATGAGTACCCCAATTATGGATACTAAAGTAACAATTGTGAGATTCTCAGTAGAGGGTGAAAAGTTCGAAATATTGGTAAAACCAGATCCTGCTTTGGAATTCAAGTTAGGTAAGCGTAAGGATATCTCTGGAGTCTTGATTTCAGATGAGATTTACTCTGATTCCAATAAAGGAACAAGGGCATCTACGGAGAAACTCATGAAAGCATTCAAAACCACTGACTCAAACGCGATTGCTACAATAATGCTTGAGAAAGGAGAACTAAATCTTACTACTGATCAGCGAAGAAAGATGGTATCTGAAAAACGTAAACAAATAGTGGATTTTATTGCTAAAAGCTATGTTGATCCACGATCACATCTTCCACATCCACCACTTAGAATCGAACAAGCTATGGATGACGCAAGGGTATCAGTTGATCCTTTCAGAAATACTGATGAGCAGATCAAAGAAATAGTAGAACAACTCCGTTCAATAATTCCATTAAAGTCTGAAAATATGCTTCTTGAAATTCTGGTGCCGGCTCAATTTGCAGCACAATCTTATTCTGTTCTAAAGTCATTTGGAACTTTGAAAAAAGAAGAATGGCAATCAAATGGTGCACTTAAAGTAATACTAGATATACCGGCGGCGGCAAGGGCAAATGTAATGGACAGATTAGGCTCTGTAACAAAAGGTACTGCTTCTATAGAGGTTGCAAAATGATGGACGTAAAAAGAAGATATGTTATTCCTGGAGATGTAATAGCAACTGGTCCTCTAAGACCAGAACAAAATGTGTATCAAGACGGCGATAGAATGATTTCAACATGTGTTGGAATTTCTGAAATTTTTGAAAATTCTGTAAAAGTAATTCCGCTTACTGGAGGATACATGCCAAAGGCAAATGACTTGGTTATTGGAAAAGTAATTGGAACCTCACCGCTTTCGTGGGAGTTTGACATAAACTCATGTTTTGTAGGATTTTTACCAGCACAAGATGTTTTTGGCAGAGACTATTCTCCTACTAAAGATGAACTCAAACAGAGATTAGATATTGGAGATTTGGTCGCAACTAGAATTGCTAATTTCGATAGATCGAGAGATCCGCTTTTGACAGTACAAGATAGAGATCTTGGTAAAATTGATTCAGGTGAACTAGTCGAGATATCTCCAAGCAAAGTACCTCGATTAATTGGTAAACGTGGTTCAATGATTCAAACAATAGAGATGGCTACTAAGGCAATTATAACAATAGGTCAAAATGGTTGGATCGTAATTTCTTGTGAAGATTCCGAGGGATTATTAAAGGCTGTAGAAGCAGTGAAAATGATCGATGCCCTAGCGCATACGCCAAACTTGACTGAAAGAGTCAAATCTATGCTTGGGGTAACAGATGGTGAAAATAATGACACAATTAATGACTGAAGATGGAATTAGATGTGATGGAAGGAGACTCGACGAGCTTAGGAATATCTCCATTAAAGTAGGAGTACTAAAAAATGCTGATGGCTCTGCTTATATTGAATTTGGAAAGAACAAGATTTTAGCTGGCGTCTTTGGTCCAAGAGATGTTCATCCAAAACACATGGCAAATCAAGATTCTGGAATTTTACGTTGCAGATATCACATGTCTCCTTTCTCTGTTACTGAAAGAAAGAACCCAGCTCCATCCAGAAGAGAAATTGAAATTTCTAAGGTTATCAAAGAAGCATTACAACCTTCTGTAATACTAAAGGATTACCCACGTACTGTAATTGACGTATTCATTGAAGTGCTTCAAGCAGATGGTGGTTCAAGATGTGCCGCACTTGATGCAGCATCTGTAGCTCTTGCAGATGCAGGTATTCCAATGCGTGACTTGGTATCTGCTTGTGCTGCAGGTAAAGTTGCAGATAGGATAGTTCTAGATGTCAATAATGAAGAGGATCAAGAGGGACAGGCAGACATGCCAGTAGCATTGATGCCAAATGTAGGAAAAATCACACTTTTACAACTTGATGGTATGTTAAAACCGGAAGAATTCAAAACATGTATGCAAACTGCACTAGTAGGCTGTAAACGTGTTTATGAAATCCAAAGAAAAGCGTTAATGGAAAAATACTTCCAAACTGGTGAGCAATAAAATTGGGTTCTCAAATACTAGATCAATTAAAACGAGATAAAATTCTAGATCTCCTGAAAACAGGAAAAAGAATAGATGGAAGATCTCTTGACGAGCAAAGACCCCTGATCATTGAAACAGGAGTTATTCCAAAAGCTAATGGTTCTGCTAGAGTAAAACTAGGAAATACTGAAGTTATAACTGGTGTAAAAATACAACCTGATAAACCATTTCCAGACCTTGGGGATAAAGGAATTCTTATCTGCACAGCAGAAATTTTACCATTGGCGGATCCAAATGTGGAACCAGGACCACCAAATGAGGAAGTTATAGAACTTGCAAGAGTTGTTGATAGGGGGATAAGAGAAACTGAAATGATTGATTTGCATAAACTTGTTCTAATCGAAAATAAGTCTGTTATTGGAATGTTCATTGATAGCAGTGTCATTGATTCTGGCGGAAATCTATTCGATGCTTGTTCTTATGCATCAGTAGCTGGTATTCTTTCTTGTACTGTTCCTAAATATGAAATTAAAGATGAATCTCCTGTACTTGTAGAAGGAATAACATCAAAACCTCCGATAAAAACACTACCTGTATCCGTAACTATGGCAAGAATAGGTGAATATGTAATCATTGATCCAACTAAGGACGAAGAATCATGCATGGATGCAAGAATTACAATTACAACAAATTCCGATGGTAACATTTGTGCTGTACAAAAGGGTGGAAGTGATGGGTTCACTGCTGAACAACTTATTCAGTGCTCTGAAACAGCTCTTTCTGTAGGAAGGAAAATAAGGAAGCAATTTGAGCAGTTGATGTAAAGATGGCAAAAGGTAAAAGCGCTTCACTAAAAGGACTGGGTCAAAAATACGGCCTTAAACCAAGAAAAAAATACACATCAGTACATAGACAGCTAAAAGCACAAAGAAAATGTCCTGAATGTGGTTCTGAGAGATTTGGAAGAGAGGCAGTAGGAATCTGGGCTTGCAAAAAATGTAATTTCAAAGTAGCAGGTCTGGCATACGATGTCAAACTATAGAGCCAAGATAAAAATTTCTGCTGGTGAAAGAACAAAGGCAATTTTTGATTCTATTGAAATTGATAACCAATTCTATGACGAGAATCCTACCAAAACAAGTTTCTCATTTGATGACAAAATTACAATCATGATTGATGCACAAGAAATTTCACATCTACGAGCTAATCTGAATTCTACGTTGAGACTTGTTCAGGCAAGTAATGATTCAATCGAATCGGTAAAGATATAAACAAAACAGCAAGTCTAACATTCATGTCTGCAGGCGAACAACAAATTCCTCCATGGTTACAAGAGCAAGTTGGTAGATTACAACAATTACAACAAAATCTCCAGTCCATAATGCTTCAGAAACAACATCTTGAATCCGAACATCTTGAGACGGAAAGAGCACTTGAGTTATTACTAAAGGCAAATGATGATGACATTGTTTACAAAACTGCAGGATCAATTCTTGTGAAATCTACTAAATCTGATTTGGTTTCAGAATTGCAAGAAAAAAAAGAACTTGCAAATACTAGACTCACAGTATTATCAAAACAAGAAGTTAGAGTAAAGGAAAATTTGAAAGAGGCAGAGACTAAAATCAGAGAAATGCTAAAAGGTACTTCTCAACCAGGACAAAATAAGATGGATACTCCTAAATAAAATATTTACAGAAACTTAACAATTTAATGAAAATTGAAGATCTTCGGATGGTAGTTGATGAAAGAGAGCGAAAAAGTGGAATTCCTGATCTATTAAAACAGATAGGAGTCAAAGTTGAAATGATGAATTTACCTGTTGGAGATTATATTGTTGCACCTGAAACTGTAGTGGAAAGAAAAAGTGTCAGTGATTTCATCTCCTCCGTTTTTGATGGACGATTATTTGACCAATGTAATAGGTTAAAGGAACACTTTGAACATCCAACTATAATTATAGAAGGAAATGTTGATGAAATTGATAAAATTACAGAAAATCCGCTTGTGTTCTATGGTGCAATGTCTTCTGTAGTATTGGATTTCAAAATACCTGTAGCCCCTACTCCTAATGCATCACATACTGCTAAATTGTTAATATCTATGTGTGCAAGACAAGATACAGTAAAAGGACCTTTCCTTAAAAAAATTAGAAAGTCTGGTGATTTGCAACAACAACAATTATCAATCTTATGTAGTTTGCCAGGTGTTGGAGAAAAACTTGCATCTCGAATGCTAGAAAAATTTGGCTCACCAAGTAGCTCATTGAACGCCTCATCAATAGAATTGTCTAAAATAAGTGGAATGGGTGAATCACGTGCTCAAAAAATAAGAAAAATACTTGATGCTGAAAGTAAGAATACCAAAAAGACTGATCAAAAGACACTACATGATGTATGACACATTGTTCAAATATGTAACTTTGACTCTAATCGAATAATTGATAGTTTCACATCAGTGGTTGGCAGAACATTACAATGATCCTGATTTGGTAATATTGGATTCTCGAGGTAGCATTGCATACTCTTATGCACATATTCCAAATTCTCAACCTCTTGGAATAGAAAAAGTTGTACAAACTAATCAATATGGATCTAATCTTGTAATTGAAAGTGATCATGCTTCAACTCTATTTGGCTCACTTGGAATCGATGAATCTAAAACTGTCATAATATACGGAGGTTATTTGGATCCGTCTGCTGCTAGGATATCTTGGACATTGCTATATTTTGGTCATGAAAAAACAAAAATTCTTGATGTCGGAATAAGAACTTGGCATAAAAAAGAACTTCCAATTACTAGAGATATTACAAAACCTGTACCAACAAAATTTATTCCAAAAGTAAATTCATCCATACGAATCGAAGCAGAAGAACTTTACAAAAAAATTGATACTGCTGTGATAATAGATGCTAGATCTCCTCAGGAATTTCTGGCTGGTAGAATCTTAAATGCAATACTTTTTCCTTTTACTGAGGGTGTAGGAGAAGGTGGTTCTCTTTTTAAAGAAAAAGATGAACTCTCACGAATTTTTAACGAACAACAAATGCCAAAAGATAAGGAATTGGTGTGCTATTGCGCACTTGGTCACAGAGCTGCAAATGTCTTTACTCAATTACGAATGGCTGGATATGAGAACGTGAAGCTATATGATGGCTCTTTTGCTGATTGGGTTGGAAGACGATTTCCTCTCGGATGATTTCCTTTTTAATTTACTTCCGCATATGGGACAGTCTGATATTTTTTCAAAAACCTTGTTGCAAGCAGGACAAAAGTACACACTATCTAATACCTTGGATATTCCTTTGGTCATTATTGGAATAACTTTCAAATTCAAATGTTTAGCAACATTTGATACAGTATAATCATCTGTCACTAGTTCACCATTTAACTGCACACATAATGCAAGTACTGATATGTCCTCTTCTGATAAATTAAGAAGGTCGCCGGTGTGCTTTGCTTTTTCTAAAACAAAATCCGTATTTTCTCTCTCTGGCTCTATGATCCTTAATCTATCTAAATCAATAAGAGTTTGTACTGCTTCATGACTTTTCTTGATATGCTTGATTTCTTCAAAAACTAGAGGAGTTGTAAAACTCTGTTCTTGTGAAGAAAACGGTATTCCAGCATAAAATGATGTAGCATCTAAAACTCTAGAAGCCAAGCTTACTCATCTGTCTTAGACCTTGTTTTTTTAATCTTACAAATACAGCTTGCTTTTTGTATTTTTTGATTGTTATTACTTCATCAAATCTTGCAGTTTTGATAACCTGTGCATCCATGATGATGTTTGAATCGTGATTGCTTATGATTTCAATTTTTTCATCGGGTACAACAATTGACGGTAATTTGTTGACCGGAGCAACTGGTGTTATGATAAGAACATCTAAACTTTCATGAAGAATTGGTCCTCCAAGAGAATAGGAATGACCTGTAGATCCACTTGGGGTTGCTATAATGACTCCATCCATTTTTTGTGTTACTGTATCACTTTGAAATTTAATTTCAAATAATGATGTCTTTGTCAAATTCTGTCTGTTGATATAAATTTCATTTAAGGCTGGTGGAAAATCTTGTCCTCCACAAGATGCAGCTACTCTGATCCTTCTATCGAAAAAAACCTTGTCTGAAATAATCTGATCAATAGCAGTATCAATTTGGGGTAATGTTATTTCTGATAATATTCCTCTATTTCCTCCCACGTTTATTGCAAGATTTGGAACCTCATTTTCCAAATATCTGAAAGTTCGAAGAGTTGTTCCATCACCTCCTAAGGTTATTGTTAAATCTAGTTTTGTAGTCTTGAGATCTTCCAAATCGTTAACTTTCTTGGTCCCGTCGACAACTACTGGGGAAACAGTGTATACTTTGACTTTTTTTGCAAGTAATTTCTTAGCCACTTTCTTTACTGCGTCCTCTGATTCCTTTGAACCAAATTTACTTACTAACGCGACATTATGAAGTTCCAATCAGAAGTACTATTCTAATTTCACTTAAAAAGCATCTGATGAGTATAAAATATTAAGGACCATTTGAATTTGTTGTAACAGAGATAAGAATGAATTATGCAAACCACGTTTTAGTAGATACAGAAACAGTTGCAAATAATCTAAACAATAACTCATTGATAGTAGAAGTTGATTATGATCCTGAAAATGCCTATAGGCAAGGTCATCTACAAGGTGCTAGTTTAATCTGGTGGAAACGAGACATTAATGATCCTATAACTCGTGACATAATAAGCAAATCTCAGTTTGAAGATCTTTTATCAAGAAATGGTATCACGGCACAATCAGAAGTTATTTTGTATGGTGACTTTAACAATTGGTTTGCCGCTTTTGTATTTTGGATATTCAAGTATTATGGACATGAAAAAGTACAGATAATGAATGGTGGTAGAAAAAAATGGGAAATTGAAAATAGATCTTATACAAAGGACGAGCCACAAATAACACGAACTAACTACGTCGCACAACCTCCAAACGAAGGACTAAGAGCATATCTATTTGATGTGAGAAGAGCTCTTGAAAAAAGCGATACTATTCTAGTTGATGTACGTTCTCCAAAAGAATTCTCTGGAGAGGTAACTGCTCCTGCTGAGTATCCTATGGAACATGCTCAGAGAGGGGGACATATTCCTAATGCAAACAATATCCCATGGGCAAGTGCAGTAAATGATACAGATGGTACATTCAAATCAGTTGAAGAACTCAAAAGAATTTATGAAACAAAAGGTGTGACACCTGATAAAGATGTTATATGCTACTGTAGAATTGGAGAAAGGTCTTCACATACTTGGTTTGTTCTGAAATATCTACTCGGATATCCTCAAGTTAGAAATTATGATGGTTCTTGGACTGAATGGGGTAATATGATTGGAAACCCAATCGAAAAATAACGAAACAAGTCAAGAACTACCGATTCTGAAAAAAGGTATATTCTATGCGATACTTGACGGTACATCCGATATTATGATGGAAGATAAAACTAAACGTGGTCTCACAGTACAAGAAAGATCGCTTGACGAAAAATATGGGGTAACTTCTGACAAAGGAATGATCTATGATATGGATGGAATAGGTCATAAGGTGGGAATCCGATGGTACTTTCCAAAAGACAAGTATGGGTTTGAAAAAGTACTTGAATATGCAATAGACATGGAACAAAGATACAAGAAGATCCGAGAAGAGACCTGCCCTGATTATTAGGAAGCATTTTTAAACTCTTTTTCCATATCGCAATCAGATGTCCCTCCTGCTAAAGGATAAGGTGTATACAGTTCAGTCAGCTACATCAAAAAGGGGAGTCTATCCTTTACATAGTTACAAACTTGGTCTCTATCGTCTTCCTATAAAATTAGAAGATACTTATGAAATTGATTCCATAGTTAGTGGATTCAAGAAAGTTTTTGAAATGGATAAATTTGCTGACAGGATTTATGCTACATATCGCTGGAAAGAAGAAAATTTACCAGATTCAGATGATAGCGGATACAAGCACATTGATCTCGAAGTACAAGTTGAGATAGTAACTGGAGAAGTTGTAGACATGATTTACCAAATATATCCAGTTGAAAAATATGGGGATGGACTTTGGGTTAAAGATTATAGAAGAAAAGCAGATGCAAATGCAAAGATGGTGATTGATACAATTTTGAGAAATAGTGTACTTGCTGACAAGATGGTTGAACATGAAGTAAAAATTAAACAATTAACTCCAGAACAAGCACTAAAAGAATTGGAGGAACTTACACCGTTAGCTCAAATAGTTCCAAACGCTAAACCAAAACCAAAGCCGGTAGCTCCTCCTCCTGGACAACAAGCAACACAAGAAGCAGAGCCTGAGACACCCTCAGGAGCGAAGCCGGGTCCAATTGACGTAGACTTTAAATCAAAACTTAAAGTAGTTGAGACTTTTACTGCTCCATCTAGTCATAAAATAAAAGTATTTGGTCACCGAAAAGGTAATGAAATATTGGGGATATGGGGAGAATTTGTATCAGTTGATTATGATATCTGTGTAGGTGATGGTGCATGTATAGATGCATGTCCTGTGAAAGTTTACGAATGGGCTGAATTTGCCGGACATCCAGCTTCTGATAAAAAACCATTGATGGCACGAGAACCTGATTGCATATTTTGTTTAGCTTGTGAAAACGTATGTCCTGTTCAAGCAATTAAAATATCTAAGAAAGGATAGTAAAAATTCTAGCGGTACGGCTATAAAGACTTTAGAGTTAAAAAAATCTAAATGCCTGTACATGTTCTTCCTAATACTTTAACCCAATTTCTTTGGAATGTTTTCATTAGTATTGCAATGGTGATTACTCTCTACACTTGTAATTTTTATTATCTTGTAGTTATTTCAAGACATCAAAAAAAGAACAACTCTGTTGAACTAAAAGAAATTCCAACTGTTACAGTTCAACTTCCAATATATAATGAAAAATATGTTGCAGCAAGATTAGTAAACGCAATATGTGCCTTGGATTATCCAAAGGATAAGCTCTGTATTCAGGTACTTGATGATTCAACTGATGATACGTATGATCTACTTGAGAATCTGGTCTCAGATTATCAAAAAAAAGGATTTGACATACATCACATACGCAGATCTGGTAGGAAGGGATACAAAGCCGGAGCGCTCCTAAATGCAATGAAGTCTGCAAAGGGAGACTTCATTACAATTTTTGATGCTGATTTTATTCCGCCAACTTGGTTTCTAAAAAAAGCCCTGACATATTTCTCTAAACCGAACATAGGATTGGTTCAATGCAGGTGGGGTCATGTCAATGAAAGTTATTCTCCACTTACAAAGGCACAAGCACTCAGTCTTGACTTTCATTTCTTAATAGAACAAAAAGCAAAAAGTAACTCTCATCTGTTTATGAGCTTCAATGGCACTGCAGGTATATGGAGAAGACAATGTATTGAAGATTCAGGTGGTTGGCATACTGCCACATTGGTTGAAGATTTAGACCTCAGTTATAGAGCTCAGATGAAAGGTTGGAAGTGTATCTTTATTCCTGATATTGTTGTAGACGCAGAACTCCCAGTACAAATGAACTCCGCAAAAAGGCAACAATTTCGTTGGGCAAAAGGTTCTATTCAATGTGCTATAAAATTACTTGGCGATGTTACAATTAAGAAAATCCCGGTTGATACAAAAATTCAGGCTTTTGTTCAACTTACACGACATATTGTACATCCATTAGTTCTGGCGCAATTTTTGATTTTACCTATACTCTTAGCTTCAAAAATAAATCTCTACATAATAAGTGGATTACCAGCTTTAACAATAATTGCATACTTGGCAATGGGACCTGTAGCATACATAATGGTAATTCGGGGAATGTATGAAAAGAAGTGGAGATCAAAGACACTTTCCTATTTGTACCTGATAATCTATTCTGCTGGCATGTCCGTTAATAACACAGTTGCAGTCTTTGATGCATTTTTTGGAAGAAAGAATGAATTTTTGCGTACACCAAAATTTGGTATAGTGAAAAATGATGATGATTGGAGAGACAAAGCATATGCTCTTCCATTTACAAAAACTACTCTTCTTGAGATATTCTTTGGAGTATATGGTGTGGTGGGAATTTTTATTGCAGTGTTTTCTAATAATCCTGTATTTGCCCCAATATTGGGTATTCAAGCAATTGGATTTTTCTACATTGCATATCTGAGCATATCTCATTCAACATTTAAAAAAGGCAAATCAGGCAGGAGAGTAGAAACAAAGGCAGAGAAAATGGCAAATAATTACTATAAAGCTGCATTGGCAGGAATAATTGGATTGATTGTATTGGGGGTGGTTATGGCCTTTGAAGAATACGGTAGTACGATTTATCCACTTGATCAATCAAGAGGAATATTGCTTAGAATTCAGGCTACTTCTGATCCGCAATCTATTGCAAATGATCTTAAAATGGTTCAACAACTTTTACCTAAATCGGGAAATCCTGTCTGGATATTTCCTACACAAGATACTGACTTTGGAATGATGCAAAAAGATCTTGCTACGATGTTATCTACTGTAGATAAGATTTCAACTACATCACCTGATAGTGCCGCATTTCATACTGGGATGCTCAATGTTCATTATCAATCTTCAACAATAGTATTCAATTTGCTTGATGCAACTCCGTACATGTACGCCAGTGTTTCAAATATGTTGTTTGGTAGTATCTGGGTTGCTGTCATAATTGGAATATTCGCTCTTTTGAAAAAGAAAAAACAGTCTTTTGAAATAGTAGACGAAAATTAAGTAATATTCAATTCGCGTCTTATCTCATCTACTGCACGTATTCCAAAAAGATCACGAACTTGTTCTATTCTAATTGCTTCTTTTACAAT
>JAHEXH010000018.1 GCA_023252235.1 Nitrosotalea sp.
TCTTTGAAAGAATAATATTCTATTACCTAGGCGAATCTACAGGGACGTAGGTTAGCTTGGTAGACTGCCAGCCTCGGGCGCTGGATGTCGTGGGTTCAAGTCCCATCGTCCCTATATTCTCGAGAGTTCCTTCACAGTTTTGGATAAATGATTGAAATATGACACAAAAATACAGAAGCCAGTTGACAATCTCAATTTATCTTGCACACTTGAATCCCGTTACCAAGGCTCATGTAGAAATTATCAATGAATTAAAAAATGAAAGCCAAGTAAGAATATTGCCAGTCATATTTATGAAGGATGGTAAAGAAATCAACAGCAAGAGTTTTCCATTTAGTTATGATTTGAGGAAAAAAATGCTCAAGGCAGTATTTGGCGATAGCATTACAGTTTTACCAAATTACACATTTTATGCACCATTTGCAAAATACATGCCTCCAATGTTATCACCTTATTCATGGAAAATAAAAAAGCAAATTCTTGACGGAATAACTACAGATTATTTTACTTATACTGGAGACAAAGCTGAGGGTTTTGTACTCAAACTCTATGGACTTAATCCCAGAATAGGAAAGAGAAAAGAAACCTCTGCATCTTTTGTTAAACAAAAGATGTTTGAGGCAGCAACGGGAAAAGATACAGATTGGGAAAAGTATGTTGAACCTGAAGTAGTACAAATAATATACGAGAACTGGGATATTGTAAAGAAATTTGCAAAAGCAAAGGATCTTACATATCGAGTATTAGGAATGAAATTCCCAAGCATTGGGTTTTGGTAGAAATAGATTAATTATAGACGGATTTGGTTTTTTAATATGAAACCCTTTGTGCCAAAATTTGTCTGGTTTGATGGAAAAATAATAAGAGACGAAGATGCAAGGGTTCCAGTTATGACTCATGCCATACATTATGGAACTTCTGTTTTCGAAGGATTGCGAGGATATTGGAATTCCAAAAACTTGCATATTTTCAGACTTGATGATCATATCAAGAGATTTAGAAATTCAGGCAAGGTATATTCAATTTCTTTGAGATTTACAGATAAAGAAATAGCTAATGCCATAATTGATCTTTGTAAAAAAAATAATGTGAAAGAATCATGTTACATAAGACCATTTTATTTTGTAGGTAGACATGGAATCAATCTCCATGTAACTGAGAATACGCCAACACATGCAGCTGTAGTTATGTTTCCATTTGGAGAATTATTCAACAAAAATGGAATAAAGGTGGGCGTATCTTCTTGGAGACGAATTCATGATATCTCCACACCACCACTTGCAAAAATGGGTGGAAATTATCTTAATTCTATATTGGCAACACAGGAGTCTAAGAGAAACGGTTACGATGAAGCCATATTGTTAGATCATCTCGGAAATATAAGTGAGGCACCTGGAGAAAACATCTTCATCTTAAGAAATGGGAAGTTATTAACACCTCCACCTAGCTCATCAGCATTAGAAGGAATAACAAAAGACTCTGTTATCAAAATAGCAAAAGATCTTGGCTACCAAACTGTTGAGCGCGAAATTCCTAGAACAGAGATTTACTTTGCTGATGAAGTATTTCTTACAGGAACCGCTGCTGAAATAACTCCGGTCATTTCAATAGATGGTAAAAAAATTGGAGATGGTAAAGTAGGCAAGATTACGGAAGAGATCAGAAAGATCTACTTAGATATTACCATGGGCAAAAACAAGAAGTACTCAAAGTGGATAACATCGGTGTATTAAGATGAAAATAGTTCAGATAGGCACTGGTGGCTTTGGAAAAAATCATGCCAGAATTCTTTCCCAACTTGGAGTTCTTTCTGCCATATGTGATACGAATACTTCTCGTGCAGAAGAATTTGGTAAAAAATATTCTGTGAATCATTATTCATCTCTAGATTCCCTTATGACTTCAGAGCAATTTGATGCAGCATTAGTTTGCACTCCCACCTCAACCCATTTTGATATAGCAAAGAAACTCTTAGAGCAAAAGAAAAATGTCTTTGTAGAAAAACCAATGACTTACCTCTCACGTGAAGGTGAAGATCTACTCCAACTAGCCAAGAAAAACAAGGTGATTCTGACAAGTGGTTACATAGAACGATTCAATCCTGCTGTTTCACTTGTCAAAGAATATGTCAAGGAAAAAAAATACGGCGAACTGATAATGCTTGAATTTCACAGAGAAAACAGGATGCCCAATCACATAAAAGATGTGGGAATAATTTACGATACATCAGTTCATGATATCGATACTGCCATGTGGTTATTTGATGATGTACCAGAGGTGGTATTTGCAAGATCTGGAAAAATAAGACACGAGCATGAAGATTTTGCAACCATAATGCTAGGTTTCAGAGACAACAGAGTTGCAATCATATCATCAAACTGGATTACACCAATCCGTGTGAGAAAATTTAATGCAGTATGTGGAGATGCCATAATTTCTTCTGATTTTATCACACAAGAAGTAAAGATCGAAACTAGCACAGGAGCTGAAATACCTCGTAAGGAGATAGAAGAGCCTTTGCTTTTAGAGATAAAGAATTTCATATCTGCAATAGAAGGAAAGGACAGCATAAGAGTAAGAGCAGAAGATGCTGTGAATACCACTAAAATTGCAGAAGCGGCACTTTTATCTAGCCAAAAAGGAACTCCAATTTATCTAGACCTAAAATGAATAGAAAACTGATAGAGATTCTTGCGTGTCCAATAGACAAACATTTTCCACTTGAGCTTGTAGAATTTAATTCCAAAGACGAAATTGTTTCTGAAGGTGTGATATTTTGTTCAAAGTGTTCGAGATATTATCCAATAATAGAAGAAATTCCCATAATGCTGCCTGACGAATTACGAGATAAGAATCAAGATATAGAATTCTTAAACAAATACAAAGGCGCTCTTCCCGACAAGATAATTTCAAAAGGCGTTCCATGGCATTTGTGAGAAAAAATGGTAACAAACTTTATTTCTGAAAAGGCAAAACTTGGAAAAAATGTCAAGATATGGCATTTTGCTTATGTGGGAGACAATGCTGAGATTGGAGATAATGTAAAGATTGGTTCACTTGCACATGTAGATTACAATGTTAAGATAGGCGAGAATACAATGATAGAGGGACTTGTCTACATACCTCCTCTTTCAATAATTGGAAAAAATGTCTTCATAGGTCCAGCAGCAGCATTGACCAATGATCCATACCCTGCTAGTAAAAAGATGATAGGAGTAATCATAGAAGATGGAGCTGTCATAGGCTCGAGGGCGGTCATAAAAGCAGGAGTTAGAATAGGAAAAAATAGTGTTGTAGCAATGGGTGCAGTAGTAACAAAGGATGTCCCACCTAATTGTGTTGTAGTAGGAGTTCCAGCCAAAGTCAAGTATTCAAGAGAAGAATATGACAAGAAAAAGAAGAACTGGGAAAACAGCTAGTGACTGATCTGTTTTTGAAAAATCCAGTTCTTGATTTTTGACATTACCAAAATCCAGAGCACCACCAGCATCATAGCAATGGCTGCTTTTACAATTGAATCTACTATATGATCAAATGTTCCAAATCCATGTATTGAGAGTGGTGCTATAATTGAAACAAGCAATCCCCCACCACCAATAATCAATGCCCACATCACAAAAATGTAGAAAAAGATAGGAGTACCTTTCATATTTTAATTCCCATCATGAAAGCTGTAATGATTGCCAATGCTGCAGAAAATAAGGCCAATCTAAAGATTACAAATCCTACTTGCTTTTCAGTCATAGGCCCATTGGCTAAAATTAGTCTTACAAGAGTCACTGGTGCGGATTTATCGTCACTTGCCATTAGTCTAAAGTCTTCTGTGTGAACCACAGGCTTTGCTTTAATCTGCCTATGTTCAATTATTCTTTTCACACTAGAAAGAAAGAGGAAAGAGTTTATCACAGCAGGAAGTAAGGCAATTGCTGCAATAACTTCAACATGACCTATGATAGCTAATGCACCATACATTGCACCAAGAGTTAGCGCACCAGAATCTCCAGGAAATATCCTACTTGGAACTTTGTGATATTTGTAAAATGCAAGAGAGACAAAGCCAAGGGGTAAACTTGCCAGTGCAACATCATAATTGTGTACAATAACAAGACAGATTGTAAGTGCAAAGCTTGCAATAGTCATAAACCCACTTGCAACCCCATTGAGCACATCGATAGAATTTATTGCATTTCCTGTTACAGGAATCATGAAAATTATCAATGCCAAATAAAGTTCAGGAATATGCACTGATCCAAATAATGGAAATGTAAGATGTGGATAATACACTCCCAGTAAAATTATAGGTACTGCAGAGCCTGCAAGTGCTAAAGGTTTGAACCATCCACCAAGTACTTTTCGGTCATCCGCAAAACCTACAAGAAAAGCAAGTGAAGTTGTAATTATTATTGCCAATATTTCAGCAGAAGGAAAAAATGTATAGAGAGTAAATTCAGAAGCCAAAATTCCTGCAAGTATGGAAGGTCCTCCAGGACGAGATACCATTGTTGCAACCTCTTTGTTGTAGTCTTTTACAACCATGTTTCTTTTTGTTAGTGCGTTAATCAGGCTAGGAGTGATTCCATAAACAGTAACAAACGCTATTGCTGAGATCAGTATTCCAACAATTGTTCTATCTAGCATTACCTTATCTTTTTTAGATGTGTCTTTATGTTTTCTGCGATAACTGGTCCTATCTTATCTATTTTTGAGAGTTTTTCAGCAGATATTTCATTCAGATCCTCCGTATTTTTTATGCCATTTTTGAAGAGTATCCTGGCTCTGACTCTTCCAATTCCTTTTACCCTTACCAAGTCAACAAGTTCTTCTTTGATTCCATATGTTATTCTGTACCTCAAAGCATCAATCTCATTCAAGATTTCATCTTTTTTTTCTAGTTTTGCAATCTCATAAAGTGCATGAATGAGCCAGTCTGCGGTTTCAACCATCCTATACATATCACCTGATTCGATACCAAAGTTATCGGAGAGAAATATTTCACTTGACTCATTAATCCAGGCATGCATTGCGAGAAGACTTCTACTGCAATCATATTCTGATATATGTTCAATTAGTTGATCAGCATAATTTTCAATCAGAGTACCAACAAGTTCATAATCCTTGTTTCTTAGTGAAAACTTTGGAAAAAAATCTTCAGAGCTTGTAATTACATGTAACAAGCCAAGCGTATGCCCTTTTGTTGAAATTTTTTCTAATGACTTTCTAAATAGAACTGCTGTTAGAGGATCTACATACAATGTAGAGGTTTTTTTACCAAATTCTGTTGCAATAAATCGATTTCCTTTTTGTTTTACAAATTCTTCTGATTCAAGATACCTCAGAGCTATTTGAATATGGAATTTTATTGTAGTTTTTCTTTCTTGAGAACCTGAAAGTGTCTTTGAAAAAAATTCTACTATATCTTCTCCTTTGATACCAGGACTTGTAGATACAAAGCTAAGCAGGTGGATCCTTAATGCCTTGTCTCCAGTGAGTTTTGAAGAAATTGGTTCAGGAATTCCGTTAATGTAATAATCAAAAATTTCTTCACTATTTGAGTTACCAACAATGATTGCCTCACCATATTCGTCATATTGCGGTCTACCTGCACGACCACACAGCTGCTTATACTCAAGTATGCTAATTGGTTTGTTAGTCCCATACTTTGCATCAAATCTAGTCACATTAGCAATTACCACTCTTCTTGCTGGAAGATTTACTCCAGCAGCTAAGGTAGGAGTAGATGCTAGAATTTTTATCCTTTTATTTCTAAATTCAGATTCGATTAAATCTCTACAGTTCTGATTAAGACCGGCATGATGAAACGCTACTCCATTTTTAACCAGAGTTGCCAAGGTTTTAACAAGTTCAGTGTGTTCATTATCATTTAGTATTTTTTGTGAAATTTTTTCTAATGCTTCTTTCTCTTCGTTGTTAAGGGTCTTGTATACTGCTTCTGACGCCTTTGTAGCAAGAGACACTGAACGAGTTCTTGTTTCTGCAAATAAAATGGCTTGACCCCCATTTTTTAGGGAATCCAATCCCAAGTCAACTGGGGGACCTCTGATACTTGTTTCAATTTCAAATTTTTTTCTGTCTTGCATTGTCACCACACCTTGATCATAAACTCCCTCGGATAATGGGACTGGTCTCCATTCACTATGCACCAGTTTACATTCTAACCAATTAGAGATTTCATCAGCATTAGTAACTGTAGCACTAAGAGCTAGTATCTGCGGTTTTTGTGGTAACAACTTTAGTTTTGTAAGTACAATTTCAAGAGTAGGACCTCTATCATCATCACCTAACAAATGAACTTCGTCGGCAATTACAAGACTTATTTCATCTATCCATTCTGCACCTTGTCTTATGATAGAATCCATTTTTTCATTTGTTAATACAAGAATATCATTTTGACCTAGGCTTTTATCAGATACATCAAAATCTCCCGTTGATATTTGAATCTTCAAGTTCTTTCCAAGGTCAATAGAATCAAGTTTTTTGAATTCATTAAATTTCTCTGATGCCAGAGCTTTTAGAGGACTGAGATATACCATCTTACCTTTTTTTTCAGATAGATGTTTTATTATTGCAAGCATTGCAAGTAATGTTTTTCCACTTGCTGTTGGAGCAGAAACCAGAATATTTTTTCCCTCAAGCAATCCAGCTTTGACTGTTTTTTCTTGGGGAGGATACAGATTTACATATCCACTTTTTTGTAAAAATTCAATTGCTAAGGGAGGAATATCTAGTTGCTCTATTTTCATACCCGGTTATAATGACCAGGTTTTGATTCATAAATAGCTGACTCTCTTTGTAATTTTTTAATGTATTTTCTTGCTTCTTCTTCCGTGAATTTACCTGTCTTTACCAATTCTTTGACAAATGTCTTTTCCTCAACAGGTCTCTTTTCATCTCCCTCAAGTGACTTCATTACATCCATGAATAACTGCATTTTTGAGACTTCACTGTGGGGACGGCCTTGAAGGACTCCAAGATCAACTTTTCCAGTGTTTACATCAACTCCTGCATCTTGTAACATACTTTGTATGAGGAAGATGGCTCTTTCTGCATCTTCTCCGTCAACTTGTGTTTTCATCAACAGTCTAGCTCTTGCCGTAGCTAATCTTACAAGTCCTTCTAGCTGTCTAGGTGTTACTGTAATCATTCCTTCAGATTCCACATTTCTCATTGTCATATAGTAATTCAAAATTTTATCTTCTGCTTCTGGAGTAAGATTTGGATCAGATCTTTTTGCATATGATAAATATTTTGTAAGAATATCAACATCAATTAACGATTTTGTATCAGTTCCTGAAACTCTATGTAAATTCAATATGTGTCGTGCTATTCTTGTATCTCTTTCTTTTGATGGAATATCCCTTACAACAAAGATAAGATCAAAACGCGTTAGAAGTGGTACTGGAAGGTTAACGTTCTCTGTGATGTTCTTGAAAGGATCATATTTTCCATACATGGGGTTTGCAGCTGCCAAAATTGAAGTCCTAGCGTTCAACGTTGCAACAATTCCACCTTTTGCGATACTTACTGATTGTTGTTCCATAGTCTCATGTAATGCACTTCTATCTTCTGGTTTCATTTTATCAAATTCATCTATACAGACAAGACCCTGATCACCCAAGACTACTGCACCTGCCTCAAGCATCATTATACCAATTTTATCTCTCACAACTGCCGCTGTAAGTCCTGCAGCAGTTGAACCTCTTCCAGAAGTGTAAAGTCCTCTAGGAGCAATTCTTGCACAAAATTTTAACATCTCACTTTTTGCTGTACCAGGATCACCTACCAAAAAGACGTTGATGTCACCACGAATTTTAGCACCATCGGCAAGAATTTTTTGAGTTGATCCTACAATTAGTAATAAGATGGCTTCCTTGATTATATCATGCCCACTTACATGAGGTGCAAAAGAAGCTATAAGCCTGTCGTAGATATCAGGATTTTTGACAAGTGACTTGATTATTCGTTCTTCATCAGGAGAAATTTCTTCTCTTTCAGTACTTCTAGAAGCCTTATTTCCACGTCCACGATGAAACTCAATATTATTTCCCTGAATTCTTAATCTGTAAATCCCACTCTTTCCTCTCATGGTAGGGATGTGTTCTTGTTCAATTCTTACAATTCCTGTTAGAATAATACGATCTCCTGGTCTTGCGTTATCAACCAAGTCTTGTAAGACTGTGACATCAAGATAATGAGGTAATTGTCCTGGAGGTAAATCCTCTGGCAATTCTTGCAGTCTAACCATTTGAAAATCAATAAACTTGCTCTGTTCAGGACTTATCTCAAGATCTCTATGAGTACATTTTCCATTATCACATTTGAGTGGTTCTTTAAATTCCAGACCTTTTTCTTGAACTCGTACAGTCTTGTGATTATCAGGACAAAAGTAAACTAGTTCTTTTGCAAGAGGTTTGATTTCAGAAGATCTGACAACCATTCCAGACACACTGATCATCTTTCCAATAACTTCTGCATTTACTTCACGCAGACTACGTTGAGATGGATAATTTGAAATTCTTGCTCTAATATCATGACGAATTTTTTCTGCATATTGTGGGAATCTTTCTTTAAGAATATCTTTTATTGCACCCCCAAAGGCTCTGAGAATTTCATCAGGATCAACGTTAAACACAGATTCGATTTCAGGATATGATACAAGATCATTATAATCAGCTACAATGTATTGTGTTTTCTTTGCCATCATTTGATCTATTTCATCAACATATTTGTAAGAGCCAGATTTGTCTTTAAATTGACTCAGAAATTCTTTTACCTGATCCTGAAGTTTACTTTTTGAAATAGATTCAGATTGAGCAGTCAATTTTTATCACCTAGTATTTGTTTTTTAAATTCTGTACTGTTATTATGGATGTAATCAAATAGCGTACGTTCTTCAATTGTTAATTTCTTTGCTAAATCAGATGTCATTTTAGATGAATCTGCTAGTCTAATTATTTTTCCTTGTCTTTTACGGATAAGAGAATTTAACATGCTTTCTATTTTATCACGATCTTCTTGTGTAAGTCTTTGCGTGAATGAATTCACTTTTATGTAAAAATCTAACTCCAATGTAGAAAGATCAAAATCTCCTTGTACATTTTCTTTCATAACTGCTTGCTTCAAAGCTACTACCATATCTGTGTCTTGCACTTGAACAAGTTTTTCGGAGGATAACACCTCAGCGACCCATCTTGAAATACTCAATATCTCACCTTGTTTGGATTCTATCGATACTGTGGGCGCCTCTATTTTGAGATCATACGCAAAGTTGACTTTGACATCCTGTAATCGATATCCTATACTGTGTACCTGTATGAGTTCTGATATGTGCAATTTACTCGATCCTCCTTCAGGCCTCTAAAGGGATCGATCGATCAATTCTGTTAACCATTTACTTTGATCATTTGATCTAGATTCTATTTGTACAAATTTATGCCTCTTCATAACTGAAATACCTGTTTTCCTATTCACCATTAGATTCTGAGATATCATCCTAATAATGTAAGTCTTTTTTCAATCATAATAACAACAGGTCATAATGGTAATACCCAAGTGCCTACTTTAGATCGATACTAATAATTTACAAATTCAATTTCTCAGACTTAATTTTATTAGTAAGTGAAAGACCTAGTCCCTATGACAGAATCTTCAATGTGGGTAGAAAAATACCGTCCAACAAAGATCTCATCAATAATAAACCAGAAAGAGATAGTTGGTAGCTTAAGATCGCTTTTAAAAAATACATCAGAAATGCCACATCTATTATTTTCGGGCTCAGCTGGAGTTGGTAAGACAACTACTGCATTGTGTCTTGCAAGGGAAATTTTAGGGGATTCATGGCGCGAGTATACTTTAGAATTGAATGCATCCGACGAACGTGGTATCAATATGGTAAGAGAAAGAGTAAAGAAATTTGCAAGGTTCTCAGGTTTGGATACTAACATTCCTTTCAAACTGGTAATTTTGGATGAAGCTGATGAGATGACTTCAGATGCGCAGACTGCATTGAGAAGAATTATTGAAGATACGTCAAAACATTGTAGATTCATCATGATTGCAAATAATATATCAAAAATCATAGAACCTCTTCAAAGTAGATGTGCGGTTTTCAAGTTTACGAGAATATCAGAAGAAGATATCATAAGTCATTTAGAAGAAATTTGTAAAAAAGAGAAGATAAAGTATAACGAGAACGGTCTGAAAACACTGTATTTGTATTCGGAGGGAGATATGCGTCATTCCATAAACATGCTACAAGCCACTGCAAGTGTTGGAGCTATAAACGAAGAGAATGTAAAATCCTCTGCAGGGCTTGCCAAGACAAGTGATGTTAGTGTGATTCTAAAACTTGCACTTGATGGAAAACTTTCAGAAGCTAGAAACAAGATGATTGAACTCATCAAAGTTTATGGAATGTCTGAATCAGACTTTCTGAAATATCTCAATGAAGAATGTTACAGAATTAAGACTTCACATTTATCAGAGATTTTGGAGGCCATAGCAAAATACGATTACAGGTTAATTATAGGAGCCAATCCAGAGATTCAGCTTTCGGCGTTGCTTGCAGAAATCGGAAATATAGAAAAATAATAGCGCAGAGAGAGGGATTTGAACCCCCGCGTGCTTGCGCACATAGGCTCTCAAG
>JAHEXH010000008.1 GCA_023252235.1 Nitrosotalea sp.
ATATCGACAGACAATCATTTTCACAAGCCAGTCTTGTCTACTCCTCAAGCAAATGCATTACTGAAAATATTAAGAAAAGAGGCCATGGAAGGATTCCTACAGATTCCTCACTGGCTATAAACAATTATAATCATCAAATTTCAAATCAATGCATTGTCTCAAAAACCAACCCTACCAGGAGATAAAATTGCAATAATTGAAGAATATGAAACTGGAGAGAATACCTTTGATGATGGCCAATCCATAAGATCATTGGTAATAGGTACTTCCGAATTTGATAAGACTAATCGCATAGCTAGAATCAATGAAATGAGAAAGCCTGCAGTTGCTAAAGTAGACGATGTTATTACAGGAAATATCTCAGCACTAATGAATAACATGTTTGCGATAAACATTTTGTACATAAATGGAAAGCCCACACATTCAGGTCTAGAATGTATTTGTCAGGCAAAAGGAGCAAAAAAGAGGATCCTTGTAAGAGTAGGCGATATTGTAACTGCAAAAATAATTAGTCATCTAAATGGAGTGATACATGCTACAATTAGTGAACCTGAACTTGGAGTTTTGTTTACGCAGTGTAACAAGTGTGGAGCAAAAGTGGTATCAATGGGCAGTAGCATAAAATGTGTAGATTGTGGATACATAGAAGAAAGAAAATTATCAACCAAGTTTGGAAACAGCGATTTTATAAAATTCAATTCTAACTAAGAATATGTTAAAAGTAGCATTCCAAGGTGAACCTGGAGCTTATAGTCAAGCAGCGGCAGTAAGTTTTTTCAAAGAGCCAATCGATACAATACCTAATCCTACATTTTATGAGGCATTAGACTCAACAGAAAATGGAAGGTCAGATTATACAATACTTCCTGTAGAAAATTCACTTGAGGGAAGTGTGGGTGAAAGTTATGATTTACTACTTACTACCAAACTCAATGCCGTGGGTGAAATATATCACAGAATATCACATTGCCTCATAGGTTTACAAAATCTAGAAAAAATTGATACAGTATATTCTCATCCGCAGGCACTTGGTCAGTGTAGAAAATTTATACAGAAAAATCATTTGAAGCCCATACCAACGTATGATACTGCCGGTAGTGTGAAAATTCTCTTGGAGTTAAACAAAGACAATATTGCATGCATTGCTAGTAGAAAAGCTGCTGAGATCTATAATGTTCCAATAATAAAAGAAGGAATAGAGGATAATCCTAATAATTATACAAGATTTCTCATCTTGACAAACAATAAAAAAGAAAAAACATCTAAAGATAAAACATCCATAATTTTTGCAATAAAACATCTTCCTGGCGCATTATACAGTATCCTTGAAAAATTTAATGCAAATAGAATCAATCTAACAAAAATTGAATCTCGTCCTACAAAGAACACTCCTTGGGAATACAATTTTTATGTCGATTTTGAGGGCCATCAAGATGACAGAGACATTTCAGATACTATTGAAAAGATACGACCAAATACAACATTTCTTAAGATACTTGGTTCATATCCAAGAGCTGAATTAATCTAGAATCCCTTGGGTCTTCGAATTGAAAACACTGCACTAATTCCAATTATTAGAACTCCTGAAGATATAACAATAAGATGAGATGTGAATATTAGCGGATTTGTAATAGCTTGTAATTTTCCAGTCACATGAAGAACAGAGCCTCCCGTATTTGTTATATTTATGAAATGTTTCCCATTCTCAAGACTAAACCAATCAAGACTTATCTCATTTTTAAAATCATTATCAATTTTCAGACCGTCAGCTGGCGTCTTCATTGTTACATGAAATGAACTTCCTGTAACATTAAGAGATTCATGATAATGCTTTTGTGCATCAAATTGGAAAACATCACTTTTTCCAATATCTACAATATCACTCACATCATGTACATTACTTGTAAGTGATTGTAATAGAAAAAATGTACCCAAAATAACAGCAACTGAACCTATTCCTATTCCAATTGCAGATTTTTTTGTAAGCATTGTAAAAATTGATCCTTAATAATATTTAAAGTAAATTACATTAGTTCAACATCGTGCGGTTGACTTTCTGCATATCCCGCAGTTGACATTTTTATAAATTCTGCATTTTGTTGCATTTGTGGAATGTCATTTGCACCGCAATAGCTTAAACCAGAACGAATTCCTCCCGTTAGTTGTTTTATGATATCAGTTACACTTCCCTTATAGGGGACCATTGCTTCAACACCTTCTGCTACATAATCATTAAGATCTTCTACCACAAAAGCATTACTTGTTTCCTTGCTCTTTCTTCCAAGAGCTGCATAAAATGAAGCCATGCCTCTGTAAATCTTGTACCGTTTGCCATTTTTCATTACAAATGAACCAGGACTTTCATCTGTTCCTCCCAATAAGCTTCCAACCATTACAGTAGATGCTCCTGCAGCAAGTGCTTTTGTAGCATCACCAGATGTTCTTACGCCACCATCAGATATTATTGGGATATCATATTTTTTGCCAACTTGTGCACAGTCCATTACAGCAGTAAGTTGAGGTACTCCAGAACCAGTGATTACTCTAGTGATACATATGGAACCAGAACCTACTCCTATCTTTACTGCATCTACACCAGCTTTGATAAGATCCTCCGTACCTTGGGCGGTTGCAACATTTCCTGCTATTAATTCACAGTTTGGAAAAGCTTTCTTTATCAATCGAACTGTATTAATTGCATTTTCACTATGTCCATGTGCGATATCTACAACTATGACATCAGCACCTGCATCTAGCAATGCCTCTGTTCTTTCCATGAAGTCTCCCTTTACACCTACTGCAGCTCCAACTAATGGTCTTCCCTTCTTGTCTTTTGATGCATGTGGATAATTACCTGCATTAATGATATCCTTACTAGTGATCAGTCCTTTGACATGCCCTCTCTCATCTAAAAGCGGTAATTTTTCAATACAATTTTTTCTAAGTATATCTTTGGCGTCAACTATGCCTATTCCCGACTTTGCGGTAATAACGTCACTTGTCATGACCTCGTTGACTTTTTTACTCTCATCTTTTGGTTCTAGCATAACAATATCTCTTCTTGTCAGTATTCCAACAAGTTGACCTTGATTATCAGTTACAAGCAGTCCCGAAGCTCCTTTTTCACGCATGGATTCAATAGCTTCACGCACTGTTTGTTCTGGTTCTATAGTATACGGGTTTTCTATTATTATGCTACCTGAACGTTTTGTTTTGAGTACTTCGTTTACCTGTTCTGAAATAGTTAGAAATCTGTGTATAATTCCAATTCCTCCTTCTCTTGCAATTGCCACTGCCATGGCAGATTCAGTTACAGTATCCATGTTTGCACTAATGATCGGTATGTCAAGAGAAATATTTCTTGAAAGTTTTGTTTGTAAACTTGTTTGAGACCTAGTAACTATACCTGATCGTTTAGGAACAAGAAGTACATCATCAAATGTTAGTCCTTCCCTTATTTCCAATGAAACCTTCTTGATTAGAATGAAAATCTGTTATAAGCCTTTCTTGAGATTTTTTAAGTTACTTACGATCTTGATAACATCATTTGTAGCTTTTACATTATGAGTTCGTAGTATATCAGCACCATTTAGAGCAGCAAAAGTTTCCACTGCAAGAGAACCATAGATTCGCTCTTCTGGATCTGGTTCATTTAATATTTTCCCTATGAACGACTTTCGTGAAATTGAAACAAGAATGGGGTATCGATCTTTTATTTCATTCAGGTTTTTCAATATCATCACATCTCTTTGTAACCAATCAGAATTTATTTTTGTAAACAACACACCTTGTGCTTTTTTTCTAAAGAAACCAATCGCAGGATCTACTACGATCTTGTTCTTTGGAATTCCAGATTTCAATGCCATTTTAACACTTTGACTAAGCAATTTTTTTGCCTGTAACACTTGATTACCTTTAATCAAATCATTACTAAATGCACATACAATAACAGATGGACAAAATTCTTCAAGTACATTAATCATGTTTTTATCATATTTTAGACCTGAAACATCATTGAGTATTTCTGCTCCTAGTTGAAGAGCAGCCCTTGCCACCCTTGCTCTACACGTATCAATAGAGATAGGTAATTTTGAGACTTTTTGAATAGATTCTATGGCACTCGTAATTCTTTTGATTTCTTGATCCTCTGATACCATGGTTTTGATATATGGTGCGGTAGACATTCCTCCAACATCAATAAAATCAGCGCCATCTTCTTCCATCAATTTTGAAATCTTGCTTATAGTTCTCTTATCAGTAAATACCGATTTTTTATAAAATGATTCTGGACTTGTATTAATAATTCCCATTATCCGTATAGGATTAGAACCACCTATCCTCACCCCTGCTAGTTTATGCATATGGTTTATGATTAACCCATATACATTTAGACTTACATGACTTTGAACGGTTGGCATAAAAAATATCAGGAAATTCTAAATGAATTTAATTATGATAGATCAAGAGAGATAAGATCAGCCAGAATCCTTAATTCACTTCTAAAGACCAGACTTGGATTAAACAGACTAGAAAGAAAAATTAAAAACAAAACTGTTTTTGTGATAGGAGCGGGACCATCTCTTCGTTCTTCCTTACCATATATAAAAAAATTCAAAAATTTTACAAAGATTGTGGCTGATGGAGCTACACAAGCCTTGATTGAAAATAATATAATTCCAGATATTGTAGTAACGGATCTTGATGGAAACATGGAATTTCTCAGAAAAGCGTCAGAGTCAAAATCAATAATGATTGTACATGCACATGGAGACAACATTAACAGATTACCATATGCAATTTCATTCAAATATTGTCTAGGAACTACAGAGGACAATCCATTTAGAAAAATTAGAAACTTTGGTGGATTTACAGATGGTGATAGGTGCGTATTTCTTGCAAATCATTTCGGGGCATCTAAAATTATTCTAATTGGAATGGATTTTGGAACTCATATAGGAAAATATTCCAAGGTAGGAATACATAACAAATATTTAAAACTAAAAAAGTTAAAGAAAGGAAAATTACTCTTAGAGTGGTTAGCCTCAAAAGGTAATTCGGATCTTTATACAACATCTAAGCCAATAACAGGATTCAAAAATATGAAATTGGCAGATCTTCAAAGATTGGTCAGATAGTAGAGCTTGTTTTAATATTTATTATCCATTCAACAATAGAAAAAACATGGATTATTCAGAGGAGAACATGCGTGATATTTTAGAATTAAGAGAATGGATCTCTGAAGAAATTGAAAAGAGGGAAAGAGAAATAGACAAATTTCAGCAAAATCTTCGCATTCTGGATTCTCTTGTAAAACAATCAAGTTTTAGTAAAGCTTCATCACTTGTATCATCTAATAAACAGACTGTACAATCAAGTCAGCAAACATCCTCTGTAATACCAATTAAAACACCAGACAGTAAAATTTTGGCAAATGCACATGTAACTCCCGATGAACTAGTAATTATCCCGTCAGAGGACATCATGCTAGATGTGGAAACACATCCATTCAAGTCATTTTTTCTTGGAAGAATAATAGGCGGAATGGAAAGTCAAGATAGATTAGACGTCCAGAGTGACAAGATTCCCCAAAATGCAGCCATATCATGTTTAGTAAATAAGGACGGTAACAGAATCAAAGAAATTCTTATCAAGAATTATCGTCAAAAGGAAAGAGTAACCGAGATAATAAATACAGTAACGTGGTCATTTTCCAGAATGATTGAAAATTCTCAAAAGTGATATCATGGATAAAATAATCGTACTAGATTTTGGTTCGCAGTATAGTCATCTCATTTGTAGAAGAATTCGGGAATTTTCAGTCTATTCCGAACTTGTTCCGTATAACATATCACCTGAAGAACTAAAAAAAATGAATCCCAAAGGAATTGTATTCAGTGGAGGACCTGCAAGCGTATACAATAAAGACTCGCCTCATCCAGCAAATGAAATATTTGAGATAGGGCTTCCGGTACTTGGAATATGTTACGGTCACCAATTAATTGTTAATAAATTTGGAGGCAAGGTAAAACGCTCTCACAAGGAATACGGTTCATCAGTACTTAGCATAGATAGTAATTCTGATCTACTTTCTGGGATGGGTCAATCAACAAGGGCATGGATGAGTCATGGAGATGCTGCTGAAAGTTTGCCGGAAGGATTTGAGGTGATAGGACATACTGAGAATTCTTTTGCAGCGGCAATTGCAAATAGAAAAAAAATGATATATGGTATACAATTTCATCCAGAGGTAGTACATACTGAAAAAGGAGTTCAAGTTCTAAAGAATTTTGTTCTAGACATATGCAAAGCAAAACAAGATTGGACTTTGGAGAACTTTATAGAAACAACAGTGTCAGAAATTTCAAAGATTGACGGTAATGTATTATGTGGAATAAGCGGAGGTATTGATTCTACAGTAGCTGCGTTATTGATTCAAAAGGCAATAGGGAGTAGACTCAAGTGTGTTTTTGTCGATAATGGTCTTTTGCGGCTAGATGAAGAAGTAGAAGTCGAAGACATGTTTGAAAATAATTTTGGTATGAATTTTTCAGTAATAAATGCCAAAGAAAGATTTCTTACTAGATTCAAAGGAGTAACCGATCCTGAACAGAAACGAATGATCGTAGGGGAAGAATTTGTTAAAGTTTTTACAGAGTTTGCTGAAAAGAATGGCCCCTTCAAATGGTTGGCTCAAGGTACACTTTATCCTGATGTCATAGAAAGTGGAATTTCCAAGGGTCCAGCAGCAGTAATCAAGACTCATCATAACGTAGGAGGATTACCATCATGGCTAAACTTGCAAGTTTTAGAACCTCTCAGATTTCTTTACAAGGATGAAGTAAGAAAAGTTGGTAAAATTTTAGGAGTACCTGACAAACTTCTCTATCGTCATCCATTTCCAGGTCCCGGTCTTGCTGTAAGAGTAATGGGTGAATTGACTCCAGAAAAATTACAGATCTGTAAACACGCAAGTAAGATTGTTGAAGATGAACTTGCTTCTTCAGGATGGTATGGTAAGGTTTGGCAAGCCTATGCAGCGGTAGGAGATGACAGAGCAGTAGGAGTAGTTGGAGATGAGAGAAAGTATGGTCATGTGGTTCTTGTCAGAGTAGTAGATTCTATTGATGCCATGACTGCAGATTGGACTAGATTACCATCTGACATACTTGAAAGAATCAGCAATAGAATTACAAATGAAGTTGAAGATGTGGCTTGGGTAAGCTATGTAATTTCGAGTAAACCACCAGCTACAATAGAACCTCAGTAAAAATAGATTATGTCTTCATCAGAATTTGAGAGTTAATTTTAAAAGAAAATTTTTAAAATTAGAGAACTAGGGTACTACGTTTATCCTAGAGGTTGGTGGTTCGTTACCTAGAGTTACAGTAATCTTTACTGTACTGGTATCTTTTCCATACTGGTTACTTACAGTGAGTTTGAACTCTACTACTTTTGTCTGGGTATAACCAACACTTGGTGAGTAGAATGCTGGATGAGCAGTTCCACTTAGTATCAAAGTCACTGGATCACCACTGATTTGTTCCCACTTGTATTTTATGCCTACACCTGTGCTAGCACTTCCATCCAATACAACTCGGCTATTTGGTGAGACTGTTTGAGCTGGACCTGCGTCAGCAATTGGTGGTTGTCCTGCTACTGGTAAATTGTTAATCTTTACAGTAACTGAGCATGATGGAATATCAACAAGATTATCGGTAACATCTAATGTAAACTGAAGTGTGCCACTTTGACCATTTGGTGTTGGTGCTACAAAGGATGGACTCATAGCAGTGTTAGATGATAATTTTACTGGTTGTCCAGAAACCTGTCTCCAGTAATAGGATATTGCGTCACCACTTGGGTTTGCAACTGATACTGGTAGTCTAACTAGTGAGTTGGAGTTAACTGCAGCATCTTGACATGTAACAGTTGGATCCTGATGAGTGCTCTTGACAGTGACTTTGGTCATAGCAGCTGCTTTACCTCCATGTCCATCATCTGCAGTAAATACGAATAACATTGATTGAGTTTTACCTGGTGCTACAGAAGGAGCTGTAAATGTTGTAACAGTATTAGCATTAGATGATAATTGGACGCTAGAACCGGAATATTGACCCCAAGATAATGTGAGTGGATCATTGTCTGCATCTGTTGCAGTACCTTTCAGGGTAACTTGTGTTCCCTCATCAACAACTTGATCAGGGTTTACTTTAACAACCGGAGGATGGTTAACATGTAATATTACTACATTAAATGTTGTAGTATCCTTTCCGCCATATCCATCGTTTACAGTTAATGATAATTTCAAACTTTTTACCTCGTTAGCAGGGACTGCTGGACTAATGAAAGATATTACTGGAGCACTAGAAGTTGGAGAAAATGTTACCTTATCACCAGAAACTTGGTTCCATTGATAAGATAATTTCTGGCCAGCATCTGGATCTGTTGACTTTAGACCTGAAAGTGTTACTTTTGTATTCTCATAAACTACAATGCTATTTGCCAATGAACCTTGTAAGAAATATTGGTTAAGAGTACCGGATTTAGCAGCAGTTGTTGTGTAGAATTTAGCACAGTAAACATGATCTGAGCCTTGGAATTGTTGAATGCATTGTTGAAGGAATTTTCCTGCATCATCGCTGTTTCCTTGACTAGTTTGTGCATATGCAGACATTGGTAGCACAGAAGAGAAAATCATTACAGCTAGTATCGGTGCAAAAAATTTGTAATTCAACTTGTCAGATCTAAATTTTAGATTATTAAAAAACCTTTCTCTCAATTTGCAACATTGAGAGGATCAATTTTTGATCTAAAAACACTTGGATGATGTCAATTTCATCAATTTTACACAATAATTGAAGACTCATCGATCATTATCCTCAATAAATGACAAAACTTCACTCATTGTTGGTGGAATTCCAAGAGAATTACCAACATATAATGAGGCTACGGCATTTGCAAACCCAAGTCTTTCAACAGGATTTAGAGTAGCAAGATATCCAAGTAGATTGGCAGCATCCCAGACATCTCCAGCTCCAGTTACAAACTTTGGTGGGACTTGGAAAGACTTGACAAATTCAGTCTCTTTTCCGTTTGACCAATAAGATCCTGTAGAAGTATGAAGATCTATAGACACAGAAGATCTCTTGGATAATTCAAGTACCAGTTTTCTGGTTTCTTTTTCTCCAGAAATTACATCTAATCCCAGCTGTTTGAGGAGAACATTACATTCATTTTCATTAATACATAAAGAATCCAAGTTATCTGCAAGTTGGGTTAATGCTTCTTTGAATTCATCTGGTCTTGTCTGGATATCAGCAGGATCCAAGAAATGAAGTGCCGATAAAGATTCTGAAAATGCAAATTGTGAAAGTTCAGTTCCTTTTTCATTACTTGCCCAGTTTGTTACAATCACAGCATCTGCGTTTTTTATCACATCTTGTTCCTTCACTCCAAGCTTTTCAGGTCCAAAATTTCCATTATCACCTAAATCAGAGATCATTATGTTTACAATGTTTCCAGCATTGTTAAATTCAAGCGATGTTGTTCTGCCAGGTTTTCCATCAATTATAAACAGTGAGACATTACTAAATTCAGAAAAAATTTCTTTTATCATATGAGAACAAGTTTTGTCTGCAATTGTAATTAATGAAACTGGACATCCAAGTCTTGCAAGTGCATAAGCAACATTTGTTGCATTTCCACCCTTCAGATCTGTTTGTGGAATTCCACGAATGCTTCCACCCAATGTACTTTTTTCTAAAATTTTGGTGTAAAGATCATCCAAGTTTTGGATCTTGATAATACGATCTAGAAAAAAATCATTTAGAACAACAACTGAATTAATTAGCTTTAGATTTTGTAGCTTTTCTAACATGAAAAGGCTTAGCCCATTGGAGGACCTCTTCCGCCGCCACCTCGGCCGCCGGATGAGGCAATAACATCATCGATTCTAAGTATCATGCATGCAGCTTCTGTTGCAGATTTTATTATCTGTTCTTTTACTGCAACAGGCTCGATAATATCAATAGAATACATGTCTGCAACTCTAGTATTTCTTGCATCAATACCTGTCCATTTCTTTCCTTGACTGTGCTTTGCACGGAGTGTAACCATAGTATTGATTGGATCCATTCCTGCATTTTCAGCAATTGTAAGTGGAATTATTTCAAGAGCTTCAGCATATTTTTTGATTGCAAGTTGTTCTCTTCCTTCGAATCTATCAGCCCATTCCTTTAGATGTGAAGCCAAGTATTCTTCTGGGGCTCCACCTCCAGCTACAACTGCTGGTTTTTCTATTACATCCTTTACAACCATTAGTGAATCATGCATTGATCTATCAACTTCGTCCACTACTCTCTGGGATCCTCCTCTGAGCAATAATGTGATAGCTTTTGGATTCTTGCAGCCTTCAATGAAGACCCATTTGTCTGTCTCTACTTTTCTCTGTTCAACAAGTTCTGCTGCACCCAAATCTTTTGGGGTCATGTCATCAATATTACTACTAATTCTACCTCCAGTTGCCTTGGAAAGCTTTGTCATATCACTTTCTTTTACTCTTCTGACTGAAAGTATGCCTTGTTTAGCTAGATAATGTTGTGCAATGTCATCTATACCCTTTTGGCAAATCAGTACATTTGCGCCAATTTCATGAATCTTGTCTACCATAGATTTTAGCATTCTATTTTCTTCTTCTAGGAACATCTGCATCTGAGTGGGATCACTAATTCGAATTTCTGCACTCATCTCAGTTTTTTCTATTTCTAGAGCTGAATTTAGTAATGCAATCTTTGCCTTTTCTATTTTAGTTGGCATACCACTATGAACCACTTCTTTGTCAAGTACTATGCCTTTGATAAACTGAGTATTTCTAATAGAGCCACCTGCTTTCTTTTCCACTTTGATATTATCGAGATCCACTTTATGTCCATCTGCTTCTTTTTCTACAACTTGTAGAATTGAATCTACTACAAGTTTAGATAACATATCACTGTCTTCTGAGATGAGCTTTGATTGCATACTGGTTTTTGCAATTTTAAGTAGAACTTCTTTTTCATTTGGACTTACTTGCTTTGCAAGCTCTGTAAGAAGCAAAAGTGCTTTTTCTGCTGCTGCTTGATAGCCTTCAATAATTACTGTAGCATGAACATCCTTTTCTAGAAGCTCTTCAGCTTTTGCTAAAAGAGCACCACCAAAGACTACAGATGATGTGGTTCCATCACCTACTTCATTATCAACAGTTTTTGAAATCTCAACCATCATTTTTGCAGCTGGATGTTGTACATCAATTTCTTTGAGGATGGTTGCGCCATCGTTTGTAATTGTAACGTCACCTAAAGAATCAACAAGCATTTTATCCATTCCACGTGGACCAAGACTAGTTCTTACAAGTTCGGCAACTAACTTTGCTGCAGCAATGTTATTCCTCTGTGCATCTCGTCCCTTTTGTTGTAATGCGCTTTCTTTTAATACTAAAACAGGTCCTTGTGGTGTTTGTTGAATAGATGCCAAAATTAATCCCTTAGTTCGTGTAATTAGTTGCCCCTTTTAATACCTTATCGGTTCATGTCTAAGATCTTCAGATATCTTCTATTTTTCACATCTACAACACCAGTGTACAAGATTCTGATCTCAGGTAATGCAAGAAACGGTAAGAAAAGAGGTATTAGATGAGGGTTTCTGAATTTACACCCCGTTTCTACTAGTTTAGAATCTATGCTAGAATATTCATCCAATGTTTTTTCAAAAGGTAAGGAGGATATCAGACCGGCAAGCGGTAATGAGAATTTACTTAGAATATTACCATTTTTAGCTACTAGTATACCCCCTTGCATCTTAATCAGATTATTTGCAACAAAGGCCATGTCTTTTTCATTTGAACCTATAACCAGCATATCATTTTCATGAAAACTCTGGGTACATCCAAATGCTCCAATGTCAGCACCAAAATTTCTCAAAAACGCTACAGTCTTTTTTCCAGTGCCATATGTCCTATCAATGGCAGATACCTTCCACACATCCTTATCGTGTGATGCCATCACATTACCATCCCTTACTTGAAGTTCTTCCTGATCCATTTTTGTTATTATTTCTGTGTCAAGTCTGATAACCAATGCTTGTGCAGAATTTCCTTTGCTTCGTATAACAAAGTCTTTTTCTCCAAACTTTGTTCTTGTCTTTACAGTTCTTTTCATCCAACTTGGGATTACAGTCTTGGGTACGTCCATTACAAGACTACTATGAGCTACTGCCAATTTGCCTCCTACAAAGACCTTGCTTGGTTTGATCTTTTCCAAATCATCAAAAACAAGAATATCTGCTAATTTGCCAGGTGCAATTGCACCACGGTCTTTGCTCATACCATAATACTCAAAGGAGTTCCTTGATGCAATTGTTATAGCGTCTATTGGGTCCATACCAATAGAGATAGCTTTTCGTATACAATGATCAATCATTCCATATTCAACAATATCCTTTGGGTTTACTCCATCTGTACAGAACATTAGTCTATCAAGATAGGTTTTATGAGATAGGACGTTCGGTAAAATTTTATCAAGATCTCGTCTTATAGAACCTTCTCTCATCATAACCCACATTCCAAGTCTTAGTCTTTCCAAGACTTGATCATAATCAATCGGTTCATGACATGAGAAAATTCCAGAGGCTATGTAGGCATTTAGCTTTTTATCACTTGCACCAGCTGTATGACCATTTATGATACCATTATTTTTTAAAACATTAGATATGCTTTCAATAGTTTTGGGATCCCTTGTTGTAACTTTGGTCCAAGAGAACACTTCACCTAGGCCAACTACATTTTCCATGTTTAGTCCATTGATCTCTTCTTTCTCTGTCAACGTTCTTGCATGACTAAATTTTCTATCAACAGGTAATCCTCCTGGAATTACATGGTAAACCCTGATTGGAAGACTCTGAGTCATTTTAACAAATTCCTTGAACCCTTTGTAACCGCAGACACTTACAACGTCAATTGGGTCTGAAAATAAAGTCGTAGTACCTGACAAAAGCGATTTTTTTGCAAGTTCTGATGGAAGGATGTATTGATCTATGTGTATATGAGGATCGACAAATCCTGGTGTGATGTATTTGTCTTGTAAATCAATAACACCAGTCTTCGCTCCAACGGTGTGAGATGCATCTTTTCCCACATATGCAATCCTATCTTTTTTTATTGCCACATGGATTTGAGGTATTATTTCTCTAGAATAGACATTAACTAGCCTACAATTTTTTAAGACAAGATCCGCCTTGTTTTCACCCATGGCTACTGCATTGAGTGATAAAATCATGGAGGCAAGTGAGCTGGCCTTCATAGAAGAGACATAACTTAAGAGACTATTAAAGCGATGTTTAAATTACGGTCAACGCAGCTCATTTTTTATGAACATGCCAAAGGAGATCAACAGATATTGTCCTAAATGCAAGAAGCATACATTGCAGAAGGTCTCCATATACAAGGCAGGAAAGAGAAGAGGTTCTGCTATTGGTGAAAGAAGACACGCAGAAGATAAGAAAGGTTATGGTGGTCAGAAATTCCCCAAGTTAGCAAAGCCAGCAAAGACCACCAAGAAGATTACTCCCATTATGACATGTCCTGAATGCAAGAAGAAATGGAATGTATCCGGAATAAGATTAAGAAAATTGGAGTTAGTTGCATAATGAAAAGAGCTCATATTTGGATACCAAAACCAGGTAGCAAATTTCAAAGAGTACAGTGTAAAGAATGCGGAGAAGAAAGCGTTGTTTATTCACATGTTTCTTCAATAGTTACATGCAAGGCTTGTGGTAACACTTTAGCTGAACCAACGGGTTCCATCGCAAAAACCAATGGAAAAATTTTAGGTAGCGCAGATTAGATCATAATCTTTCTGTGTATTCAAATTAGTTGCTATTCGTTTATCATCAAGAATGATGTATGATTCTGTCACATATTGCATATTTTGTATTCGTTTAGGATCAATAACAGATATTCCAGTATAAACACATTCTTCACCATTACAATCAACAAAAAATTCTGCTTCAAATCCAAGAGATTGAAGAAAACTTTTCCTTACCAATACACTTGTCCATACATTTTTTTCATTTACTAATTTTATAATTTTTTTAATTATTTCAGAATCTAAAAGTGGCATGTCACCAGAGGCTACAAAAATTAATTCGTCAAACTTGAGCAGAGATTGACCTAGATCGTCGACATATCCGCTTCCCTTTGTTTCAAGTATATCAACTTGCATCTCAGAAACAAACTCACGTGTCTTTGGTGCATTATTACTTGTAACACATACTACCTTTGAAAAAATTTCTGAATTTTCAAAAGCATTTAGAACGTGTTCTATCATTGGTTTTTTGTATTTTAAAAGTAGTTTTTCCTCTGATGATTTCATCCTAGTGCCTTTACCTCCACACATAACTAATCCTATCATACTGATGCAAAAATCAATAGTGATGCCAGTCTAACCAACTCATTACTTGCTCCAAATACATCACCTGAGATTCCTCCAAAGCTCCTGTTTGCAACTGCAAGCAACAGAAAAGAAAGTCCTACGCAGGAGATGACTACAAACACCCCTGTCATACCCCCCAAAATCACAGTAGGTACTATAGCCAATCCTACAGCCACAGCAAGTTTTCGTTGGTCTTTCATGGATTTGGTAAAAGGAGAACTGAGTCCTTCCCAAGCTGAAAGGCCGCGGTTTGCTTGTATCACCATTGAGAGTTTAGCCATAAGTTCACTTAGCAGAATTGCCTCAAACAATTCAAAGCCCTTCATCATGGAAATAGCCAGTATCATACCCGCAGCATACAATACTATAGTCATCACTCCTGCAGAACCAACTGCGGGATCCCTCATTGCTTTGAGTTTCTTTTCTTTTGTTCCCTTTGCCATAAGTCCGTCTGCAAAATCACAAAGTGCGTCAGTGTGATGCAGTCCGGTAAGGATGGCAAGTGCTCCTGTCAAGATTAACCCAGTAATCAGAGGTTGAATAAACAAGGAGAGACCATAACCTGCTGCTCCAATTATCAATCCAATCAAAGCTCCAGCAGGTGGAAAAAGATACATGTTTTTTGCAACAGTTTCTAGTTCGCTATTCTTAGAAGGGATAACGGTTAGAAATGATACTACTGATGATATTCTCTTAAACATTAAACCACCAACCAAGAGATGACAGCAACACAATCACAGGAATTGTAAAAATTAAAACAAACAATATTGTAGTCAGTTTCATGATAGAAATTGTAGATTTGAAATGTCTTTCATTTATTTCGGAATTACCATCTCCTAATACATAATGCTCGATCTTTTCAAATCGAATTCCAAGTGCACCAGCTAGAGTAGCCATTGGATAACCAGCGTTTGGACTTTCAGTCTTTGAACCATCTCTTTTCATGATATGAAATGAATGTCTCCAATCTTCTTTTAGTATAATACAAGAAAGTACCATCACGAGACTTGTAAGTCTAGAAGGAAGAAAGTTAAGCGTTTTGTCACAATTAGCAGCAAACCAACCTACATTTCTAAATATCTCTGTCTTGTATCCAATCATAGAATCAGCTGTATTTACAATCCTGTAGACAAATGCACCTACTAGGCCAAAAATTGAGAAGTAAAAAAGAGGACCAGTTATGCCGTCAACAATGTTTTCACCGATGCTTTCTAGAGTTGCAGAAATGATGTGTTGTTTGTCTAAATTCTTTGTATTTCGCTTTACTATCATGGAAAGTTTCACTCTAGCATCATCTAGGTCATTTTTTGACAAGGCAATCATAATTTTTGATGCATGGTTTTCCATGCCTTTTATTGCAATAGTGGTTTTTAGAAGAAGACTAATTGAGATAATGCTTAAACCTAGGAACAGAATTTTATAGAGTCCATTTGAATCAAAATTTTCTACATATTTTAGAATAGAAGAAAATGAGACTATTAGGATAGAAACTATCGTTACAACTGAAACAAGGAGAATTATTCCATTAATTTTTTCAATTAATGGTGTGATAGATCTTGCAGACGGTACAAATTTGCCTATCAGTATTCCCACCCAAACAGTTGGATGGTATCTATTTTTTGGATCTCCAAAAAGAAAATCCAAAACAAGAGCAAGTATGACTGCAATGATTGGTATTAGAATCAATTTAACATATCCCCGATCTTTTTCATATCTAGATTTTTTTTCACAACATTAGCCAAGTGATCTATTTCTTTATCTAGTATAGTAAGATATTTTTTTGTCCATGAGACTTGTTTTGGGTTTGCGTGTAGAGAATCTTCATCTGGTATATCAAATTCAATTAGAGGAATTGTACCAATTACTGGCCTCAAAGTTTTCTTTTTTAATATAGAATAGCTTGGACGCAGAATCGCTATATCTCCCCTGAATTTATTTATGACAAATCCTTTGATGAATTTCTGGTATTTTTTATCAAGAAGAGATAATGTTCCCATTATGCTGGCAAAACTTCCTCCCTTATCTATGTCGGTCACTAGAATTACTGGCGATTTACAATACTCTGCCATTCTCATGTTAGCAATATCATATCTTTGCAAGTTTATCTCAGCTGGGGATCCTGCTCCCTCTAGTATTACAATATCATTTGTCCTTAATAATTGGTCAAGTGCATTTTTTGATTCTTTAAGACCTGTTGAGAGTGCAAATTTTTCATAATAATCACTGGCATGCATTTTTCGATAAAATACACCATTAACAAAAACTTGACTTGTGTAATTCCCCAGGGGTTTTAGTAGAATAGGATTCATTATAGGAATTATTTCGGTTCTTGCTGCAATTGCTTGAATCGCTTGCGCTCTTGAGATTTCAAATTCTTTTCCAATATAGGAATATGATGACATGTTTTGGGACTTGAATGGTGCTACTTTGTATCCTTTATCAGAGAGAATTCTACAGAGAGCTGTTACTAGAGTTGTTTTTCCCGCTCCTGAGGAGGTTCCCTGTATCATCAAAGTTTTTGCAGTCATAACTCTCTTAACGCCTCAATTAGTTTGAGATTTTCTTTGCGAGTTCGAACTGCAATTCTTATGAAGTTGTTGTCTAATCCACGAAATGTGCTACAATCCCTTACGAGAATATTTTTTTTCAACAATCTATTTTGAATTTGATTTGATTTTATCTTTGATTTTATCAGGATAAAATTTGTGGCTGAATTGTAACAAGTAAAACCCTTTATCTTGAATATGGAATCTATGAGAAATTTAGATTCTTTTCTTATTAAATTGAGTGTCTTTGATAAATGAGATTTATCAGACAATGCCCTGATTGATGATCTTTGTGCAATTCCACTAACATTCCATGGGATCTTTACCTTTTGTAGGATTTCAATCATTTTTTTGTTGCCAAGCCCATATCCAATTCTCAATCCTGCTAATCCAAATGATTTTGTCAAAGATCTAAGAATAAAGAGATTATCAAATTCTTTCAAATATGAAATAACACTCTCATCTCCAGATGGAACTAGCTCAATAAAACATTCATCAATGAAAACCATCACAGATTTGTCATATGCGGATTCCAAGATCTTTAACATATTTTTTCGTTTTATGAGAACTCCTGTGGGATTATTCGGATTACATAAAAACATACAGTTTTTCTTTGAAATCATATCTTGAAATTCTGATAAATTTTTGTTCAGATCCATTGTTTTAAAGAAATGAAGTATTGCACAGTTCAATTTTGCAGCAGATTCGTATTCACCAAATGTAGGAATTGGAATTAGCACCTTTTGCTTTCTTAAAAATGCATTACAATAGTTATAGATTATTTCTGTTGCTCCGTTTCCAACTACAATTTGATTTTTTGGAATTTCTGTGTATTTTTGAAGGTGAGTTCTTAATTCATTCGAATTAGGATCTGGGTAAACAGAAACTTGTGAAAGATTTTTGAAAACATTCCTTACTTTGGATGGAAAACCAAGAGGATTAACATTTGAACTAAAGTCAAGTAAACTTGAATCATTTTCAATGCCATGCGAAAATATTCCTCCATGGGCAACTACTTTGTGATTTGCTATGGCCTGTTCTACTTTAATTCTCACATTTTCCAAATATCCATAACGGTATTTAGTTGTGTTTTGTTCGTACTTCTAAAAGAATATTAATTGTATGAGGACCATTTTTGTTATGAAACGCGTAGCCATCATAGGAGTTACTGGCGCAGTAGGACAGGAATTCGTTCTTGCTTTAGACAAACATCCATGGTTTGAGGTAAAACAGATAGCTGCATCTGAACGATCTGCCAAGAAAAAGTTTGTAGATGCGATCAGAGACCCAAACAGTGGTATTTTGAAGTGGCACCTAAGAGAGCCAGTTCCGGAATATGTAAAAAATATGACTGTAGATTCAGTAGAGGATATTAATCCAGATAATCTTGATTTAATTTTCAGTTCAGTAGAAAGTGAAGCTGCAAGAGACATAGAAACAAAATTTGCAAAAACTACTCCAGTAATCAGCACATCTGCAGCTTATAGATATGAGGCAGATGTACCCATTTTGATTCCTGGAATAAATGACGATCATATTGCATTACTAGATGTTCAAAGAAAGAATCGTGGCTGGAAGGGATTTGTTGCACCATTACCAAATTGTACTACAACGGGACTTGCAATTACAATGAGACCACTCTTAGACAAGTTTGGGGCTCAAAAGATAATCATGACTTCCATGCAGGCAATGTCAGGAGCTGGCAGATCACCCGGTGTTTCTGCACTAGATATTACTGATAACATAATTCCATACATACCAAAAGAAGAAGACAAAGTAAGACTAGAAACAGGAAAGATACTTGGCAAGTTAGTAGATGGAAAGATTGATCCAGCAAAAATGAAAGTTAGTTGTACATGTACCAGAGTTCCAGTATTAGATGGACATACTGAAACCGTTTTTGTTGAGACTGCTATTCATGTTGATCCAGAAAATGTCAAAAAAGCTATGCAAGACTTTTCAAGCAGTGTAAGTGTTACTGGTTTACCCTCCGCCCCAAAAGAATACCTCATGGTTAACGAAGATCCTACAAGACCACAACCAAGATTAGATAGAGAAATCAATGAGGGAATGACTACAGTCGTTGGAAGATTAAGAGAAGACACAGTATTTGATAACGGCATAAAGTATGTACTGTTCTCACATAATGAGAAGATGGGTTCTGCAAAGGGTGCTGTATTATTAGCAGAAATGCTATACAAAAAAGGCTACATCTAGCAAATTATAAAATTATAGAAATTTTATACTAACAACTTTAATAAGATCCATTTATTCACAATAATCGGTGTTTTGAATGACAAAAGTTGATGATTTAGACATGATAATCTTATCGGAATTATCACAAGATGCAAACATATCAGTTCCACGAATTTCAAAGAAGATTAACGTAAATTCTTCTGTAGTATATAGTAGAATTAAGAGACTAATCAAGAGAAAGCTCATTGAACGTTTTACAATAGTGGTAAACGATAGAGAACTAGGTTATACCGTAAAAGCACTCACTGGAATAAACATGGATTCAAAGATGAGAGATAATGTAATTCAGGAACTAATGAAGATCCCAGAAGTCAGAGAAATTTCAGAAGTAACAGGAAGATTTGACATTATTGTAACCATGTATGCCAAAAACCTTGATGAAATGCATCGACTAATATCTGAAAGATTGGGAAGAATTCAAGGAGTTCAGCGTTCAGAGAGTTTCATTGAAATGAAAAGAACGACAAAGCCTATGCCTTACAAACCAGCAAAATAGCTAAAAGTACCTTTTCAACCTATAAATAAGTAATAAGTTCCAAATGTGAGTAAGAGTGTGCTAACAACAAAAGCAAGTTCAAGAATTAAGGTATACTATGAAGTTACCAAGCCAAAGATATGGTATCTCCTAGTTTTTACGGCGATAGGAGCAGCTTTTACTGCATCTAATCTTTACCATATTCCAATATCACCATTAACTTGGGGTCTTCTTATAGGTAGCGTAATAGCTGGTTCTGCTGCTGCAAATACGCTGACGAATTATAATGACAGAGACATAGACGCCATAATGGAACGTACAAAGGATAGACCAATTCCAAGTAGAAGAATTTTCCCTGCTGAAAAGGCATTATACTTTGGATTAATTCTTGCTGGAATATCATTAGTCAGTTCGTTTGCCATAAACACATGGGCGGGAATTTTCATGGCCTTTGGACTTGCGGATAACATTCTGGTTTACAGCAAGTTACTCAAAAGGAGAAGTAGAACAAACATTGTTTTAGGAGGATTTTCGGGAGGAGCACCTGCAATGATTGGATACGTAGCAGTTACAACTACAGGTCTATGGGATTTAGGATTAGTAATGGCAGGATTAGTTTTTGTTTGGATTCCAATGCACATATGGAGTCTTACACTTCACGTAAAGGATGATTACAACAAAGTCAATGTTCCCATGTTGACTGCTGTAGAGTCTGAAAAGACATCAGTTCGTGTAATTGCTGGAACAACTCTTATGATGGTTCTTTTTAGCATACTTCCATTTTTCATGATGGGTGCGTCTGGAAAACACCTATTTCATGAAGTATATCTTTACACAGCGATTGTTTCTGGTGCAATAATGGTTGCACTAAGTGTATGGTTACTTGTAAAACCATCTGAAAGAGCATCATGGACATTGTTCAAGTTTTCAAGTCCATATCTCGCAATATTGTTTATCGCATTGATGATTGATTCTGCACTTTAATTTTAATGCAATTTTTATTTCAGGTAATTTCTTAATGATATCTTTTCTGCACCAGGAATTTTAGCAATTTCAAATCCCTCTGCCCTTTTTGAGAAAGATTTTGTAGCATCAATTCCCATCTTAGTAGTAAGAAGATTTTTTTGATCACTTGATGGGTCTAGACTAGAGCCTCTCACTTTGGGTACTATTACTAGATCCTTGTCTGCTTGGAATCTAGTAGCCATTGCATATTCGACGGCAATTGGATCAGATGGATCAATGTCGTCATCCACCACTACCACATTCTTAAGAGATCTGTGAGCAGAAAATGCAGCATCAATTGCCCTCTTTGGGTCTGAATCATGTTTTTTGGAAATTTGAACTACTGCGTGTAACCATTTACAGCCTCCCGCAGTTAGTACAACATTCTTAGTTTGAGGCAAGACTTGCTTTAGTTCCTTGTTTATTTTAGCTTCAATAGGCATCCCCATTAGTAATTGATGCTCTGCAAATCCAGCCAATACATCATGAAAGATAGGATTATTTCTATAGTATATTCTATCGAGCTCAAAAACTGGTTGGGCCCTTTTGAAATCATATGTGCGAAGCATTTCAACCATCCATTCTTTGTGTGTCTTGTCTTTGAGAATCCTTCCTTCGATTATTATTTCTGATTCGGATGGCACATGCATTCCGGAATAAGGTGATATGGAAAGAGCAAGTTTTTTGTGTAGTAACTCATTTGCGATATTAAGTTCATCTTTTCCCCAATCAGCCTGATATGCTCCTGCAATAGAAACAGCTGGATGCACACCTATCGATATGGCAACTTTAAGATCTTCACCGTGTTCTTTTGCATAGACAAATGTTCTATGTAGATGTCTTCCTTCCACCATTCTAATTGAGAAGTGTTTTTTGTCAATTCTCAACAATCTATTGAATGATGAGTTTTGTGTACCCATTTCCTGATTTTTTGTATAAATAATTGCTGAAGTGATAAAAGGACCCGGTTCTTTTTCAAAATGAGTTACTATAGGCAAGGTAAAAAGATCCCTTGATTGATTTTCCGTGAATTTGGCTTTTTTAATTATTTTGGGTTTTGATGCATGTTTTATGGAAGAAATTACTTTTTCATGAATCTTGTCTTCAGGAGCACCAACTGCATAAGCAAATCTTTTCCGTGTACCAACTAAATTTGAAACTACACGGAATTTACTATCTTTAACATTTTCAAATAACAGTGCTTTTGAACCATCCATCTTGGCGGTTACTGCCGCAATCTCAAATTTTGTAGAAACCTTCTTTTTTATTACAGCCAATTCACCCTTTTTGGAAAGGATGTCCAGATAGCTTCGCATGTCAGAAGTCATTGCTTTACAATCTCCATTAATTCGTTCATTAGAACTTTCATACTATCAAGATCTAAATCTTTTTCAATATTTAATGAAAAAATACAGATCCCGTTTATAGTTGAAGCTACACGCTCTGACACCATCTTAAGGAAAATTGTTTCCGATTTTGATGGTATAACAGCAGCTGTACTTACTCGACCGCCTGAACTAATAGAAACAACTAGTGTTCCTATCCTATCCTTTCCCTCAGTAATAGAAATAAAATTTCCATTATCGTATGGAAGAATCTGTACCAAGAAATCTCGATGATTCACCTTGACGGTTTTTTTTGTATAACCGACCTGTGATATCAACAGTTTACTTCAGCTTACTACGTCTATATTGCTACCGGCGCTACAGTTACTTTCTTCGTAACCTTTGCAATTTTAGCAGTCTTTGCCTTTGCAATTTTAGCAGTCTTTGCCTTTGCAATTTTAGCAGTCTTTGCCTTTGCAGGCTTTACTACCATTGGCTCTAACTCAATCTCCTCTACTTCTGCAGCCTTTACAGCAACAGCTTCTAGTTGATCAGCTTCGACTCTAGCTCGTAATTTTGCTTTGTACTTTAGGTTTCGTGGTTTAGTTCTCAGTCTGTATCCGCAGCAAGGGCACCAAAGACCTTCCCATTTTATGAAAATTTCACAAATCTGGCATCTTTTTTGTCCTGATGCGTAACGACCAGTTCCTACTGGCTTCTGTGCTTTGTATCTTGTGCATATTCCTTTACATGTCATATGTTGTTACCTGTATATCATATAGTAATAGTAATTATTTAAGCATGGATCAAAAATTTTTATTGTTTTAAGAGACATTTTATCAAATAATTATAATAGATCTAATTTGGAACTAGATAGTTTTCAAGAAAAAAATGAAAATCCATATAAATATCTATCGTTCTTTTACATCTTGATCTAAAGATCATCCTTAAATGAAACATCGGTAGGTTTTTGATCGATTTTGATATTTTTACCCCATTCTAGAAAGAGGGAGAATAAGATGACGCCTGTAGCCTTCCCTTTTTGTGATAAATCTGGCTGATATCTTATCACGCTCTCCCCTCTTGTTACAATTTCTTATTTTCAATGATGTTTTACGCTCATCTACAAATTCTAGTTCAAAGTGTGAACAGAATCGGAGATTGAGTGAGTTTACAATCTGTCGAGCAATTCTCATTGTGCCATTTCCTATTTTTACAACTTTTCTTTGGGCGTTTATCCCTACCAAAATTTTGACAATGTGTGATACTAAATCATCAGTTGATGTGTAAAATGAACTCTCAATTTCTTTTTCATAGTAAAAAACCGATAGCCCTATTCTACTACCTGGATCAATTCCAATTACCAATGAACTATAGCTAAGTCCAGATTGTAATTTTTCGACTATTTTTGCGCGTATAATAGTAGGATGATAATTGAATTCATCATCTAAAAGAACTAAATTAGTTGGTATTTTGGAAGATTCATGTACGGTAGTTAGAATTAATCTTTTATCTGAACTTGTTATTTCTTCTGGCAACACAGAATCAAAATTTAGTTTAAGACATCTTAGGATATTTACAAATTTAAAATATGATTTTCCTGATACCGTTGCCACTGCTATGTTATTTTGTGGTTGATAGGGTATGATTAAGAATAATTCTTAGAAAATTTAAAGATTGTTTGTGTGTTGTTTTTAATCAATGAATTTCATTTAGTTGTCAATAGCAATATCGCTCTTGCAAGATCTCCTTTTGCTTCAGTCAAGGCATTTGTCGCCTCTTCTGGAGATACGTTAGCCTGTTGTGCTACAAGTAGTATATCTTCTTGGCTAAAGATAGGTACTTCGAGTTCTCTTTCTTCATAGCTCTCTGCAATTATTTGAAAAATTGAATTATCTTTTGCCTTCATTTCTGTAACAGAGGGTTTTGAAATTATGATTTCTTTTGTATCTGTCTTAATTATGACCTCTTGTACATTTAGTACATCTTTCATTTCAAGACCCATTTTGTCTAACATTCTCCGCATCTCGCGGTTTCCGCCACGCATCATGGTATATTCATACTCCACTGTTTGTACTTTTTAAACTATCCCTGATCTTTATCGCTACTCCTTTCTTAAATGACATTATCATTCTTGTAGATAACACAGCCTTACCAACTGCTATTACTTTGTTATTGTGAAGAACTGCTACATCCCCACCTATCATTATGTTTTTTCCACACCAGGTTACATGCTTACAGAAGACAGAGCTGCCTTCTTGAACAAAGGCCTTTGATTCATCATCAATTTCAAGGCAGTTTTCCTTGAACTTTTTACTTTTCATGAGTACCTGAGCAAAAAATGGAGTAATAGCAAGACCGCCATCTGTTCTTAATGTACAAAGCAAGTTATCATTTTGGTGTACATGTTTTATTCGTCCCGTATTTTTTGAATATGTTACTGTTACGTCCTTTGGAAGATATTTTGATACTCCTTGACCAAAAAGTGCATCTAAAGTATACTTGATTTTAAGGACTGAATCCATACAATTGATGTTAATTTACCCGTGTTAATTATTTTTGCAACATGAAAGTGACCTATATAGTAATACCTAACAACTATATAGAATAATCATCATATGTGTAATATGGGAACAAATGAGGAGATGAGAAAAATACAATTTACAGGAAAATCTTCGTACATTGTTTCACTTCCAAAACAGTGGATAATGGATATGGGCCTTAAACAGGGTGACCAGGTTGCCGTAGTAAGACAGGGAGTTTCCAATTTACAAATTGTGCCATTAAAACATCATAACAAACCTGTAGGTACAGAGGAAGCAACAATCGAAATCAAACCAGAAGATGAAGATTCCACAATAGTTAGGAAATTAATTTCACTTTATCTTCTTGGATTTACCATCATAAATGTAAAATCAAAGGTTGGAAGATTAAAGCCGTCTCAGAGAAATTCCATCAAAGATGCAGTAAAGAGCATTTTAATGGGAACTGAGATTACTGCTGATTCTATTGAGGGCATTACCATTCAAGTACTCATCAATTTATTCGAACTTTCAGTTGATGGGGCACTAAAAAGAATGTTGATAATAGCAAAATCAATGCAAAATGATGCCCTACTAGCACAGGAAGAGGCAAATTTTGATCTAGCAAAAGAAGTCATAAACAGCGATGATGAAGTTGATAGATTTAGTTTCTACATCATGAGACAACTCAAGATAGCCATACAAAATGAACATATGTTAAATGAGATGGGAATAGAGAGTCCCTACCATTGTTTGGGGTACAGATTAATAGTGAAAAATATAGAACGTGTAGGAGATCACGCAACAGAAATAGCAAAAGATTTACTTGAATATAAAAAACCAATCAAGAAGTCAGTACTTGAACCCATACATGAGATGAACACCTTTACTTTATCAGTATTGGACGAGGCATGTTTATCACTATTCAAAAAGGATTCCAATCAAGCAGAACGAACGGTACAGAAAACTGCCGAAATTACAAAATATGAAAAGAAGGTTCAGGAAGGTATGAAAACATTGAAAGACACTGAAGAGATCTACAGGGTAAGAAGAATGAGTGAAAATATTCGGAGAATATCAGAATATGCAAGCGACATAGCAGAAATTGTACTAGATGTTACGATAGAAAAAACTCTGCGAAAGCAATAAGATAGTGAAGGATGACGATAAGATATTGACAGATTCTGCAATTCTCATAACATATGATAGAGAAGATTCACTAAAAGAAGCGCTAGGTCTTTGTGATGCTGCAGGATATAAAGTTAGCAAAATTATACAACATAGATTTCTAAATAAATCAAAGTATGGTCTTGGAGAAGGAAAGGTGGAGGAAATCAAGGAAATGTTGAGTACCATCAAACCTGATGTCATAATCTTTGATGAAATACTCAAACCAAGTCAGAATTATAATTTAGCCTCTACTCTTAAAATGAATATCCTAGATAGAGAAGCTCTAATTCTTCAAATCTTTGAACGAAGGGCAAAGAGTTCGGAATCAACCTTACAGGTAAAGATGGCACAATTAAGATATGAAATGTCAAGGGCCAGGGAAAAAGTCAGACTAGCAAAGATGGGAGAACAGCCAGGATTTATGGGAATAGGAAAATTCGAAGTAGATGTCTATTTTAATGATATTAAAAATAGAATGAATGGTGTAAAAACAAAGTTAGCGAAAGCATCAACACAACGTGCACTTCATAGACAAGCAAGAGAAAGATTTGGGTTTAAGACAATCTCTCTTGCTGGATACACATCAGCGGGAAAGACTACACTTTTTAATATACTAACAGGAGAGGAAAAAGAAGAAAGTTCAAAACTTTTCACTACTCTTTCTACAACTACACGAAAGATTACTCTCAAAAATTCAGAGGTTTTAATTTCAGATACTGTTGGTTTCATAAGTAAACTCCCATCATATATGGTAGCAGCATTCAAGTCAACTCTTGAAGAGCTCGTGTATACAGATGTTGTAATAGTTGTAATCGATATAAGCGATAATATTTTAGAGTTAAGAAAAAAATTCAGAAGTTGTATTTCTACTTTAGATGAGATTGGAGTAAGCAAAGATAAGATGATTTTTGTTCTCAACAAATCAGACTTGATTTCAAAAGAAGAAATTTCAGAGAAAGCTAATCAATTAGGCATGGATGATGTTAAAAAGTGGTTACCAATATCTTCCACAACCAGATACAACATCACTCAATTAAAGTCTCTAGTATATCAGGTAATAGAGAATATACCAATAACAGGCAGAAAAACCGAAATACCAAAACCACCAAAGATAAGAAAAATGCAGAGATGAAAATTGAAGTTTTACGCATTGGTACGCGCCTTGTCAGAGATGATAGAGTAACAACACATGTTACTCTAGTATCCAGAGCATTTGGTGCCTCAAAAATATACATGTACGATGCAAATCCAGAGATTAAAGAAACTATTTCTAAAGTAAATAAAATGTGGGGTAGTGATTTCAAAGTAGAAATTATTGAGAACTGGAAGGAGATTATCAGATTAAAAAAGAAGGAATCATTCAAGATAGTTCATTTGACAATGTATGGTGAAAACATTAACACTATACAGGATGAGATAAGGAAGGAAGATAAAATTTTGATTATTGTAGGGGCTGAAAAAGTTCCAAGGGAAGCATATGATATGTCTGATTACAATGTTGCAATTGGAAATCAGCCACATTCAGAGATTTCAGCTCTTGCAATATTACTTGACAGAATTTTGCAAGGGCAGTATCTTCAGAAAAAATATTCTGATGGAGAACGAGAGATAATACCGACAAAAAAAGGAAAAAATGTAATTACCAAAACTACAAATTTATCTGACTAAATATCAATTTTGAGTCACGTATCAGATAAAAACAGGTTTAAAACCATTGATTAAATATGGATATCAGGAAGGAAATGTACGATGTCAGTTGAGCATGAAGATCCTTTTGTAAAAATTGCTGCATTAATTGGAGGAGATGAATATCTCAAGGTTGCACGTTCTTTGCTTAATACAGAGGATGCCACTGATGAGGAAATTGCAAGCTCAACTGGACTTAGAATCAACATAGTCAGGAAGGTCTTGTATGATCTTTTCGGTAAAGCTTTGATAACAGGAATAAGAGTAAAGGACGAAAAGAAAGGTTGGTTTGTCTACAGATGGAGAGCAAGAAGAGACGAAGTAGATAATTTCATAGAGAATCAAAAGAAAAAGATTGTAGATAGATTACAACAGAGAGTAGATTATGAAAACTCTGCAGACTTTTATCATTGTGGAAATGAAGACTGTCAAAAACTAACCTTTGAAAAAGCTCTTGATCTTTCCTTCAAATGTCCAACTTGTGGAAAATTGGTAAATCTTTCAAAAAATGAAAAGCTCAAAAAAGCACTACAAAGCAAAATTGATCAGTTACGTGATGATCTAAAACATTAAGAAACATAATGTAAAACTATTTCATTTTGTATTTTCTCAATCTTTTTTAATTTAAAGGAATTAGGTATTTCTCTAAAACCATCACCTTCAACTAGAGAAATTGCAGTATTACCTCCTAGAACATATGGTGTAACAGTTATTGCAATCTCATCCACTAGTTTTTCCTTGAAAAAATACCAGTTAGTTGTACCTCCACCTTCAACAATAATTCTCTTGACTCCCTTTTTTCCAAGAATTTTTAATAATTTCTTTAGATCGATTTTGTTCTTTCCACATCTTATTACTCCAACTCCCTTTGCAACAAATCTCTCAACTTTTCTTGGAGCATTTTCTGACACTACAAGTATTGTAGGAATTTGTTTTGCAGTTCTGATCACTTTAGATTTAGAAGATAAACTTCCCTTTGAGTCAAGAATGACACGAATTGGGTTTTTCCCTTTCACATATCTAACAGTAAGCAGAGGATTGTCAACATTTATCGTATTTTTTCCAACAAGTATTGCATCAACTGTCTTTCTAAGTTTATGAACTCTTACCAAATCTTTTTTGGATGAAAGATTAGATCTACCAGTACGAGTAGCTAATTTTCCATCTATACTCATGGCAGCACTAAGTATTACGTAAGGTCTAGATTTTACCATGAACTAGTTTCCCTTCATACATTACTGCTTTTATCGTATTTTCGGAAGCACGTTGAACGATTGAGGCATGAGGATTATGCATCGGTTCTAAATCGATGGAATGTTTTTCAAGGAATATGCAGTCTGCTATTTTGTTATTTTGAATAACTCCAACTTTATCGCCCAAAAGATTTGAAGCGTTTGTAGTAGCCATCTGAAGTATATTTTTTGGCATTAATCTTTTTTTCTTCATACCCATTGAGACTTTCCAGAGATAATCCATTTCCCTGAACATATCAGGTGAGTTTATCATAACATTATCAGTACCAATTGCTACATTACAACCAGCATCAAGCATTAGATTGACATCAGGAATACCTTCTGCAAGCGAACCATTTGCTCTTGGACATATGACAATGTTTACTTTGTTTTTAGTTGCCATTACAAGATCTTTTTTTGAGGCATAAGTCATGTGAACTAAAAAATTCGGTTTTGAAAGCAGGGCTCTTTGAGTCTCAGTTTTTCCATACATCTTTTGAGATATTTTGTTACTTTCTTCAGTCTCGGCTGAATGTATAGCACGAATCTTTTTTGTTGTTGCAAAATATCTTAATACAGAATTACTAAACTCATTTGGACCACTAATTCCAAGCCCATTACAATTAGTTAGAATATTTTTTAGATCCAGTTTACCTGATTCTGGAATAGGAATATTGTTCTTGATAGATTTTGAGTCTTGATAGTATTCAATTCGTCCCAAGATGATAGGTCTTATTGGAATATTGGATGTAGTATTTTTTAATAGGTTAATTCCTTCAATGCCACCCTCTCGAAAATCAATGAACGATGTGATACCTTTTCTAATCATTGAAATACATGAATTTTTAATAAAACTAGCAAGATGTAATTTATCAGAATTTTTAAGAATTTTTTGTTTGAATCCGCTAACTGGATGTATCTTTTCTTCAACATCAGAGTCAATACCTACATCTTTTGCTATAGAATCACCAATATGGGTATGTGAGTTAATTAGTCCAGGCATCATTAGTAGACCTTCACAGTCAAGTATTGATTCATCGTCATGTGGCGAGAGTTTTGTCCCTATCTGTTCAATATATTTTCCAGAAATTCGCACATTGGTATTTTGAATATAATCTAGTTCTTTACCATAAAGAAGACTGATATTTTTTATCAGCATGTTATCTCAAGAATTCGTGTATCTTTTTTGCCCGAATCTCTAAGTTCACGGATCTTATCTAACGATTGAGTAGCTAACTTGGCTGCATCTCTTCCGGTCTTTGCTGTTCCGATTCCACAGTTAAAAGAAATATCATATTTTTGTTTTACAATTTCAAGAAATTTTGTTATTTCTTCCTTATTGACATCTGAACTCATTATCATAAAATTATCTCCTCCCATAAAAAATGCAAGTGAATTTCTTTGCAGAAAGAATTCGGACATTTCTGAATATAATTTGATAATAAGCAATGATACTTCATAAGGTGATTTTTTTGCAGAGACTGAAGTAGAACCATCCACATCCATGTGTATAATCTGAACTAAATCTTCATCTTTTCTTAGTGGCAATCCAAAAATATTATGATCCTTGCTTAACACTGTATTAGAACGTCGCGCCTTGTCAGCATTTGAACTTGCTTCAAATGGAGTGTTACCTTGTCCTATAGACATAGACAAGCCCAATTCAAAGGACTTTACTAGTTGCTTTTGAATTTCTATATGATCATAAATTGAAAGACCATTAGTTATTACAAAGATTTCATCAAATCGGTTAGGAAATGCAATACAACTTCTTTCTGAAAACAAATTTTGTATCTCTTTGTACAATGATGCTTGAAGCATCTGAAGTCTATGTTCTCGATCACTGCCCAAGGTTAGAGTCCATGGTCCATATCCAGTGATCTTAATTATGGTTAGTTGAATCATTTTCAATTTTCTCTAGCTCTTCAGATAATTTCTTTGCGGCCTCTACAGCTCTCTCAGCAACTGGTCGTATTCGCTGATGTGCCTGTCTATCACTCATTCCAGGTCCTGTTATTCCTAATGTTACTGGTTTTTGATATTTTATTGAAAGTTCTGCTAATGCTTTTGCAGTAACGGATGAAATGAGTTCATCATGTTTGGTTTGTCCTTTGATTACTGCACCTAGAGTTATTACAGCATCAACATCTTTTTTTTGTAATAATTTGTCAATTAAAAGAGGCATGTCAAACACACCTGGTACTTTACAGGTGTACTTTACATTAATCTTCAATACTTTTGCCTTTTCGGTAGCTAGTTCCATCATTTTTAATGTCACTTCACTATTAAATTCAGCAACAACAATCGCAATATTCAAAACTAATGCTCCTTGGTAAATTTAACAAGATTAGTTCCATCAAAATATGGTATAGCACAATCCTTAGCATATTGTTTAGCTTTTTCTGTTGATAATGCAGTATACGTTTTGGAATCTAACATTTCACAGATTGCTGTAACTGGTGTGAGTCCTGCAAGTTTCATTAAATAAATTGACATCTCAGTATGTCCAAGTCTATTTGATAATAACCCTTCTGAAGCAATAAGCATAGGAACGTGACCAGGCGTCTTGAAGGTAGAATTGAAAACTTCTTTCTTTTCATTATTTTCACTGTTGTATAATCGTGCCATTTCAGAAATTGTTAACGCTCTATCTTTATCAGTTATTCCAGTGAATGTATTTTTATGATTAATTGAAATTGAAAAAGAAGGCCTATCTCCATATGGGGCAGTACCTATAATCATCTTCTTTGAATCAGAATCAAATTTTTGAGAGCTAAAAAGAATTTCATGCATATAGTCAAGACCCAAACTAGTTGCAAATTCATGATTTACTGACATGCAAATTAGCCCTCCGGCATCATTACGCATACGTGCTATATGCTCCGGAGTTACAAATTCTGCTGCAATTACCATATCTACTTCATTTTCTCGTTTGCCTCCATCATGAAGTAAAATAAAATCACCTCGTCTAAGTGATGAAATAGCTTCTTCTAAAGACATTATATGATCAGCTTTTCATTATTGTTATAAATCTTACTAGAAAATTGGTAACTACCAAAATAATGGTAATTGACTAATCATCAGATAAAATATATTTTCCCAGTATGTCAGTTTCGATATTAACTTTATCGCCAACTTTTTTGTAATTCAGATTAGTTATCTTCATAGTATGTGGTATTATTGAAACGGAAAATTGATCCTTGAGTACATCTACAACTGTCAGACTAATACCATCAACTGTAACAGATCCCTTTTTGATAATGTATTTCGATAATTCTTTTGGAACTTTTGTCCATATTTGTATTTGATTTGGTTGCTTTTCCATCTTGGAAATTATACCAACACCGTCAACATGTCCTAATACAAAGTGTCCCTCAAGTCGTTCACCAACTTTGAGACTTCTTTCAATATTGACTTTATCACCACTTTCTAAGGAACCAAGATTAGTTTTTTTTATTGTTTCACCAATCATTTCAAATTCAGCAACATCTTTTGAAATATTTATTGCAGTAAGACATACACCATTTATTGCAACACTATCTCCGATTTTAAGTCCTTTTGCAATTTTACCTAGTTTTATTTTCATTTTTGCAGCACTACGGTTGCTTGTTTTTTTATCAAATCTGACAATATTGCCCAAGCCTTCAATTATTCCAGTAAACATGATTGATAAGTTCTTATTTGTATCTAGATGATTTATGTTTATCAAATAATAGACAGATCTACAATTTAGTCATATATCTGCTGCATCATATTTTATCTTCAATAGAAAATTATGAAGGAATTTTAGATGAGAATTATGAATTTATTTTATTATTTTTTACTGAATTCAACAGAGTTACAGCCCTTTTGTAATGTACTTCGTCAATCATTTTCCCGTCAACTGTTGTAGCTCCCCTTTTCTTTTTCTTGGCTAAATCATATGCATTAATGACTTTTTTTGCCCATTCTATTTCCGAGGGAGTTGGATAGAATACTTTGTGAACAATATCGATTTGGTTTGGATGAATAATGCTTTTACCCACATAGCCCAAGTTTTTGGCAGTAAGGGAATCCTGCTCTAATCCTACAACGTCATCAATATCTTGCCAGATTGCATCAATTGCATATTTTCCTGCAGCTCTTGCATCTACTGGAATTTTTGTTCTTGAATATATGGACCCTTCTGAGTTTTTAGTATATTCCACACCTAGATCATTTAATAAATCAAACACCCCAAAGACTAATGCTGATACTCTTTTACTAGATGAAGCTATAGCATAAGAATTTACAACTCCCATCGTAGATTCAATCGATGCAATGATTTCAATTGGTTGTAGTTTACGTTTCTTTTCTAGTCCAATCATAGTCTTTTCAATTTTTTTTATATCATTTGCCGTGTCTACTTTTGGAATCACAACACCATCGACACCTTTTTGAATAATTTCTTTCAAGTCATCAGGTATCAAACCAGATGCCGGAGAATTTGTTCTCACATAAATTTCAGAATGATATTCAGATCTATTTTTTAGTGCATTTTTTATTAGATTTCTTGCTGATTTTTTTTCTTCAAAGGGAACAGAATCTTCCAGATCAAAGCAGATAATGTCTGCACGTAGAGACTTGGATTTTTCTAAAAAGCGGCTATTATTACCTGGAACAAACAAGAGACTACGAAGGAGCCTTGCCATAAATAGAATTTATTTATGGTTTGAGCAATATTTTGCCAACCAGTCCTTTTCCAGTAAGCATTTTAGTATGTGCTTCGGCTGCATTTTCAAAGCTATATTCTGAATCTATTATAGCTTTAATTTTCTTTTTACCCATCCAGTACAATCCTTGTTCTAATTCTGCTTTTGTTCCCTGTGTTGATCCTAAGATGTTTGTTCCTTTGAAGAATATGTGTCTCAAATCGGTTTTTGCATCGTATCCAGTGGTTGCTCCACATGTAACCAATGTTCCACCATACTTTAGCAAAGTGAGTTGGTCATTCCAGTGAGTTTGACCTATGTGATCAAATGAAATGTCTATACCACCTAGTGGTTTTGCAATTTGTCTTACTTCTTTGCTCCAATCTGGTTTTCTATGATCAACAGCAAAATCTGCTCCAAGTTCTTTTAGTTTGTCTAGCTTATCTGGGCTTCCTGTAGCGATAACGTTACAATTGTATAGTTTTGCGATCTGAATTCCAAAGCTTCCTACACCAGATCCACCTCCCATGATAAGGACTGTTTGACCGGGATGAATTTTTGCTCTCCCTACAAGCATGTGCCATGAAGTAAGTAATGTCATAGATGCAGCTGCTGCTTCATCATAGCTTAGACCTTCTGGAATTTTTGCAACATTAACTTCAGGTAAGTGAGTAATTTCAGAGAACGCACCCCACAATGGTCCTGTTTGGAATCCCCAAATGCTTCTCTTTTGACAATCAAATTCTCGTCCATCAGTACATGCTTCACAGACTCTACATGACATGTTTGAATGAGAAACAACTCGGTCACCAACTTTGAAGTTTGTAACATCTTCTCCTACTGCAATAACTTCACCTGCAGCATCGGAACCAGAAATGTGTGGTAATGGAACTGGTACTGGCTGTCCTCGCATTCCCCAGATATCATTATAGTTTAAGGCTGCTGCCTTTACACGGAAAACAACCTCGTTTGGCTTTGGTTTTGGATCAGGTACTTCTTTTACATTTAGAATTGACTTGTAATCATCATTTGGAGCATATTTTTCATAAACAACTGCTTTCATATTTGTAACCGTTCAATTTACCCCTAATATATTTTCCTTAGAATTACTTGCGGTTAATCTTAAAATCTCGCTTGGGTTGTTGAATAGATAATAGAATTTGCTTTAACTGATCGTCAGAGATTTGCGAATTTAATCTTCCCTGCGATGCCAATCCTAAGAGATAATTCTCAACCATTGCTGCAAGGTCAGGTTTAACCATTCTAACATTATTTAGTCTCAATCTTGCTTCAGCAGTAAGAAGAGTTTTTAGTGCATTATCCTTTAAGGCAGAAACTTCTGCATCGCTTGGATTTCTATCATCATTTGGGTTATGAGTGCTCATAATACAATTAGGAATATTTCTTTAGATTTGGATTCTTTGC
>JAHEXH010000025.1 GCA_023252235.1 Nitrosotalea sp.
ATACGGTATGGTAGAAGATTTAAGATTAGATAGTTTAGAGGGCGTAGGTCCTGTAACTACTAGAAAATTATCTGATGCGGGAGTACACAATGTTATGGATCTTATTGTAAGAGGTCCTGTGGAAATTGCAGAAATAACTGGTATGGAAAAAGATACTGCAGAAAAAATTGTCAATAAAGCACGACAATATCTAGTTGAAACTGGATTACTATCCCGAGATTTTGTTTCAGCGACTGAAGTTTACAAACGTAGACAAGATATTGGTAAAATTACAACTGGCACTAATTGTCTTGACACACTATTTGATGGAGGTGTTGAAACACAAGCACTTACAGAAGTTTACGGCGAATTTGGTTCAGGTAAAACTCAATTTGCACATACCTTATCCGTGATGGTTCAAAAACCAAAATCAGAAGGTGGGTTAGATGGTGGTGTTTTGTATATTGATACAGAAAATACTTTCCGACCTGAAAGAATTGTGTCTATTGCACAAGCACATGAAATGGATCCAGAAAAAGTTCTTGATAGAATAATTGTTGCACGTGCCTATAACAGTGCACATCAAACATTAATCCTTGAGGAAGCAGGTCCGATAATTGAAGAACATAATGTCAAACTCATTGTTGTGGATTCCGCAGTTGGATTATTCCGTGCTGAATATCTTGGTAGAGGAACCCTATCAAACAGACAACAAAAGCTAAATCACTTTGTTCACATGTTATCCAGAATTGCTGAGACCTACAATTGTGCTGCAATTGCAACAAATCAAGTCATGGCATCTCCTGATGTTTTCTTTGGTGATCCAACTCGTCCAATAGGTGGAAATGTAGTTGCACATACAAGTACCTACAGAATATACTTTAAGAAATCAGGCAAGAAACGAATCGCACGAATGGTTGATAGTCCACATCATCCTGAAGAAGAGGTGCTCTTTGCTTTGGGTGAATCTGGAGTGATGGATTTAGAGGATGCAGAAAAAAAACCCACGAAAAAAACAACCAAAAAAGCAACCAAAAAAAGTAAAGAACCTGAATCTGAAATTTCAGTTGAATCCAATGAACTAGAACTAGTTCAAACCAAAGATTCATCTGAACTAGAACTAGTTCAAACCAAAGATTCATCTGAACTAGAACTAGTTCAAACTACGGACGATTCTGACTCTGATGATTTAGAGTTGCTAGAAGAGTAAAATCTTCTTTTTCTCCTTTATTTTTACATCTAATCTATTTTTTTATTTTATTTTCCAACTGTATTTTGTTGAGTATTGATTAAATTATAATACGATCTTACTAAAGTAATGATTGAATACGTATATTCACAAGTGAGCATATGAAAGATCTTTATCGTTTACTCCCAGAAGAAATGGAAAAGATGGTTATGGATATGGGTCAACCACGATATCGTGCAGACCAAATTCTTTATCCACTTTATTATAAATTTCCAAAGAACATATCAGAAATACGACAATTGCCAACTGCTATGCGAGATAAACTTGTTGAGGAAGGATACGCGATTGGTTCTGCAACTGAAATTCATCGTGTTGTAAGTGAAGATGGAGATACCACAAAATTACTTCTTAATTTAGCAGATGGAACTCCTGTTGAAACAGTTTTGATACAATACCAATCCACTAAAATCAATGGTCATCCAAGATCTACTATTTGTGTTTCAACACAAGTTGGCTGTGCAATGGGTTGTACATTTTGTGCAACAGGACAAATGGGATTTGAACGTAATCTCAAAGCAGAAGAAATAGTTGCACAAGTAATTCATTTTGCAGAACTTCTTGAAAAACGTGGCCAACATGTAACTAACTTGGTTTTTATGGGGATGGGTGAACCTTTGGCAAATTATGATGAGACAATACGTGCTGTTACTTTATTGACACACGCAAGAGGTTTTGGCATTGGACAACGAAATATTACCATTTCTACAATAGGAATAATTTCAGGTATAGAACGACTTGCTGATGAAGATCTTCAAATTGGACTGGCCATATCATTGCATTCTCCAAATGATAAACTACGTCAAAAGTTAGTTCCAACTGCAGGCCCTCATTCGGTAGAGGACTTGATTGCAGCTGGAAAAAGTTATTTCAAAAAGACAGGAAGACGTGTTACATTTGAGTATGCATTAATTGAAAATGTCAATGATTCTCCAGAAATTGCAAAAGAACTTGCCTCGTTATTGGAAGGAAATGGTTCTCATGTAAATCTAATCCCAATAAATCCAACCGCGGGTAATTTTCAGCGTCCATCTAGAAAAAGTGTTCTTGAATTTGAAAGAATATTGCTAAATGCAGGTGTGAATTGCACAGTACGCGTTGAAAAAGGGTCTGAAATCTCAGCTGCGTGTGGACAACTTAGAACCGATGTTGTTGGCAAATTGGATATTTCAAGTCGTAAGTGTTAAAATAGGGTTATTGGGGAATCTACTCAGATATGGCAACTAAGAAGTCACACGGTCGTTCACATGGATTTAAGCACAAAGCAAGAGCAGTAATGACTAAAACTGCTCCACGAGGCGTATCTTTTCTACTTCGAGAATATCATGAAGGTGAACAAGCCCTTGTTATTATCGATCCAAGACAACACAAAGGATTACCCCATAGACGATATCATGGTAAAGTAGGTAGAATAACAAATGTTGGTAGACGTGCCATTACTTTAGACGTAAAATTAGGAAACAAAACAAAAACCTTAATCACTAGATTAGATCATATCAAACCATTCGGTGTATAATCATGGAAGAGATAAAAAAGAAACAAAGCATTTCTCTTTCAGAAGTTAAAGAGATTCTAGGAAAAGTTGATGTTGAAGAAATGGATCAAATCCAACGTTGGACATATGATTATGTTACAAAATTTGTAAAAATAGATCCTAAAGATGCTAAAGAAATGAAAAAACAACTAATGAAAGATTGTGATTTGACAGAAGAAGAGGCCGTAGAAATTGTAAATATTAGACCAACAAGCTTAGCCGAGCTACGTTCATTTACATTTGGTTGGAAAAAACTCATTCTTGCTGAAACTCTAGAAAAAATGCTCAAAATAATCAAGGGGCATTCTTAAGTTTCAAGGAGAAATTTATTTTGCACAGGGCTCAATCCCCACCTAGAAAGTATGAGGAATATGCATATGTTTTAGATTTTAATCCTCGCGGAAAATCTTCCACTGTACGTGGACGTGATGGCATAATTATCACCGCGATAGGGGAAGACCGACTCACAATCTTGGAAGTTCTTGGAGTTCAAAATTCAGCATTTGATGTAGGTGAAAGAATCTACATTGGAAAAGAAGGAAGAACCAAAATTCTTTCTGTTTTAGGAAAGCTGGAATACGACCAAATTTCTTCATCTGCTCAAAGCGAATTACCTGGCGTCGTTGAAAACATTGTAACTCACAACGAAGCAAGATTTGTAGATTATCTTAACAATGCAAGACCTTTGACTCCCAGAATTCACGCACTTGAATTAATTCCAGGAATTGGAAAAACATACATGAAAACAATGTTAGAAGAAAGAGAAAAGAAAAAATTTCAAAGCTATGCTGATTTGCAAGAACGCGTAGGATTCAAAG
>JAHEXH010000009.1 GCA_023252235.1 Nitrosotalea sp.
AATACATGGTTTGTACATAGAATTCCTCTTACAATGTCCACTGCATGAGGACTCATTGATACTTTTATTTTACTTCCAGCTGCTTGGGATAATTCTTGCTCGATTTCTCCAGTATGTCTATGCTTTGCTGGTTTGTATGGTCTGATTACACCTGACCTCATTGCATGATGTGTTCCTGAAACAGTTCCAGCACCTGCGCCTGAAGAACCAATCTTTGAATCAACTATGATATGTTCAGTATCAATGAGATTCTTTTTGATTAAAGGATATAGTCCAAGAATTGATGTTACTGCCATGCAACCAGGGCATGATACAAGCTGAGATTTTCTAATCTCTTCTCTGTGAAGTTCTGGAACTCCAAAGACTGATTTTTCTAACAATTCTGGGTGTGGATGTTGCCAACCATACCACTTGTCATAATCAGCAGGATTGTGTAATCTATAATCTGCACTCAAATCAATTACTTTCATTCCTCTGTCGTATAGTGCTTTTACTATGTCAACTGCAGTTCCATGTGGTACTGCAGTAAATACTAGATCGCACTTGTCGGTTAATTTATCATAATCAAGTTCTGAAAATGTTAGATCGGTAAATCCTTTCAAACCCGGCTGGATTCTTGATATGTATTCTCCTACATATTGTCTAGAAGTTACCATTGAAATTTCTGCATGTGGGTGACTTACAAGTAGTCTGAGAATTTCTCCTCCAACATACCCTGATGCTCCGACCACACCAACTTTCATTGATACTCTCCTACCATAACATAGTATAATTTAAACTCTAAAATTTTTTTCAATTATTGCGATTATCGCTTGGCGTATCTTACTGCATAGTCGATCATTTCTTTTGGGATGTTTCTTTTGGCAACTCTTGCCATTCCTTTGAATTCTACAGTATTATTTACTTCATGAACGACAAACCCGCGTTTTTCGTCTTCCATGACATCAATGCCCAAAATTCCTCCTCCTACGGCCTTGGATGCTTTCATACAAATATCCTCTAGATCCTTTGTAATTTCACATGTGATTGGCTCTGCTCCTAAAGCAATATTTGTCTTAAAACCACCAGTGGAGGTTCGGTACATTGCGGCAATCAATTGATCTCCTACTGATATGGCACGAATGTCTCTTGGTGGACGATTCACCATCTCTTGCAAGTAGTAAATTCTGTCCAATGGTCCATCATTTAGTTCTCGGACTTCGATTATCGCATCTGCAGTCTCTCTGTCTCTTAGAGATACTATACCTCTTCCCCAACTTCCTATGATTGGCTTTATCACAAGTGGATATCCTACTTTTTCCAGTGTTTCAATTGCTGTTTCTGGTGAGAATGCAAAGTATGTTTTGGGAGTTGGTACATTGTGTTTTTTTAATAAAAGTGAGGTTAGCATCTTGTTTCCACAATTGTTTGCAACCTCAGTTCTGTTTAATACTGGAATATCTAAAAATTCAAGAGCTGCTGTAAAATGAAGACCACGAAAGTAGCTGACACATCTTTCTAAAACGACATCTCCAAAATCGTAATCATTTTTTTTACTTTCGGTGGTGAACTGAGTGGTTTTTGCGTCGATCATCTTCGTATCGTGTCCAAGCTCGATTGCTTTCTGCTCGAGCATTTTTTCCTCAAGCCTTACTCTATCGAACACGATTCGAACTTTGGGCATTTACTCTCCCCAATCTTCGCCAACTTTCTCAGCATGCTTTAATTCGCATACGGCGCCATTCTTGGAAGCAATCTCAAAATCTGCCCCACAATCAGGACACGAGACTATCTCTCCAACACTTGCGTCGTCTGGAATTCTTATTATTGCATCACATTCTGGACAATTCATATTTGATCATTCACCTCTTTTTTAGTAATTTATTAGCTTCTGTTGATTGAAGTCCCCATAGCTCAACGAATCCTTTTCCAAGTGTTTGGTCAAAAGTAGAACCAGATCCATATGTTGCCAAGTCATGGCTATACAATGAATATTCTGATTTTCTTCCAACAACTCTGAGGCTTCCTTTGAACATTTTGAGCTTGACAGATCCGCTAACCCTCTTTTGTGTAGCATTGATAAACATATCTAAATCTGTTTTCAATGGATCTTGCCACAATCCAGAATATGCTAACCATGACCATTCTGCATCGACCATTGTTTTGAATTTTAATTCGTGTTTTGTTAACACCATTTTTTCAAGATCTGTATGTGCCTCAATTATGCATGAGGCACCTGGTGTCTCGTATACTTCTCTTGATTTTATTCCAACAACTCTATCTTCTATGTGATCTACAATTCCTACTCCATTAGCCCCTGCTTTCTTGTTGATGTACTTGATTAGTTCAATTGAACTCATACGTTTTCCATCAGCTGCTACAGGTATTCCATTTTCGAATTTTATTTCCAAGTATTGTGGTTTATCTGGTAAATTCTTTGTCTTGACCCAGATGAATGCATCGTCTGGTGGTTCAGAGAATGCATCTTCCATATCTCCTCCTTCTATTGCTCTTCCCCACAAGTTTTGATCTATGCTGAATTTTTTGGCAGTTGTATCAATTGGAATCTTGTGCTTTTGTGCATACTTTAGTTCTACATCACGTGTTAGATTTAGATCTCGTATTGGTGCAATAATTGGAAGATTAGAACCTGAACGATATGTGACATCAAATCTTACTTGATCATTTCCTTTGCCTGTGCAACCATGAGCAAGTGCTGTTGCATTTTCTTTTTTTGCAATCTCTACTACTTTTTGTGCGATTAATGGTCGTGCAAGAGCAGTTGCAAGACAGTATTTCTTTTGGTAAAGTGCATTTGCTTTAATTGCTGGAAAAATAAAATCATCTACAAATTCTTGTCGTGCATCTATGTTGTAATGTTTTAGAACTCCAAGACTTTTTGCTTTGGCTGAAATCTTTTTGAGATTATCTTCTTGGCCTACATCTACTGTGACTGTTACAACATTGAGATTATGTTTGTCTTGGAGATATTTTATGACGACCGAAGTATCAAGTCCACCAGAGAAAGCTAGAATTGCTTTTCCTTTCATCGAGGTCTTGTGTGTTCAGATTTTAGCATTTATCTTTTATGATCAAAGAATAGATCGATTTTGTTTTTTGAAAAATAATGTAAAATTAGTTTTTAATTGAGTTGCAAAACAAATTAGTCCAAGCTAAAATTCGATCACTATTTAACCAATATATTATAACGCTGTTATATGAAATTCATACCCAGTACGGGAATCATAGTTGTAACTATTCTTGGAACCATCAACAAGGGGGATTTCTGAGAATTGACTAAACTTCAGGCCAAAAATATTGTAAAGCACTTTGATCATAATGGAAATTCTATTGTTGCTTTAGATGGTATTAATCTGAGTGTTGAAGAGGGAGACTTTGTATGTATAGTTGGACCGTCGGGATGTGGAAAATCTACCTTTCTAAATATTGTAGCTGGACTTGAAACACCAGACTCTGGAGAAATTCTTCTTAACGGGAAACCAATCTCTACTCCTGGCCCTGACAGGACAATGGTATTCCAAGAGGGTGCATTATTTCCGTGGCTCAAAGTAATTGACAATGTAGAATTTGGATTAAAGATGGCAGGTATTCCACAAGATGAACGCAGAGAGATATCTGAGAGATACTTGGATATGATGCAGCTTACAAAATTTGCAGATTCGTATACGTATCAACTTTCAACTGGAATGAAACAAAGGGTTGCAATAGCAAGAGCTCTTGCAATGGATCCTGAAATTCTTTTAATGGATGAGCCTTTTGCTGCACTTGATTCACAGACAAGAGATTTACTGTTAGTTGAATTACAACTGATCTGGGAGAGGACAAAAAAGACCATCATATTTGTCACACATAATATTTCAGAATCTGTAATACTTGGAAACAAAGTTGAGATCTTTAAAAATAGGCCATCCAAAATCAAAAAGGAAATAATAATTGATTATCGAAGACCCAGACTTGCGGAAGATGAAAACCTTCAAAAATATTATCATCAAATTCTTGATGAACTAAAAAGTGAAGTTATTGCACAAACAAAGGATGAGATACAATGACTGAAAATATGTCAAAAAAATCTAGACGTAATCTTGACGACGCTGCAAATACTGCATTATTAATAGCTGCATTTATTGGCGTATGGCAAATTATATTCATGCTTGGAATATGGCCAAAGATCTCTCTTCCCTCCCCAGCAATGGTAGCTGAGACCTTTGTCAAGATATTGTGGAATGGCTCCTTGCCTGAAAGTATAGGTGTGACTCTGATAAGATTATTTGGTGCTTTTGCAATCTCACTTACTCTTGGAACATTAATCGGATTTACGATGGTGAAATTCAAGGGATTTGGAAAGACTTTGAACTCATTTTCAGCAGGTCTGCTCTCTTTTCCTAGTATAGCTTGGGTTCCGTTCTCAATTCTACTCATAGGTTTCAATGAACTTGGAATAATGTTTGTCGTAATAATGAGTTCAATTTTCTCAATTATGATTTCAACTTATAGCAGTATCAGAAACATACCTCCAATCTATCTTGATGCAGCAAAAAATATGGGGGCAAAGGGAATTTCGTTATTTAGACATGTTACAATTCCTGCCGCTACTCCTTCTTTGATAATCGGTCTAAGACAAGCATGGTCGTTTGCATGGCATGCTATAATCGGTGCAGAGATACTCATGTCAATCGTGGGACTTGGACATATTCTTTCTGTTGGAAGGGAATTTTTGGATATGAGTCAGGTAATTGCAAGTATGATCACAATTTTTGCTATTGGTTTATTGGTTGATAGGTTACTTTTACATAAAATGGAAGATAAAATCAGAAGAAAGTGGGGATTGGATAATCATCGATAGTGATGTGATGATGAAGCCAGGATCAAAGTTTTCAATTGCGGGAGGAATTATGATTGCAGTAATAATAGTTTCATTAACCGCGCATTATGATGTGCGTTCAATGCCTCATGGGGATACAACATCTGACGTTTTAAGACTAGGATATTTTGCCAATATCAATCACGCCCAAGCAGTAATCGGAATTGGTAGTGGCGATTTTCAAAATAGTCTAGGTGGTGTTAAGATTGAATCACAAGTATTCAATGCGGGTCCATCTGCCATTGAAGCACTTGTTGCAAATAGGATTGATGTAGCATATGTGGGACCAAATCCTGCAATCAATGGTTATCTCAAAAGTGATGGTCAAGGACTAAGAATAATAGCTGGTGCCTCAAGTGGCGGTGCTGTTTTTGTAATTAGAAATGATTCTGGAATTAATGACATACATGACTTTGCAGGCAAAAAATTTGCCTCACCACAACTTGGTAATACTCAAGATGTGGCATTAAGATCTTATCTTTTAAAGAACGGCTACAAAACTTCTGAAAATGGTGGTTCTGTAATAATAATTCCAGCAAAGACCGCTGATATTGTTACAATGATGACTAAAAAAGACATTGATGGCGCATGGGTCCCAGAACCATGGGGAACTATACTTGTCAAACAAGTAGATGGGAAGATCTTCCTTGATGAGCGAGATTTATGGCCAAATAGTGAATTTGCAACAGCGCTTGTTGTTGCAAGAACCGATTACCTGAACAGTCATCCTGACATGATACAGAAACTTCTAGAAGCTCATGTAAAAGAAACAATTTGGATCAAAAATAACAAAGATGAATCTATCAAAAGGTTCAACGAGCAAGTACAGAAACTAACAGGTAAGACAATTCCAAATGATGTAATCTCTGAGGCCTTGTCCAGAATGGAGATAACTTATGATCCTGTAAAATCATCCATTGACAAATCTGCTAATGATGCATATGATCTAGGATTCCTAGGAGACAAGAAACCAGATCTGTCAAACATCTTTGATTTGACAATTCTCAATAAAGTTTTGCAAGAACAGAATCTTCCAATTATATCCTAACCTTTCTTCTTCATCCAGATTATAACGCTGGCTATGGCAGCAGCGATTGGTATTATTATCAAAAGATAGTTTCTGAAATTTCCTACAGGTAATAGTGGGTGTTGTTCAAATCCTGAAATTATAACATGCATTGTGGATTGTGGTGCTAGATTAAATGCTACATGCCAATAACCATCTGGGTCTTTGCTTTGAAGAAATTCTATTGGCTTTCCATCAGCTGCTACAGTATATTTTTGATCACCAGACTCTTCTGGAATCATAAAATTCACAAATCCTTTGTCTGGGAATGGATATCTTATGGTGAAACTGACACTCTGTGCAAAGTCATCAAATTTTGCGTCGTTTACATATCCTGAAGATACGTAGGTTATGTAAAATGGTTGTCCATTTCTCTGTAATTTGATTGTCTGTGTTGGATCCTCACCTAGTGCAAAACAACTATAATAACTAACCTTTGAGGCAAGCTGAGAATCCGGATATATTGAAAATGTAATCTTTTGACCGGGTTCCATCTTTTCAATTGTTTCAATGCTTTTACCAGTATCCAAAACCTTTCCATCTTTACCATAAATTACAGCATAAACACGTACTCCGTAGGCAGGAGAAGTATCATTGTTTAGAATAAAACCCGAAGTGTGACCATCTGGATGTTTAATCAAAGTTCTGTCATAGATTACATCAATGCTCAAAGCATCATGGGCTGATATGACATAACTGACTTGGGGTTTTTCAAGAATTGCATTTTTACCTTCTACTTCTGGTATTTTGATCTTAAACGGAATATCTTTTCCTGAATTTACAATTGAGAGAGTAAAGTTATCTGAAATCTCCTTATCGCCATCTTTGACATTAATTATAACCCCCGGAATTATTGGCCTATCCTCTGTATTTTTTACTGCGCCTATTACTGTGTAAACTCCATTGGAATCATAATATCCTAAAAATTCATTATCTGGAATCCACACATTTGCTGAGGCAGGATGAGAAGAAACTACTCCTAGTCCAATCAATACAACGAATATGAAAATTGATACAAGTAATCTCATCTAATAACGTTCTATTGGAGACCAATCTTTAATTTTAATCTAGGTATTGATTTTCATCTTTGTTATACCTAATACGCAAAAAATCACTTTAATCTCTGCAAGAGATCTAGTGCACCTGCAAAGTCATTTGGAGAGCTTACCAATACATTTCCTGCAATCTTGTCTACTTGTTTTACAAATCCTACCAAGTCTTTGCTATACTCTGACCAGTCTAGTTTTAACATTTGGGCAGATTTTAAATTCTTTTCAGATGATACTAACACGCAAGGAATTATTTTGAATCCCTGCGGTTTTAGTTTGTCTACCATTCTTGTGACCTGATCAATGGAACTTATGACTTGGGTTACAAACCCTTTTGGCCGGGCCTCTATTTTTTTATGTATCTTTTCAAAATCAGGATTACTTGAAATCGAAAGATATGTGTCGATTCTCTTTCCAAAACCTTGTTCATTGAATTGTTTTACAACATCGCTTGGGATGAGTCCAGAATCTGTTGGACCTGCTGGAGGTGCATCACCTTTGAGGACCAGAACTCCGTTCAAATTTAGCAAAATAGCATCACATATGGTCTGCGTGATGGAAGTTAGATTTCTATCCCTTACTCTAATGCTTGCAGTAATTCTTATTTTATTGTTGGAATTTCTTATGAAAAATCCCGCAGTAATGGGTGAGACTCGAGGTATCCCAAGCACTGAATCAGTCAGATGAATTCCATCACATACTTGGCTGACCTTACCAGCTCTCTCTTTTAGTTTCTCAACAGATTCGGATAGCTGATCATGAGATAGTATAGTATCCTGGATGACTTTTGGAGGATTAATCTCATAGATTATGGTCATAATTGACTGTCCTGACTACTTGATTATAACCTTTGAAGGTGATTTGTGTCATAACAAAACAAAACAGAATTAAATCGATGGCAACCTGTCTGAATTGTATTTGGTTGAAAAAATTCCTCTAGATCAATTGATGAAACAAAAGGTGGTACTTTTTGATGGTGCGATGGGTACAGAGATTCAAAAATTAAATCCCCAACCTGAAGACTTTCCAGATGGCAAAGAAGGATTTAACGATGGATTATCATTTACAAGACCAGAATGGATTAAGACTATTCATAGGTCCTACTTGCGTGCGGGAGCAGACTGTATTGAGACAAATACATTTGGTTCAAACAAGATAAAGCTAGAAGAATATGGTTATGGTAACCAGACATTGGAATATAACAAAAAAATAACAGAGATTGCAGTTGAAGTAACTAAAGAATTCACGGACAAGTCAAGATACGTCATAGGTTCCATGGGCCCAACTGGCTTTCTTCCAAGCTCAAATGATCCGTCACTTGGGCAAATAAAACCCGATGAGATAAGGGAGGCCTTTGAGATCCAAGCAGAAGGTCTAATCCTTGGAGGTGTTGATGCTTTACTGATTGAAACAAGTCAGGATATTTTAGAAGTAAAACTTGCAATTGAAGCCTGTCACAACGCATTTAAAAAAACTGGCAAAAAAGTTCCAATCATTGCAAATGTTACATTGGATAAATATGGTAAGATGCTTCTTGGCACAAACATCCAGGCTGCATATACTACAGTCTCTGAGATGGGAATTGATGCTTTTGGATTAAACTGCTCTACTGGACCAAGTGAAATGATTCCCAGTATTCAGTGGCTCAATGAACAAAATGAATTACCATTGCTTGTTGTACCCAATGCCGGAATGCCAGAAAATCAAGGAGGTAGGGCAATCTACAAAATGGCTCCACAAGAGATGGCAAAAATTATGGCCGATTTTCTAGAACAATATCCGAAAGTGAGGATAATCGGAGGATGTTGTGGTACAAATGTTGATCATATCTCCCTGTTACGCAAAGTAATTGACGAAAAGGCGACAGAAAATAATCGCTAGGTATTTAGAAAAAGTGATTGGGAACCATATTGTTGAAAACTCCTAGAGTCAGTTCCGCATTAAAGGCAGTTGACCTTAGACAGAATCCAGCTCCGCTAATAATTGGAGAGAGACTAAATGCTCAAGGTTCAAAGAAGGCAAAGGAATGTGTCTTAAATGACAATTTTGAGGAATTGGTAAAACTTGCAAGAGACCAGGTAGAGGATGGGGCTCACTGCCTTGATGTTTGTGTTGCAACAACTGAACGCTCAGATGAACTTGAATTTATGAAAAAACTTGTAAAACTACTCAGCTTGGAAATTGATGCACCATTAGTTATTGATTCTACAGAACCTAAAGTAATTGCAACTGCGCTTGAACAAATTCCAGGAAAGCCGATCATTAATTCTATAAATTTAGAGGGAGATGGAAATAGATTTCATTTACTTGCTCCATTGATGGTAAAGTATGGTGTTCCAGCTGTTGCCATGTGTATTGGACCAAAAGGCATGGCAAAGACTCCTCAAGAAAAACTAGAGACTGCGGAACTGTTGGTTGAGACTGGAAAAAAATATGGACTAACTGAAGAGCACTTTATTTTTGATGTCTTGACATTTACCTTGGCTACGGGAGAGACGGAATTCTTAGATGCAGGAAAAAATACTCTGGAAGGAATTCGCCTTGTAAAACAAAGATTTCCAAATTCCTTTACAACTCTTGGGTTAAGTAATGTTAGTTTTGGTTTAGCACCACGTGCAAGAAAAATCCTTAATGCCATATTCTTGTATCACGCAGTAAAATATGGACTAGATACAGTCATAATCAATCCAAAGGATGTAATACCTTATACTGAAATTGATGAAAAAGAAAAAAAACTTTCAGAGGATCTCATCTTTAATAAACATCCAAATGCACTAGCAGACTTTATTGCATATTTCGAAAATTCCAAAGGTACAGTACAGACAACAACCAAGAAAATAGACGTAGACCCTACATGGCCCGCAGGAAAGAGATCAAACTTTAGGATAGTAAACAGGCTAAAGGATGGAATAGAAAATGACGTGGTAAATGCGATAGCTGAAAAAATTTCTGTAAAATTTAATCTGGTTGAAAAAGGTGGTAGAATAGTAATTGATGCTTCAAAAGACGTGACTCACCAGGCTGCTATTTTGACACTAAACGAGGATCTTCTGCCTGCAATGAAGGAAGTTGGAGACAAGTTTGGCTCTGGAGAATTAATTCTACCATTCGTACTAAAATCTGCAGAATGCATGAAGGCATCCGTTGTAGAACTTGAAAAATATCTCTTAAAAGAAGAGGGTTCTAGTAAAGGGAAATTAGTTCTTGGGACAGTTTATGGTGATGTACATGACATTGGAAAGAATCTTGTAAAAACAATCTTTGAAAATAATGGCTATACAGTATATGACCTTGGGAAACAAGTTCCACTACAAAAATTCTTGGAAAAAATAGAAGAGGTAAACGCTGATGCCATTGGGCTCTCAGCACTCTTGGTATCAACATCGAAACAAATGCAATATTTTGTAGAGCATGCAAGAAAGAACAACATGAACATTCCTGTACTATGTGGAGGTGCCGCAATTAACACTAATTATATCAATAGGGTGGCAAAGGAAGGTGGAATATACAAGCCAGGTGTCTTTTACTGCAAAACCATGTTTGATGGATTGAAGATGATGGACAAACTCGTTTCACCTGAAAAACAGAAATTTGTACAAGAGTGGCAAGAGAAAATAGAAAAGTGGAAAGAGCCAGTCTTTGAAAAACCTGAAGTACAAGAGTTTACCCATAGTGGAATTGTTCCTGTCGTATCCCCCGTACCACCTCAGTTTAACATTCCAATTAGATTAGAACCAAAAGATATTGACTTGAACGAAGTCTGGAACTATCTTAACAAAAAATCCTTGTTTGTACTGTCTTGGGGAGTTAGAGGGCAGTCTGCTAAAGAATCTGAAGAAGAACATGAAGTATTGTTTGAAGAATGGAAAAAGAAGATACTGCAAGAAAAATTGTTTGAGCCAAGAGTAGTCTATGGTTACTTTAGATGTCATAATGAAAATGGCAAGTTATCTGTAGATCATCCAAGCGGAGAAAAATTAGTATTTGATTTTCCACGTTCTTCTAAATCTAAACATCTCTGTCTTACTGATTATTTTGGTAAAGATGATGTAGTCGTATTCCAAGCAGTGACCGTGGGTACTAAAACCTCAGACTTGATAGATAAATGGAATAAAGAAGACAGGTACACCGATGCCTATTACTTGCATGGTATAGCAGTAGAAACAGCAGAGGCGATGGCTGAATGGATTAACCATAAGATCAGAGAAGATCTCAAGATTGGAGAGAAGAGGGGTCTTAGATATAGTTGGGGATATCCAAGCTGTCCTGATGTATCACAACATCATATTGTATGGAAATTATTAGAACCCCAAAAATCTGGAATGACTCTAACAGAAGCAGGTCAAATAATTCCAGAACAATCAACAGCTGCTATTGTGGTCCATCATCCAGAAGCAGAATATTTTGTTCTCTAGCTCTATCATTGGTAGTAAGCATAACAGACAATAATGAATTCTGATATTCGTAGGATGTTGGATGCTGTACATCTAAAACAGATCTTGACAAATTCGATAATGCTTGAGGTACAAGATTATTCTAAAAGTAAACTCGCGGCTGTTGTGATAATTATCTTTGGCAACGAACCAATGTTATTGATGACTGAAAGGCCTAAAACAATGAATCATCATGCTGGTGAGATTTCATTTCCAGGTGGAACATGGGAACCAGAAGATGGAGATCTATTGGGAACTGCAATTAGGGAAACAAGGGAAGAATTGGGCATGGAAATTTCTCGGTCTACGGTGATTGGTCAGCTAAAACCCGTAACAACTCTGAATTCAGGTTTTAAGATAACCCCGTTCATTGTAATGCTTGATAAATTACCTTTAATTGTGCCAAATTCTGAAATCGCTTCAGTCTTGAAGATCCCACTCTTTCCACTTCTTAAAACAATTGAAGACGATAAAGATCCATCTCATAAATCAATCTTGGAGATGCATACTTTCAAATTCCAAGATCATGTGATATGGGGAGCATCAGCAAGAATGCTAAAACAGATTCTTGTCAAGATATTGTCGTAGTTTGCTCGATATTTCTGAGATTCATTTAAAAAGAGGTTGAAATGTCAAATTTTTATGGCTGCCCGTAAGTCGACTCCAAGAAAGAACCGATTGATGAAGAAAGTAAAACAGAATTCATCTGTACCAGCTTGGATAATAGTTAGGACAAAACGAAGAGTAAGAACCAATCCTAAGAAGAGACAATGGCGCAGAACTGATGTGAGTGTGGGATAGTTGTCTACTGAATCATTAGAACGAATTTATACTATTAATCTTGGAAAAGTACTCTTATCTCCAAACAATCAGAGAGCAAAGAGAGCAATCAACATGATACGTGAGTTTGCATCAAAACACATGAAGTCTGAAAATATCAAAATTGAAGAAGAAGTAAGCCATTTGGTTTGGGCGCGCGGTATTAGACACCCTCCAAGAAAAATTAGAGTAAAGATTACAAAAGATGATGGCAACGTTATAGTTTCAAAATATCAAGAAGAAAAGACAGCAGAAGAGACATCGAAGAAAGGAGACAAGAAATCTAAAGATAAGACAAAGAAAGGAGACAAGAAATCTAAAGATAAGACAAAGAAAGGAGATAAGAAATCTGAAGGAAAACCAAAGAAAGAGGAAAAGAAAGTCGAAGAAAAGAAGGCAGAAGAAAAACCAAAGAAAGTAGAAGAAGCAAAAGTAGAAGAAAAACCAAAGAAAGAGGAAAAGAAAGTAGAAGAAAAGAAAACTGCTGAATCTAAGACTGAAAAGAAATCAAAGAAAGAGTAAACTCCTAAAAAACTAACTTTATTCTATTTATAATAAATTAAAAATTATTTTATTTATTGTGGATCTATTCTATTTGATCTAAGTTAAGATCAATCTTTACACTTGCATCTGGTTCATCCCAATCAAGAACATTATCTTTTGGTATGAAACCTAGTGGATCATATTTATCAAAACGTGTTTCACCTTCGACGGAAGTAAGCAACACAACTTTTGAATTTTCACCTGCAGTGACTGACATGCTAACTCTAGTACTATCATTTCCAAAAATACCACTTACTGTATTTACCATTGAATTTAAGACTCCTATTGGAACCTTGTTTCCCCCTACTACGTACATTAGAGTATTCTTGATGCTGTTTGGTGCTGCATCTTCGTACAACATCTTGATCGAATCTCTAAGGGATGTCTCTACATCTGAAATATCCTTGCTGGTTGAAAGTATGCTTGTTTGAGGTGGTAATGATGAGTTCTTTAGAGTGGATATTACGTGCACTAGAGCTGAATTTGTTATGATATTACATGCATCTGGAGTAAGATCTGGGTTGCTCTCAAGTAGTGCGTCATTGTCTATTATTACAGTACAGTCCGAGTTTGCCTTTAGTCTCTTTAGGGATACTCCTGAGAAGAATATTCTGTCTTTCTCAAACTTGAATGGCATGATTCCAAATGAAAGTGTACTTTTTCCTAATTCTTTACTAATCTGGGATACTATGGGAGCTAAAGCAGCACCTGATTTTCCTGCTAAATTGGCGATAACCATTATTGTGGAATATCCATTTACCTTCTCTTCGATAGATCCTCTAGCACCAAATGAGACGCCTCTTATGAGATATGCAGAGGGATTTAGGACTGGACTCGTGTTAATCAGTATTTTTGAGGCATCATGATTTAGATCTCTTGCGTCATGGCTTACTAGAAGACAATCATAGCCCAGTTTTTCCTTGATATTTATAGCAAGTTTGCATCCTGCGCCGCCTAAACCTATAACTAAAACCGGTTCTTTCATCTGAAATTCCATGACTCTCCTCTTGCTTACCAAATTGATTAAAAAACTTTGTTGCTTAGTTTTGATCCAAGATCGGATCTAAAATATTTAGCTCACTAAAATACCATAAAGACCATTTTGTGTAGCCTTTGTTATCCTGACATTGAACTTCTGACCAAGTTTTACTTTGTTATCTGTAACTACTTGCTTGTATGCAAAATTTCTTCCCTTTATGATCCCGTCTGATATCTCATCAAACAAAACCTCTCCCTCCCAATCTATCCACTCTTCATTTCTCTCTTGAGATATCCTCTTTGCAAGATCAAAGACTGTCTTACTCCTACGCTTGACCTCTGATATATCGATCTGATCCATTTGGGAAGCCTTAGTACCAGATCTTGCACTATATCTTGATAAGTTTACAATATCTGGCCTTGTTTCGTTTATCAAATCAACAGTTTTGATAAAGTCTTCCTCCGTCTCTGTAGGAAAACCTACAATGATATCAGTAGCGATGGTAAACTTGTAAAATCTATTCCTAAATGCATGATTTACATCATGAAATATCTTGGAAGTGTGTAGTCTTTTCATATCTTTTAGAACTTTGTCACTACCGCTCTGAACTGGCATGTGAAGAAACTTGAAGACTTTGTCGTTTGTAAAACTCTCCAAAAGTTTGTCTTTGATACGTGGAAGATACATTGGATTCATCATTCCAACTCGAACCATGAAATCATATTCTATCTCAGATACGCTCTGTACTAGTTTCGGAAGGCTTGTTCCTATGTCAAAACCATAACAACCATTATCTGTTGAAGTAAGCCATATCTCAGCACATCCTTCTTCTATCTCTTGTTTTACTTGTCTTACTATGTCTCCTAACCTGTAGCTTTGTAAATCTCCTTTGGCTAGCTTTGTCTGGCAAAATGTACACTCGCTCATGCAACCGCTTGCTATCTCAATAATTCCTACTGCAGGATTTAGTCTAACCTTTGGAAGTCCAACCTTGCTTACATCTGTGTCGGTAATCTCTATTCTTCGTATTCCTTTTAGTGTAAAATTAATCACATCCAAAGTTTTTCCCAAAGAATTTGGCCCAAGTAAACTTGCTTTTGGACTGAACTTTTCTACAGTAACCTGTTCTGCTTTGGGAAGACAACCTGCAACAACAAGTGGTTTTGATTTTAAGCTCTTTATTCTATGAACCATCTTGTGAGCAGTTACATCTTTGACAGAGCAAGTAACTATGACGCTCAGATCAGAATCTTTTTCATTTTCTACAAGAACATGTCCGCCATTTACGATAAGACCAGATATCATTTCAGAATCTGCAAAACTTGCAGAGCAACCGTATGCCTCTACCCAGATCTTTGCCATTGTTTATCCAAGTAACGCCTTTACTTCTTTCTCCGTCAGCAATCCCTTTGAGATAACAAGTTGTCTGATTGTTTTTCCTGTCTTAAGTGACTCTTTGAAGAGATCAGCAGAGACTTGATATCCAATCTTTGGAGTGAGGAGAGTTACTATGACTGGACTATTTTCTATGTATTGACTAAGCTTTACCTTGTTTGCAGTTAATCCTTCTATGAGATTCTTCGAGAATATTGGAACGAAATTTCTTAGCATGTCCATGGAATCTAGAACTGCCTTTAGCATAACAGGAAGCATGACGTTGAGTTCAAACTGGCCTGCCTGTACCGCAAGTGCTACTGTGGAGTCCTTTCCAATTATATCAAAACATACCATGTTCATGCATTCAGCTAGTGATGGATTGACTTTGCCTGGCATGATTGAAGAACCAGCATGAACTGCAGGAATTCCGATTTCGGATAAACCTGCAACTGGTCCTGATGCCATTAATCTAATATCATTTGAGATTCGTCCAAGTTCTAGTGCAAGATTTCTGAGAGTAGATGAAATCCTGGCAACTGCAAATCTACTTTCAAGTCCGAACTGCATATCTTGTTCTGGTTTGAGCGGAATCTTTGATATTCTTCCAAGCTCTGATATTGCAAACCCTCTGTATCCCTTTGGAGTATTTGCTCCTGAACCAACAGCTGTTCCTCCTAATGCAATATGTTCCAATTCTTTCTTTGCTTCAAAAATTGCATCACGTGCTTTTGCAATTGCAGTAGCATATGCTGCAAATTCACTTCCAAGAGTTACAGGAAGTGCATCCATTAAATGGGTTCTTCCAATTTTTTGATAACTTGAAAACTCTTTTGCCTTTTTTATCAATGTCTTTACAAGTTCATCAATAGCTGGAATGACTTGATTCACATCAAATAAAATCGCAACATGCATAGCTGTTGGAAATGTATCATTGCTTGACTGTGACATATTTACATGATCGTTTGGATGAATAACTTCATAGTTTCCTTTTTTCTCTCCAATAATTTCTAACGCAATATTTGCAATCACTTCATTTGTATTCATGTTAAATGCAGTTCCTGCACCGGAATTGATTGCCTCGACAACAAATTGATCTAGATGTTCTCCTGCCAAGACTTGATCACAGGCCTTGATGATTGCATTACCTCTTTTTTTATCTAGTACTTTTACTTTCATATTTGCAACAGCGGCTGATCTTTTGATCATGACAAATGCCATGATTAGATATGGGTGAGATCTCTGACCACTTACATGGTACTGCTTGATGGCCCTAGCTGTAAAAGCTCCATAATATGCATCAATTGGAATTTCTACTTTACCTAAGGAATCAGAATCTGTTCTAAACTTCACGCCAAAACTAAAATTTATTTTCCTAATATGCATTCGCATTTTTAAAAATTATATCATGTTGGACTGATTCTCAAAAACCTGAGAATTCCTGAAGAAAATACCCAATAAGTTAATATATTTAGATTCAAACATCCGAAACGATGAACAGACGATACAGTATGATGTCTATTGCCGCAGTAGTGGCAGTAGCAGGATTATTGTTCGCAAGCACATATTCACAGACACAGATGACTGCAACAAGAATGAGTATTCCTTCACAGGACTCAAACTTGAATCAGATCCGTGACATGGGTGGTATCCAGTTACAAATGCCAAATGCATTTGCACAGATTCCACTAGATAAAGTTGATAGCATGGCAAGCGCAGGACGTCATGTAATAGATGTCAAGTTAACAGCTCAAAGCGTTGACTTGCCTATTATGGGCGGTGGTAAATACCACGCAATGACCTTTAACGGTCAAGTCCCAGCACCAACAGTAAGAGTTACACAAGGTGATATCATCAGAATGACTCTAACTGTACCATCAACCGAAGCTACACCACACGGAAATGATATGCACGCATCTCAGATGTCTGCAGGAAACTTTGGCGCAGTCAAGCCCGGTGATTCCAAAACATTTGCTTACATTGCTGAAGTACCTGGTACTTTCAAGTACCACTGCTCTGGTGTTAATGTAGCTGCAATGGACCAACACGTTCTTTCCGGCATGTACGGATTGACAATCGTTGACCCATTGAATGGATACAAACCATTGGTAGTTGACAAGACAGATGTCCAAAATGGACAAGTCGTAATCAAACACCAAAGATACGAGGCTGAAGCAAAGGAGTTTGTCTTAGAGTACAACCAATTGTACTTGACCGCAGACGGTAGCTATGACCAAACTGCAATGTTCTTACACAACACAACACAAACTGTTGTTAACGGATTTGCATTCGGTTATGTACCAAACGCAGACATCAACAAGTTGATCAAAGGTGATGCAAGCAAGAACATCTTTGTTGCACAACCCTGGAACTCTGCAGATTTGAAACAGTATCAATCACATCCATTGTTTGTTGATACAGGTGTTCACTACAGAATCTTCGTAGAGAACCAAGGTAACATGCCAGTATTCTTCCACATTGTCGGTGAAATAATCGACCGTGTAACACAAGCCAATGTAGCACAAGCTAAGGGAACTGAAACTTGGCTAGTAGGTGGCTCACAGGGAGCAATAATGGACCTTGTCTTTGACAACCCAGGTGTATATGTCGCAGTCAATCATGACTATGCAGCAATCTTTTCAGGTGCGGCCACAGTCTTTGTCGCAGGTGACCCATTCGCATTAGGATATGGTCCAGGTGACATGCCAAACCCATCTGACGCAGTTGCACCAGCAGGTAAGAACTCTATTCCACAAAAGGAAGTTGTTCACTGTCTATGTACTGATGAAAGAGCTGCAGAAATTGCGAAATCAATTAGCGGGTAAACCCCAATCTTTTCTCTTTTTGTTTTTCTAATTCACACAATGATTATATTCTGTACTTGATGGTCTTCTTTCATGTCGATGGATCAATCTGTTTTAATTTGTGATCAAGTGGCACCCATTCTAAATGAGATTTTACAAAAAAACGGATTAAAAATTACATATGAACCAGAAATAACACCGGATCAAATTAAAGAAAAAATTTCTAATTTTAATATTGTAATAGTTAGAAGCAGAACCAAGATTACTAAAGAAATGATCGATCGTGCTACTCAGTGTAAGATAATTGCACGTGTGGGAGTAGGTCTTGATAACATTGATGTTGATGCTGCCAAGGCAAAAAACATTCGAGTCATAAACGCCGTAGAGGGGGCAATGAATGCCGTTGCAGAGCTTGTTTTGGGATTGATGCTTTCAATGGCAAGAGAAATCCCAAGAGCTGACAGAGAGATACGAAATGGTAAATGGCTCAAAAAAGAGCTCATGGGAATTGAATTGTCAGGAAAATATCTTGGAATAGTTGGTCTGGGAAACATAGGGAAGAGACTTGCAAAACTTGCAAGAGGACTGAACATGAATATAATTGGTTTTGATGTAATGCCAATTGCAGACGACTTTGCACGAGATGTGGGATTGATCAAAGCCGATATTGATACTCTAATCTCTAGTGCTGACTTTATCTCATTCCATGTTCCATTGACAGAAACTACTCATCATCTTGTAAATGAAAAAAGAATTTCCACGATGAAAAAAACGGCATATATTGTAAACACATCAAGGGGTGAAATTATTGATGAAGATGCCTTGTATGATGCACTCAAAGATGGAAAGATTGCTGGTGCTGCATTAGATGTATTTGAAAAAGAACCTGCGGTTGGCAACAAACTTACTACACTTCCGAACGTCGTATGTACACCGCACATAGGTGCCCAGACAAAAGAAGCCCAGACACTTGCAGCCAATGTTATAGGTGAAAAAATAATAATGATTCTTCGCGGCGTTATGTAGTTGGGCCAATTGAAATTTGCTCTTATATTACTCTTGATTTTGGCAATCTCTTTTGTTTCTGTATTTGCTGATACTAGTGGTGATCTTTCAGTTGTATTCGGGAAGACATATCAAATTCATTATGAAGCAAAAGACTCTCAAGTTCAAAGTGTAGAAATAAACAAAGAAAGTCAAAGCCTTATTTTCTCTGTATATGCAACAAGTGAAACTGCAACTCTCCAATTGACTTTGCCTCGAGAATTGATTGACTCTACTAAAAGCGATGGTACTGACGATAAATTCATCGTGCTAGTTGATGAAACGTTTGCGGTTGAAACAGAAAAGAGTTCGTCCTCTTCAACTAGAACTATATTGATACCTCTACTTTCTGGCAGTAAACAAGTTGAGATTATAGGTACACATCTTGGTACGACAACTCTTACATCTAAAAATAACATACCGACTACACCGTCTCCAATTACATCTCCTGCAAAGCCTGTTGAACAAAAATTAGTGGAAAACAAAACTAAACAAACACCAAGTCTGCCAATTGCTTTACAACCTACATCTACTATATCTCAAACAAATTCTGTACAAGAACAAATCTTACAACAAATAACATCATTATTGCATTTCAAATCTGGATATTTGCCTCTTGATATGGACAAAAAACAGATCGTTGAATACTCTGTAATTGGAGCTATAACCTTGGTCATAATTATTGTAATTGCCTCCTCTGTCAGATCTAAAAATAAAAAACCTATTCGGAAATAATCTAAATTGAGATAATTCCTTTCTGAATCAAGTATTGTATGCTTGACCCAAATTCGTTATCTGATATGAAATCGTCTGACCACCACTTTGCACTATTTTTGAACCATTGTGGAATGTGTACTTGGTTTGTCTGATTGTTGTAGTTTGGAACATGGATTATTCCATCATTTATTAATTCACGAATTAATCCTGCATAGTCTTTATCAGTAGGAGAACCTTGTTGCCATGTCTTTACAACTGTTTTAAATTCGGTTGGTATGGCGATTCTACCTGAATCTATTAGATTAAAAGAAACACTGGTCTTGGAACCTGAATATTCTGCATCGATGTGATAAGTTCCTGGACTAAAAGTTGTCTTGTAAAATGGAAATGGTGAAGTTATTGTACTGTTCAATTTGTCTATTGGTAGATTTATTGGAGCACTGGATTTACCCGAACTATCAACTATGTGTAATGTTATTTGGTTTCCAGTTAACTCTGATACATGAAAAATTATGGAAAGCAAGTCACCGTATTCATAAACTTGTTTACTGGTAGACATCTCAAGTAATGGAACTGCAAAACTGTACTGCAAACCCAAGGATAACATTCCTACTATGCCTAGCATCAGAATATTTCTTGACCAACTCATGGGAATTATGAAAAATCATTTTCATAAATAGTCTTCCGTGAAATTGGAACTAATTTGTTGGCTAGAACGCGTCTAATTTTCTAACAGAATATAAAGGGTAAATCTGTAGTGCCGAGTATGCCTAGTAGCCAGGATCAAGTCTGGATAAAAATGTGGAAAGAAAATTCACCAGAGCTTAGAGCAAAGGCTGTAGAATGGAGAAAACAGAATGCTTTGGTACGTGTTGATAGACCAAGCAGGATCCAAAGGGCAAGAAGATTGGGATACAAAGCAAAGCAAGGTATTGTTGTAGTTAGAATGCGTGTGGGTAAAGGTAACATGCGCAAGAAAAGACCAGTTGCAGGAAGAAGACCAAAACACCTCGGTGTACTTAGAATCAAACCTGCACTTAGCATGCAACGAGTTGCAGAGCGTAGGGTATTGGAAAGATTTCCCAACATGAATCTACTTGGTTCATACTATCTTCATCAAGACGGTTTGTATCTTTGGTATGAAGTAATACTTGCAGATGTATCACATCCGAGAATTATAAAAGACAAAGAAATACGTGGTAAACTAGCTATTTTGAAAAATTGAGAACTCAATTTTTCTTATCTTCCATTATGTTGTCATCTGTTATCTTATTGGGATTTTTGTCATCACAAGCATTTGCACAAGAACCTACAATTTCTTCAGGCCCTCATATGGGTATAAAATGGAATTGGAATATTAAGGCAGAAAATTACACATTTGTTGTAGTTAGTGTTTCAAATTATGATATGAAAAATGTTACTTTTAACAACGTACACAAGGAATTGATCCTAACAGGTGATAGTCCTCATCAAGGAAATATTGCAGAGATTGAAATACCTCATAATTTGATTGGTGGAAATCTTACTGTAACACAAGATGGAAAACCTATACCATCAATAATAATTCCTGGTACTGACAGCTCCACTATAATGTTAAAATACAATCAAACTGGTCTTGTCAACACAAGTGTTGTAGGAACAACGTATCTTCCTGAATTCTCTAGTGTTGCTTCACTTGTAATGATGTTGTCCATTATGATGGTTCTGTTTACGCTTAGACTAAAAATAATCTAGAATCCATTATTGTAGTCTTCCCACATGTTTGCTCTTGTGGTAAGCTTATTCATCTGATAAAATATTCCTCCTACAATGCCTGCCTGATAAAATGCATAAAGGTAAACTTGGGAATGTGTTGGGTCTGTATGAGAAAAGGTCAATGCGAGCATCGAGAAGAAGATGTATGTCCCAACAAATGTGAATAATTTGCTAAGGATTCCTTCCATGCCAACTATTCTCTTTGTTGCTGCAGCCATTATTGTTATACTTGATATGATTAGAAATGTCAGTCCGCCATTTGCTTGAATAAATTCGGTTGCCCATGGAATCAATCCATCACTAAAAATTGACTTGTGTGGGGGATGCGCACCTCCATGAAGTGCAAAAGAAACAGAGGTAAAGATTGCACCCATCATGAACAAAAACAAGAATCCCTTGAAGAATGCTCTTCTTAGAGGACTTCGGGATTCTGAAGGATGCATTACTCGGTCAGTCATTTTAACACCGTACAAAAATCCAATTCCAAAGGATGGTGCAAACATTATGTCAAATAGCAATGGAGTCTGTTTTGTCATTTTGTCAATATCTGGTCCAAATATGAGATAGACTACAAGTGCCAATACTGCTGCTCCTACAAATATTCCAATGTCCACTGAACTTCTATTATTTTTAAGTTCAAGCAAGTTCTCCCACTCGTCCAATCTGATTTCAATTTATAAAAATGGATTAAAGAAAGAAATCAAAAGGATTTTGCCTATTTTATCAACTCATTTTGCCTTTTATTTGAGGTCTATGCATTTCACGTATGAGAATAGGCGTTGTAATGCTAGGAATCGGGATTGTTGTTATGATTTCTGGAATAATCTTCTATTTGCAAGGAAATTCTATAGTTGGACCTACTTCCTCGTTCATGTATTCAAATCCGAAATGGATTGTAAACGGACAATGGATTGCCGTCAGTGGGGTATTGATTTTGGCAGCAGGGCTTGGAATTAGCTTACGACGCCCAAGGTCATAGTTGATCTAACCTTGGATAACTGACGAATCCTTTTTGTAATTAGATGATCCATCTGGGATTCTGTGTCGGTCTCAGCTTCTACTACGATGTCATAATCTCCGTATACTACTCTTGCATCCTTTATTTTGTCTATTTTCTTCAATTTTTCAACAATTTCGTTTTCGGCACCAAGCTCGCAACCGATCAAAACATAGGATTTTTCCATACTATATCAAATTAAAACAAGCTTAAATCCTTATTCCATGAATTGGGCTAATCTCCTTCCTAATTCGTAACACTTCTTTTTTTACAGATTTTTTATCTTTGGTTTTTGATGATAGCTATGGAATTAAATGATGGTTCTTGGTAAGTGCTTTTATGGGATTGTTTGGCAAGTCAAAACAAAAAGATACTACAATCGATCAAATGAGGGTACTACTTGACAACTTTCAATTTGCTGATCTTCAAGCCTTTTGTACTGATATACTAGGAGAAAAACCGGTAATTGATAGCGAACACCTGTCAAGTATTGAAGTACTTGATTTTATCTGGGAAAAATATCACAAGGGAACAATACGATTCTCTCAACTAAAGGAATTTGCAATAAAACATAATATTGTGGCAGAAAACTTTTTTGAATAAAATATCAGGTTCGTATATCTAATGTCTTTAGAACATTTGTCTTAAGATCATATACTCTTATGATGTGATTGTTGGTATCTGCAATATACAATTTATCTTCGTAAAGTTCCATATCGCTTGGCTCGTAAAGTCCAAGTGTATCACAATTTGGATCACCTATTTTACAGATTCCACCCATTCCGTGTTTTCCAATTATTGTTGAAACTTTCTCATTTTCTAAATCAATTACTCTTACAGCAGAGTTGTAAGTGTCTGCAACAAATATCTTATTTGAGGTAGCACACAATCCCAAGGGGTGTTGAAATAACGCCTCATCAGTATTGCCGTTTTTATGTCCAAATACAAATAGTCCCTGACCTGCAATGGTTCTGACATAATTTGTCTTCAGATCTATTTCTCGGACTGAAGATGTCTCACTATCTACAAAGTATACAATATCATCATAAATGAAAATTCCACTTGTTTGAGCAAGTTGTGCTTGTGTTCTATCCCCGTCGATAATATTTTCATGCCCATTTCCTGCAAATGGTCTTACTACATCAGTATTGATGTCGTACGTCCATATCTGGTGATTTCCTGCCATTGCAATGAAAACTAAATTGTTTTTTACTGCTACATCCCATGGAGAAGAAATTGCAATTTCTCTACCTTTACCACCAGGTGATACCCATGAGCCTTGTTTTCCAGTTCCAACTAGCGTGGTAACTTGATTTTTTTGCAGATCTATGATTCTTAACGCATGATTTTCGGTGTCTGCAACAAAGATGGAGTCATCTTTCCACACTACACCTTGCGGTCTAAAAAAAGTCGCATCTGAAAATTTACCATCTACTAATCCTGTCTTGCCACTTCCAATGATGTGTTCTATTTTACCTGAAAGATCAGTAACGATGATTCTATTATGATTCGAGTCTGATATTGCAATCCTTCCTTTGGAGATTGATATTTTTCCGGGAAAAGACAGAGTTGTGTTACTTTTTTGTATTGTACTTGTAATCTTGATGGGTTCTCTTGCTAATGTGTGGGATTTTTCATGTTTTTCCAAAAGAACATCAATCGTGTCTTCTATTGATTCTCTCTGTCCTTCTCCAGATTGTCTGTACACTAGCGTTCCATTGGGATCAATTATGACAATTGTGGGCCATCCGCTTACTCCAAACTTGTTCCAAACAGTCATCTCCTTGTCCACCAGTACAGGATGAGATATTTCATATCTCATTACGGCTTGTTCTATATTTTTCCTATCTTTCTCGTTAAAGAACTTCGCAGAATGAACTCCTATGAAAACAACTGGTCTGCCCTCATATTTTTTTTCAAGCTCTGCTAGTATAGATAATGTATGCATGCAATTTATACAACAATATGTCCAAAAATCTAAAACTATTATGTGACCTTTGAGTTTTTCAAGCGAAAGCAACTCTTTTGTATTAACCCAATCAAAATCTGAGGGAAATTCTGACGCCTTGGTTACTTTGGAAAATATGTTGTCAAACACATTTAGAATTTGAAATTTTGATTATAAAAATTGAATGTTGTACTAATTCGTCTGTTGTTCAAAAAACTTGTTTGCTAAAATCCAGCGGTAACTGGATCGGAGGGTTTCATTATCTCACGTAATAGGATGGTTGCATATGATCCTCTAGAGAGTGTAAAATCGATATAAGGTTCCTTTATTATGAAATCCTTGCACAACATTGTAATTTGTCTAAATCCTCCTTCCTGGCTTGCTTCTTGCATTTCTTTTACAAAAAAATCTTTTGGGGTTATCTGCTGTTCTACAAGTATTTGTGATATGAAATTATCAAATCTATTCTTTTTTGAATATGCATAGCCAACAAGCGGTACTGTTAACCTCTGTTGAGGATCATTTTGATATCTTCCAAGATTATCGTCTTTATCAAAACAAACATCGCCTTGTTGTGGTCGTAACAAATTTTCACCAAACTCATATGCTCTTGACACTGTCTGATTAAATACAAATGATTGAAATGCTTCCACAAAAAATCTTCTCAATTGTATTGGAATTGCACGTAATGCTCTAAGCGAGTCTCCATGATTTATCATTTCATCTAAAACAATTCTTTCAATATCCATCTGTGGAGGAACTTCATTGAATACCTTTGAATAATTTGATTTATCCTTGAGCATCTCCCGTATCTTGTTGTTGTGTGGTAAGTCATATTCTGAGGTGTATGATAACAAAGTCTCTACAGCATGATCAAAATTTTTCTGTAAGATGGCTTTTCCTATTAGGTGTGATACTGGTCTCTTACTTCCAAATCTCTGATATCCGAAAAAGTTGAGAATCTTGTCTTGGTCGTTGAACTGGGAAATCTTTGAAAAGTCTGCATCCTCAATCTTTATCTTGAAATGATTTCCGATCATGTCTTTTTTTGTCAAAGGTTTTTGAAGAAGACCAATTTTTTCAAGTGTATATCTATTTGTAACTAGGGTGTTGGTGGACCTACCAGTAGTCATATCACAAACATATTGTTCAGTTGTGGCATTTGCGTCCTTGAGACCCAATGCCTTTAGTCTTAATCCGTATTTTGTGAAAATATCTGATAATGCGTGGTTTGTATCAATCCCTTGTTTTTTTAGCTTGTATACTGCATAACTTCCTGAAGAAGAAATCTTGTCAAGTGATCTTTCTCGTAATATTTCTGAGACAAAAAACTGTTCTGGAGAGGATTTTATCCTGCCTCCAGTACCTTCTGTTTTTGTACAATAAATAGAAATCCCAATCATTCTGTCTAGATTAGGAATCACTTCTTACTCTAGTGTTACAGTGATGTATTTTGACACTGTGATATCCTGATATCTTGCACCTATCAAGACTTTGTAAGTTCCTGTGATGGCAAAATTATCCGCCGATATAGTTACCTTGACAGTCTTTGACTTGTCAACTATGACTTGCATCTCCTGTGGCATGGTTGAGATATTGTGTAATCCTGCTGTATCTGATGTGATGATAGATACTGGAGATGTCAATTGCTCTTGTGGATTGATGTTTAATGAAACCGTTACATTTTGTCCACGATGTATCGTGATTGCAGTATCGGAGACATTTACATTGATTGGTAATGCCACGCTTGAATCCAAGACTCCGATATTGTTTTCAACCCATTCCGTAAACCAGACCTTGTTATGGTCTACTGCAAAGTCAAGCACCTGAGCTACTCCACAATCTTGTAATGTTCCACAATCTGACCAGTTGGGATTCTTGGAAGGAACTAGATATTCTGTAAGGGATTGGACTGATGGATCATATACTCCTAAACTATTTGCAACTTGTTCGTTAAACCATAGTCTTCCTTTATCATCAAAATGATTCCAGTATGGTCTTGATATTGGCGTCTTGATGAGTCCTGATGCATTACCGTACGAAGATGTTGGTGGTGGTGAGGTTAGATGTTTTGTAAACTGTTTATTATTGGGATCAAAATCAAAAAAGAAACTACTTGCAGTATCCATTATCCATAACTTGCCTGCTGAATCAATTGTAATTCCGTTGGGTGCTTGAATTTCTTGAGGTAAAGGATACTGAGTAGAGTCGCCAGTCTTTTGATCATATTTTACAAGACTTCCTCCTTGTTGGTATATCCAAACGGTATACCATACATTGCCTGCAGGATCGGTTACCATTGTACTTGTAAAGTTATAGTTTCCAGCTGATGAAATGCTTGTTACACCAAGATCAGGACCAATATGATCTGTAGTAAAGACACCAATTTTTTTTCCAGTAAAGTCATTGATGTAGACATTTTTTCCATCTATGAGGAGCATTTGCGGAAAAGAACCCTCTGAACCAGAACTCTTGGGGAAGGTAAATCTTGTATAACTTTTATCTGCTGGATTAAATTTCCAGACCAAGTTGTGCTGAGAATCTGTAAACCAAATGTTTCCATCCTGAGCAGTGCCAAGACCCCACATCATGGATTTTTCTCCCTTTTGCCATTGTGCATTGGTAAATTCTTGGAATGTCTTTGAAGAAAGATCAAACTTTCCCAAGTTACCGGTATTTGATTCTGTAAACCATGCATTACCAAAAGTATCTGTAGTGATTGCTAATGGTTGAGTACAAGCAGTTGGTATTTTGAATTCTGTTATGTATTTGTTAGATTTGGCAAGACCTGTTTCACAAAAAGTTGATCTTTTGTTATCTGGATAGTTGTCAGCAGGTGTTCCAGTAATTGTCAGCCCTGTGCTTTTTTCAGTCTGAGTAGCAACCCTTCCTCCGCCAAGAAACGCAACACTAACTGTAGATATGATGAAAATTGCCATAAATGATAATGCAAGAAGCTTTTTTGTATTCTTGTTCACAAAATCTTGGCTGTTTTTACCTTGTTATATCTTATACGTAAAATATTGGGAATAAATCTGGAGAGTGCTACTTTCTCTTGATTGATAATGTCTTTTGAACTTCATTTATGCTGCTTAGGAACTTTTGTTTGGCCTCATACTCATCAGTTACTTTGATGACTATTTCCGATGCTGAGAACATTACATCCTTTACAAGTATTGGTGGAGAGAGACCCAATAACTCGCTTAGTATTGCAAGTATGTTGTTAAAAACGGTATTATTTTTGTAATGGAAAATTGTATTACCATCTGCAATCTTTGGGTTTGGTTCTAGTGGAATGACTAGATCATGCGAAGTAAATTCAGTTATGAATGTAGAAATATCCTCTTTTATCTTTACACTAAGATCTTCTTTTTGGGCAACAAGTTTCTCTTTTGCCTTTTCCAAGTCTGTTGTTGCGTCATAGTAATCCTGGCCTATCATCTTTGCAAATGTTGACTCTGTAGGGCTTTTGAGTGGAATCTCATGAATTCTAAAATTTACTGTTGCAAGCTCATCCTCAACATCCTTCAATTGCGTTCTATTTTCTCTGATACGGGTTGCGACCTGTTCTAGAAAGGCAAAGTCTGACATTTCTAGCTAAACTCATGAACTACGTCCATGAGGCTGGCCTTGAATTCTTCTGTGGACAATCCCCACTTTCCATATTCATCTTTGAATGCATCCCATGAAGCTTCTGCCTCACTTGCAATCTCCAAGATCTTGTGTCCTATTGCTTTTGTATTGACAAGTATTGTAACATTTGCCTGCTCTGTATCTAATATTGGAATCTTGATGAAGATCATTCTAGCTTCCTCGATGTGGAATCTGTCTTTTATTATATTCTTTAAGACGTCTCTTTCCTTTGCTTCGAAATCTCCTTTTACTTTGACAAGTACACAACAAGAGTCTTTGGGTCCACCCTTGTCTCTTATGTCATTTTCATCAATATCGAACAAGACCGCGTCTTCTTTTTTGTTGATATGTTCTACAATTCCCTCCATTGTGTTATGTTTGGTACCAGTCAAATCCGCACCCCATTGTCTTTCTTCTGGAATTACTGGAATTACCCAAGTTACTGCAAATCTTGGTCTCTTTGTTGCAAGCCATGTTCTATAATTTGACATATCCCATTCTGTTTCTCTTGCAAATGATGCAACAAACATGGACATTGCATTTGCCGCAATCAAATTCATTCCTCTATAATCCTTCCAACCTACCTCGTGTTCCTTTGGAAGATCGTCTATAATTGATGACATTTTATCTAATCTCTTTTCATGTCTCTGAGCAAGTTCTCTTAGTCTTTTATTTGAAAATAAGATTGAACAGTCACTGTATTTTATCTGGTGTTCTAAGTTCATCACTATATTGATAGCTGATGCTTCTAAAATTACTGGGTCCCATCCAAACTCTGGTAATAATCCAAATGATGCAATTGTTGCATGCTCTTTAGTATCTTTTTTGATGTATTGCATGAATGCACTAGCAAATGAGGCACCAGTACCGCCACCCATTGCAAACGGAATTGTAAAGCCTCTTACTGGCTCCGGAGAAAGACTGGCAAGTTGCTTTTGCATGTCATACTTTGTACTTACTTCTTTGTTGAATCTAGTGCGGCCCTCTGCCCAGTTTCTTGCTGCACCTCCTGCTCCTGAGATTACATGCTTGTCTCTTAGGGCGAAAAGGTCTGGATATGACTGTAATATCAAATTGGCAGCTCTTGGATCTAGATCAATCAAAAGTGCTCTTGGGATTAATGGAATCTCATTTCCTCCGTAAGCATTTGGAAATCGTAGAATGGTACTTCCGTATCTTTTGAGTATGCGAGATTCATCTTTTTCACCCTTTAATGTTGGTTTTAGAGGATCTGCTCCAACATCAATTAGTAATCTTCGATACGTTTCTGCACCAAGGCCAATTCCACAGTGACCAAAACACGTCATAATGACTGGTGCTGGTGGTAATGGTGCAAACTTTGACAAGTCTAATCACTATCTTGAACTGGAACTTGTCTCTTTAACCATATAGTGCAAGATTGTAAAGTCCATACTTGATAGTTATAGACATGATGTTGATTTTGTTCCAACTTCAATCCTGTAACATGTTCTGGTCTTTTTGAATTTAAGATTTAAGAAGAATTTCTTCTTTTATTCGTCTTCCGTAAGAGCTTTTTTGAGTTTTCTAAACTCTTCAACTGTTATCTGACCTTCTGCAAGCCTGACTCGAAGTAGTTCCAACGAATCGTCTCTTTTACTTGGTTTAATGTTTGTAGGTTGCTCTCCTTCCACATCTTTTGAGGCTTCGGTCAAAGTTTGAATGTATCTATAATCTGACATGACAACGGGCTCTTCTTTTTTTATGGTCTCGATTATCCCCCGTAATCTTTTTGAATCTCCCTTACCGGATGCCAGCAAATTTTTTATGGTTTTTAGTATGTCTTCAGACATTTTATTTCACAATAGTCTTGAATTTGGGATCCCCTTTTAGTTTATCGAATGAAGAATCTTTGATTGCCCAATTCTTTATGGTTTTACCGTAATGAGATATTGCCTGTGCAAGAAGAATCAAAGCATCATTATCTTCCCCGAGTTGGGCCTTACTTCTTGCTTTTGCATAAATCACAGTACCATTTTTTGGAAATTCCTTTAGTATTTTATCAAAGATTTGTATTGCATCTTGGTGTTTGCCAAGCTCAGATATCTCTGTTGCCTTGTAAAATAACGCTTCATTGTTATCTGGTTCTTTTTCTAAGACTTTATCAAAAAAAGATATTGCTTCTCCATGTTTTTTCTGTTTGCCCATGACCAATCCCTTATGGTATATAGCTTGAATATTATCTGGTTCTTTATCTAGTACCTTATTTAGACAGTCAAGTGCATCATCATATCTCTCAAGTCTGATGGTTGCAATTCCTTTATTGTATAGTGATGGAAGGTAATTGGGATTATTTGATAATGCTCTATCGTAATATGTAACTGCCTTTTCAAATTGTTGTGATTCTGCATAATAATTTCCCAAGTTATTTAGTGCATCAACGTGATCCTGTTTGTATTCGATTATTTTCTCAAAGCATGATACTGCATCTTTATTTTTCTTTAATTTTAACAAGGATATTCCTTTGTTGTATAATGCATCTATGTTACTTGGATCTTGTTTTAAGGCCTTGTCAAAAAATGATATTGCATCCTTGTGTTTTTCAAGCTTGGCATAACTTATTCCCTCTAAAATCATTTTCTCAGTTTGTGTTTTATCTGAACTCATTTTATTATATCTGAAATATCTTCGTTTAACCTTTTGTCTCTTGCACTGTTACGGGAAATGTCTTTTTGATATATCTTGAAAGTATAGGATACTGGATTATTAAAGAAGATAAGACTACTCCGAATGTGATTGTCTTTAGTATCTCCTTGAATTCGCTCTCAGGAAGGGTCGCAACAAGAGCAACAGAAAGTGCTCCTCTCATACCTCCTATCATGACTACATTTCTCCAAACTCCTGTTGTTTTTTCTTTTGTAAATCGATTGGTTGCTGCAAGTATTGGATATGTGGATGCAGCTCTTGCTGCTAATACTATGATTACCGCAAGTGCAATTAAAGGTAGATTTTGTCCTATTCGGACAATGTCCATACTCAATCCTAGATACAAAAATGCGACAGAATTTGCAAAAAATGCTATCATCTCCCAAAAGTTAGTTGTGTATGCTCTTACCTTTTCACTGATGATGTGAGGCTTTCTCATAATTACTCCAAACCATAACCCTGCAGCAGCTGCTGCAACAAGGCCTGAGAGGCCAAGTGAATTTGCAATTACGACTGAACCAAAAAGAACTGCTACTGAAAGTGCGGTCTCAGAAAATGGTTCTTCCAATAATCTGTGTAGAAATTGCGAACCTGCTGCAAGTCCAATACCTATTGCAATTCCGCCAAAGAATACGATTGCAAATCGTCCAATCGTTTCCAAAATATTGACATTAATTTCCACTGAAGTGTTTGGAGAAAGTAATGATCCCTGTGCTACTGATACTGCTATGATTGAAGAGAATATGATTGCACCAGCTGCATCATTAAAACTAGCTTCTGATTCCATCAATGTTGCAAGTTGGATTGGAACTTTTACTCTCTTAAAAACCTCAATTACTATTGCTGCATCAGTGGGAGCAATTAAAGCAGCAAA
>JAHEXH010000010.1 GCA_023252235.1 Nitrosotalea sp.
CAAAGAAGGTTTAATGGCCTTTGGACGCGCGGGACTTAAGATCATACAAATGGGTGATCCCGTCTCTTAGGGGTTCGTGGGTTCAAATCCCACCTCCTGCACCTTTTATCTTTGGTGCTTTATTCCTCTAGCATTCAAAACTTCGTAAATCTCTGGAAGAGAAAATACAAATCCTACATGGACGCAATTTTTTTCTTCGCACAATAAACAATAAAGCTCATTGTTCTGAACAGCTACCTCAGCTATTCTATTCTTGATGTTATCTTTTACTACCACTCTATCATCATCAACTGATATCTTCTCAAGTTTTGGTGCGTATCTTGCAAAAGTGTCATCCTTTTGCATTAGGTCCTCCATCATGAAAGTTATGTATCCTGCAAAACTGTTAACACCCTTCATTGCAAGTTCATGCTTACTTTTCTTGTATGTATCATGGAATCTATTGTATACTTCTTCTGAAATTGTAATTGATTTGAAACCTGCTTTTGGCATATTACTTACCTATACCGTACTTTAAAGTACTGATATTTAATACTTTTGGCCGTAAACATTCCAACTAAAGGTCATCTTCATGTCAACTAATTGCACAAAGAAATACAAGAAAAATAATTTTGATGCTGTATTAAAAAATTATAGAAAACCTGATTTGATTTCAATCTGATTCCAAGATATGTGACATTTAATTTGAAAAACTCGTGATCAATCTTTTAAGTATTTGGTATCAATTCTGCGTTTTTCTTATTTACTTTTTTGATAATAATACAAACAGTGCGCTTGTAGTATACGACATACCACACCACATCATTTGGACCAACCAGACCATACCAAAGTACCGGGTCAGCAAGGACCAAGAATACAGGTCCTTGCTGATTTTATTAATGCTATATACCAGAAAATCACACAAAGTTTGTGACACGGGGATATAGTACAGAAAAAATACGTGAAAAATTGATTGATGCTTTGAGTCAATCAAAGACTGGATTGACAGGAATTGAGATTGCCGGAAAACTCAAAGTTAATCGTGTAACAATGTCAAAATATCTTAAAATCTTTGCAGGCGAGGGTCTAATCAAACAAAAAAACATGGGCAGTGTCAATCTCTGGTTCATTGAAGAAGGTGCCGATAAACTCAGCTTTCCAGCAGACTTTTTTCAGGTAAAAAACAAGTATATGGAATACGTTCTATCGGGGTCAACTCCTGAGGCGCATACTCTGATTCGAACCTCACTTCATTCAGGAGCTGCTCCTACAAAGATAGTAAGTGAGGTAATAATACCTGCAATTAATGCAATTGAAAATTCCTATAATGATGGAAAGATGGGAAGATCCGAGAAGAATTTCTTTGACGAAATAATATCATCTTCGGTCTCTTTGATTGGTCTCTCCGAAGAAGAGATAAATCCAAAAAAGAATGTTGTAATTTTAGCCACTGATTATCGAAATGCGCTTCTTGCACAAGCAGCTTCTGCAGCATTTCGTACAGGAAAATGGAAAGTCTCCTTGCTTGGTGATATGTCATCTTCAATAGATGTAATGTTTGACATTGATCTGCAAAGATTCCTAAATAAAATCTGGCCCAAACGTGATGGTGTCATGATTGTCATAATTTTTTCTTCAACAGAAGGTGAAATCAAATTCTTTTCTCAAGCAGTTGACGCAAGCAAGGGAAAATTTGGAAAGAATTTCCACCTTGCATTGTGTACTATAATTACAAAAAAGGCCAAGACAAATGCAGATTTTGTGTCAGATGATGTGGAAACCTTGTTACAATGGTGTCAGACAGTGTTTGAAAGTTATCAAAATCAATGATTAATTATCTCTAAAATCTCGAAGGGAAGTTTTGAGAAATCAACTTCTTTTTCAACCGAGATCAAGAGGATGTTGTCATTTACTGGAAAACTCATTATGATTAGCTTGTCTCTATATGACATTGCAAATTTTACTGGACCTAAAACCTTGTCAAACTCCTTTCGCATCTTTGCCCTCAAAACTAGTTCCATGTATAACATTTCGTCATCTCTTGAATCTTCAAGGGATTTGAATCCAGGTCTCATTCCTCCGGCAACTAATCTACCATTTTCATTAATCAAACCTGCAAATCTTATTCGTGGTTCTAACTCCAAAACTTGTTTACATAACTCATCTTTATCCATGTTTTACCCTTTCCTTGTCTGAAAGATATGCTGGTAGCTTAAATCTTGACAACAAAAGTGTAACAAGTTCTTCCTATTTATTAAAATCTATTGTGTTTTTAAATTGAATAGTGGGCCGAATGGGATTTGAACCCACGACCTTTCGATATCTGAATAATTTTATCAGTCGAACGCTCCAGCCAAGCTGAGCTATCGGCCCAAATTTTTTTTTATCCAACTGTCATTTAAGTCTGCTGGCTTTTCCACTTGATTGAGCAGCCCATTGATGGGTCAAAATCTTTCGGTATTTTTTTTCCAGAAAGAACATTCTCAATGTTTTGAATCATTGTTTTTTCTGTGGGCTTGTCTTCTGGTTTCATTGCGTTGTCTATTCTCCCATGGAAAATTAATCTTCCTTCCTTGTCAAAAAGAAATGGATCTGGAGTGCAAACTGCACCATATTTTTTTGCAACTTCTTGAGTTTCATCAACTAGATATGTAAATCCAAAACCTTTCTCTTTTGCAAATTTCTTCATGCTGTCAAAACTGTCGTCTGGATATTTTGTCGCGTCATTACTGTTTATTCCTATCATGACAATCTTGCCTTTGAATCTCTCGTAGATCTCATTTAATGCATCTACTTTGGCCTGGACATAGGGGCAGTGATTACACATGAAAATTATCAACTTTGCTTGGTAGTCTTTGTATTCTGAAAGAGGATGTTTCTTATCATCAATTCCTAGTAAATTAAAATCTGGAGCCTTGTCTCCTGTTTTTAGCACAACCTCTGATTTTAGTAATACCATGAATATTTTGAAGAATAATATCAATAAAATCTTTCCCACACAAAGGCAACAATTAAAATCTCTGCGGTTTTCAATTTATGCAATGGGCTGGTAGTTCAGCGGTAGAATACTCGCCTTGCACGCGAGGGGTCAGGGGTTCAAATCCCCTCCAGTCCACTCCCTTTTATGAATGAGAATCAGAAAGATTTCTGATTATTTTTTGTTTATGCTATCAATATGCTAAAGTATAGACATGTGTCAAAATGTTTAAGATATTTTTATGAACATCAAACCTACATCCATTATCTTTATTGCAATTCCGTTGCTCTTGGCCGCATTTACACATCTTTGGAATCCAGTAGGGTTTCCTGATATTTTCTACGATGAAGGAATTTACATGACAAGAGCAATGCATGTGATATCTGGGGAGGGACCACAAACTGGTTACTTTCATGATCATCCATTTTTTGGGCAGCTATTCTTGGCTGGAACTTTATCTTTGACAGGATATCCAAACTCGCTCAATCCCACGGCTGATGCTAATTCGGTACAGATGCTCTATCTTGTTCCGCGTGTATTGATGGGAATACTCGCAGTTGTTGATACTTTTCTAATATACAAGATCTCAGAGAGGCGTTATTCAAAAAATGTAGCCCTCATGGCATCTGTCTTGTTTGCTGTGATGCCAATTACTTGGTTTACGAGGAGAATTTTGTTAGATTCTATCTTACTTCCATTTCTATTATCTTCAATACTGTTTGCTGTATATGCAAAGGATTATCAAAATAAAAAATTACTTGTCATGCTTTCTGGAATATTTTTTGGAATTACCCTTTTCACAAAAGAGACCATGTTTACAATGATTCCATTGGTTGCAATACTGGTGTTTCAAAATACAAAGAATCGCAAAATGTTGGGAATGTGGTTTATTCCTGTGATTTTGATACCGCTAATCTGGCTAATCCAAAGCATACAAACTGATCAATTTCATTATTGGGTTAATGATATCCTGATCCAAGTTCATCGACAAAATAATAATTTTGTAAACATTCTAGAAAATTTCTTCAACTTTGATCCTGTCTTGCTGATCTTGGGATTGGCTGGAGTATCTTATACTGTACTAAAACGAGACTCGATGATTTTATTGTGGTTTGTTCCATCCTTGGTATTTCTTTTATCCATGGGATATGTCCAGTATTTTTACTGGATTCCACTATTGCCTATTCTTAGTATTGCTGCAGCCAAATTTATCATGGATATTACTGCAAAGACAAAGGAAGATGTTCGGCATAAAATTCCCTATGTGATTATTACATGCATAGGAATATTCGGATTGACAATGACTTCTTTCTTGATTACTTCAAATGTTTCAGGTCAATATGACGCAGCGGCATATGTACTTCAAAATGTACATAACCGTAACATCTCATCTGATAAGAACAATACAACAATTGTCTCAAGCGCAGTGTACTCGTGGATATTTACGTATGTTTATCACATGACAGATGTTCTGCCAGATTATCGAACCTTGCTATTTCATCCAATGCCTACAAATCATGTTCTTTTGGTTGCAGATCTTCACTTCAAATCAAATCTAAATTCTGGAAAACAACTTCAAGATTTATACAATAATACTATTATGATCAAAAAATTCAAAGGCGGAGTTTTAGATGCAGATCTAGGAAAATATCCGTTTACAAATATGGCTGCAAATTATGAAGGAAGTGAAATTGAGATCAGGCAAAGTAAATGATCAAATATCTGGATGCAATAAACTGGCTTTTGTAGTATTCTTTATAGCATGGAAGAAAGAGGTCATTGTTAATGCCATTTGAGATAGATCAGAGAATGCTTGTCTACCTTGGCATGATTACAGCTGGAATATTCCTCTTTCCAATAGAATATAATCCTCCATATTATCTGGTTGGAGGCATTGCGCTTATAGCATTAGGTGGATTCTTGGTTCTCCGTAAATCCCGAAAAAGTATCTAAGTGCGAAACTTTGACTGCGTTTTCAATTTATCTGTCAGACTGCTAAATATCTCATTATGGCTGACATCTGTGAAATTGACTGCTCCTCCTTCACGAATAATTTGTTTATCAAACTTTTCCTTGATGGCAAATGTGACAGATGAATAATGAATCCTGCCCTTGAGTTTCTCTTGCACTATGGCTTCAGTGTCAGGAAATGTTGCAAAATGAAATGCTACTCCTCCTGCCCAAAATATTGTGGGTATTCCACCACCTGCAGACCTTGCACCTGCAATTATCTGAGTTATCCAATCTTCAAATCTTTGTTCTAATACCTCATGGATGACCAGTTGTTTCCATGGCTCAATTATTATTTCCAAATGTAATTGGAAATCATGCTCAAGTTTTATTTAAAGAACCATCTGCTCTGATTGTAAACATGGGCGATCTGGCAAAAATTAGCCGTCTGAAAGATGGATTTAAATACTATAGAAGTTTTTTGTTGGTTAGGTAATTTAGATATGCAAGATTGGAGTCAAGCGGGCGTATACATACCATTGATGGTAGGATTGATACCAGGATTCATTTACTGGTGTGTAATTACCGCAAAGAAACACAAGTAAATTAACCAAAATCTTTTATCTTCTTTTTATAATTGTGACGTCCCAACGTAAGTTGGTAGAACCTTCTAAACTATGTTGTATAGATTATGATATGCAGTATGTGATTAATGCCCTTTTGGAACTGAAATGAGTATGAGGAGACTGATCCTGTCAAGCATGATGATTGTTACATTATTTACGATGAACTTTGTTTGGGCTGAAAACCTTCCCCCTACTTCGAGTATCCAAGTTGAGATACTTTCATCGTATAGTTACAAGGCATCTGATGGTACAACAATAGTGCTTGGCGAAGTTCAAAACAAGATGGATTCTCCTGTTAATGCTGTAACTATCGGTGTTACATTCATGGATGACAATTCACACTCTATAGAATACAAAACTGGCACAACCCTTCTACAAGTAGTTCCACCTGGAGGAAAGGTTCCATTTTCAATATCTTCAACTCATGCAGATCCGGCCATTACACAAATCCAGGTAAAACTTGCAGGCTTTAGATCATCGTCTGAAAGACAACAAGTACTTGCAATTTCTCCTGGAACTCTTCAGGTCTCTGACAAGTTGGTTATCTCTGGTACCATAACAAACAACGGGGCACTAAAATCCACTAATACTAAATTATATCTAATTTCATATGATCCCTTTCAACGAGTAGTTGGAATTGGAATCTCTAATCCAATTGATGTTGGCACTAAACAAGACTCTCAATTTAGTATAACTTCAGATTCAAACTCTAAGGCTCAATCAGACTGCTTGTCTGGAATAATCAAGTGTTCTACCATGCTGATTGCAGAATCTGACAATTATCAATCAAAACTAATTCCTGTAACTGGTGTTAAAGTGACACTGCCAATAATTGTAAGAAATACAATGGCTACTGATCCCAATGGTACATCGTATTCTACTATACCTGTAAATGCTACCGTAAAGATATCAAGTAATGCAAAATATCTTCTCAACTCTACGCAACCATTCATCTACTATGTTCAAGTCAAACAATTTAGTGGTAAAACAGAATTCATAGGAAAATACGAAGGAGTGTTTCTTGGGACAGAAGATAAGAATGTCTCTGTAAATTGGACACCACATTCATCTGGTTCGTATTTCATAGAGACATATGTCTGGAATTATGATGCAGTTCCTCTCTCTTCAGCAGTACCATCAATTAATGTAGTACTTGTTAAATGATAAGACTGTAAATACAAAATATTCCTATGGCTAGATTCAAACTTGTAGCATTGGGTGGCACATTTGATATTGTACATAAAGGCCATCTGGAACTACTCAAAGGTGCATTTTCAATCTCGTCCAAAGTTATCATAGGTCTAACTAGTGACGAATTTGTAAGAAAAAGAGGAAAAGAGCCTGAGAATGACTATTCAACAAGACACCAGACACTGGAAGATACCATCAAAGAAAATTTTCCAAACTCTCGATATGAAATAAGTAAGCTTGAAAATGATTTTGGTCCAGCAGTGCTAGAAAAAGAAGTTGAAGCACTAGTAGTAAGTGATGAGACTTTGCCAAAAAGCGTAGAGCTAAATAGGCTGAGAGAGACAAGAAACTCTCCTCCAGTCCAAGTGATTGTAATTCCTATGGCTCTTGCTAAGGATGGCATCCGTATATCTACAACTAGGATAAAAAAATCTGAGATAGACTCTGATGGCAATATACTTTGAGTTGACAAACAACTTTTCAATCTTTGAGTAGTTTCCATAAAACTCTAAAATATCTGATATAGTGTTGAAAGAAATCACGGACAGGATGTTCAGCAAAATGTCTACAGATATCACTGGTCTGAAGGAAGGTTTAGATCCTGCAAACATTGCATTTTGGTACAAGAAAGTGATTGCAGAGGCAAAAGAGATGGCACCGCCGTGGCTTGTGGATAAAATTGGCGTAAAGCAAGATCCGATTCTTTATCTAAAGTTTAATCTCGATATATCAAAAAGAGCTGTTAGGTACCTGATGATGGCAATAGAAAATAACCTGGATGACATGCCATATACAACTAGGCTATATTTTCTCAAGGTCCAGGAATTAGTCACTCAGGAAATGGACAAGTCTCTTGTCTAGAATCATTCCTTGGTTATTTCTACTATATTTTCAAAAACTTCGGTCTTTGTGATCTTGTTTACATCATCTATTACAGACTGGATAAAATCTGCAAAGGCTTCTGCCTGAGTTCTGTCTTGGAAAAGAACACTGTGGGCAGACTTGTCTTTTAGGGATATCACTATCTCATTTTCAATAATCTCTAAAATTCCATTAATGAATAGCTCGTTGTCCTCTTTGATGTAGATTAGGCTGGCAAGCTTTTGTGCTTCATAATTATCTGTACATGTAATACTTTTCTTCATATCCTCTAATCAAACATGAATTTGTCTACTTGGTCTTTAGCTTTTTCTCTTCTTTCTTTGAACTCTGCTAGGAAAGGCTTGGTAGCATCTTTTAGATTGCACTTGCATTCACCACAAAGTAATTGTCCACTCTTACATTTTCTTGCTCTCTCATCAGACTCTTTCTCTGTATCAAAAAAGTATCGTAGATACCAAAATACTGGACAAATGCTAAAGTTAGCACCAAGTTTTCTCTGAAGGTCAACAGTGGGCTGACCCCCTGTGAATGTACTTGAGATCTTTTTGTCTACCACATCATCAGTATCTGTAGTGAATATAGCAGTTTCAGGAATTGAAGATGACATCTTTCCTTGCATTCCAAGTCCTGGCAAGAACTTGGAGTGGATCTGTGCAGGTTTTGGATATCCTAACTTTTCAGCAATATCCCTTGTTACTCTCCAGTATGGATCTTGGTCTATTGCAGCTGGTATCAAAACAGGAGTAGGGCGTCCTTCAATTATTGACGGAAGAAAACACGGCGCTGCTTGTATGGGTGGAAATCCAATCATACCTATATTGGTAGAATTTTCAAATCCAAAAACAGCTTTTACAGTTGAATATGTGATTCTCTTTGCTATCTCAAGTGCTATGGGGTAGATTCGCTTAATATCCTTTGTATCAATTAGGATCTTTGTCTTTTTTGGATCAAATCCAATGGCAATTATATCTAGAATGTTTTCTTGTGTAAATTTTGATACATCCTCCATGGATTTTTGGTCGCTATAGAGAAACTTTTCATCATCTGTTAATTGGAATATCAACTTTACACCAAACTTTTCTTGGAGATATTTTGTAAATATCCATGGAAGTAGATGTCCCATGTGAATTTTTCCAGAAGGACCTCTTCCTGTATAAAGATAAAACTTGTTTCCTTTCTCATATTCTGTTATGATTTTGTCTAAATCTCTGTGACTGAAAAAATATCCTAACTTTAACATTGGATGCACTTCACCAGTAATTTTCTCTATCCGTGCTTCTAACTCTGGTGAAATTTTTTCAGTGCCAAACTTCTGCATGAGTTTATCATAGTCAATTTCTCCCTCCACGCTCCAAGGAGTTACTGTAAACTCTTCAGATGACATTCATGGTTTAGTTAGGTTAAGGTTTAAAAAGTCTTTTTGGCTTTTTGTGATAATGTCACAAGTTCTGCATCCGATTGAACAAAAGATCCTCAAGACTTTGATTGAGAAACAAAACCTTACACCAGAAGAACTCTGTGATATGACAAAACTTTCGATAGACCAGATAAGACGAGGAATTGAATGGCTCAAATTCAAAAATCTAGCCCATGTTACAGAATCAGAGAAAAATTTTGTGACACTAGGTGCAAGAGGAAAAGAGGCACACGAAAAGGGTTTTCCAGAAAGACAACTGGTTAATTATCTCAAATCATTGGATGGATATTCTTGTGAAATAAACGATGCAAAAAATTACCTAAAAAATGAATTCAGTCCGGCCATTGCAAATGCAAAGAAAAATGCTTGGATTGAGATTCACGAAAATAGAATGTTACTAAAAGGATATCACGATGTTACTCCTGAAGAAAAAATTATCAAATCTATTGCATCTAAAAACTCTGCAGAAATGTCTGTTGATGAATTGGAAGACAAGAATGCTCTTGATTTACTCAAAAAAAGACCCGAGTTTATTATTTCTAATTCGAAAAAATCTGTCTTAGTAAATCTTACGGAAAAAGGGATAGAGACAGCAAAGACTGTGCCAGATAAAATCGATATGAGTGAAACCATACCTGAAACATCATCTCAATCTGATTCTGCTGATGTAAAGAAAGTAGCAAAGACCATCTCTCACACTACTGACTCCTTACTAGTCAGAGCTATTGATGTTGAAGCTCCAGCTCCCACAATCTTTGCAGCACGAAGCCATCCATTAAGAGATGTTATAGACGAAGTGCGTGAGATATTTGTCAGTCTTGGCTTTTCCGAAATAATTGGAAACAATATCCAATCAAGTTTTTGGAACTTTGATGCTCTCTTTACACCACAAGATCATCCTGCAAGAGAAATGCAAGATACCTTTTACCTTAAAGATATTACATCGGGAAAAGTTGCAAAACCAGATCAGATAAAAAAAGTATCTGAGGCACACAAGAAAGGCTGGAATTATCAGTGGCAAAATGAAGAAGCGCGAAAACTTGTACTGAGAACACATACTACATGTGTAACAATTCGAGCACTTGCGGACCAACAACACGACGAGGCAAGATTATTCTCAATAGGTAGAGTGTTTAGAAATGAAAAATTAAGCTACAAACATCTTGCAGAATTCCATCAGGTCGAAGGAGTTGTAGTGGGTAAAAATGTCACACTACGAGATCTAATGGGATTGCAGACTGAATTCTATCACAAAATGGGGATCAAGAAAATAAAGTTCTGGCCAACATTCTTCCCATATACTGAACCATCTTTACAGTCCATGATTTACAATGAAAAACTTGGCAAGTGGGTAGAGTTGTTTGGAATGGGAATATTCAGACCAGAAGTAACAAAACCACTAGGAATCAAAAATCCTGTTCTTGCATGGGGCGGAGGAATTGAAAGAATTGCAATGCTGCGATATGGTCTAGAAGATGTTCGCGAGTTGTATGAAAACAAATTCGGTTGGTTGAGGAGTGTACCAAAATGCCAGTAGTTATACTGTATTTTGATAGAATCAAAAAGATTCTTGATAAAAGTATTCCAAAAGACAAGATCATTGACACTTTGCCATTTATTGGACTAGATATTGAGGATGAGACTGCTGATTACATCAATGTCGAATATAGTCCAAACAGACCCGACTATTCTACTGACTATGGGATAATTACAAGTCTCCAAGGATTGCTTGGAACAAAACTTGGAATGCCTGTGTTGAAAATAAAAAATGGTAAAAATTCTGTAAAGGTCGATCCTTCTGTTTCCAAAGTCAGGCCATATGTTACAGCAATCGAGGCAAGAAATGGCAAACTAGACGATGAAACGATCAGACAAATAATTACAATGCAAGAAGATCTTCATAATGGATTAGGGAGAAGAAGAAAGAAAGCATCAATTGGAATTCATGATCTTGAAAAAATAAAGTTCCCGTTATACTACAAAACTGTAACAAGAGATCATAGTTTTGTTCCTCTTGAATCAGAAACATCCATGACTGTAATAGAGATGCTAGAAAAAACAGAAACAGGGAAAAAATATAGGCATATCTTGGATGGAAATGTCAAAGTTCCTATAATTGTAGACTCTGCTGGACAAACCATATCGCTTCCTCCAATAGCAAATGCAAAACTTACTGAAATGAATACTAAGACTTGTAATTTGCTTGTAGAAGTTACTGCAACTGACAAGAATGCTGCAGAGGGAGTGCTTGCAGTTATTGCAAATACTTTGCAGATAGCAGGTTTTCAGCTATATTCTGTAAAAATAACTGGAGCAAATAATTCTACTCCAGCACTAAAATCAAGAGATCTTGTACTAGAGCCCGAACTTGTAAACAAGACATTAGGAATTGAAATATCAAATCCTCTCATAGTAAAATCTCTTAGAAAAAGTAGACTGGATGCAAAGATGAAAGGAAAAAAGATTGTTTGTACCATCCCAAGATATAGGACAGACATTTTTGGAGTGATGGACTTGGTGGAAGAAGTTGCACTAGGTTATGGAATTCAAAATCTCCAACCAACGATGCCTGAATCAGTTTCTGCAGGAGAGAGAAATAATATCACAAAAACTCTGGAGACTATTCGCTCACTTATGATTGGCCTTGGCTATCTTGAAGTGATGAACTTTGAGCTTACAAGCAAGGAAATTCTATATGGGAAAACACATAGAGAATCATCCAAAATAATCTCTGTCGCGGATTCAAAGAGTCAAGAGCACATAATTTTGCGTGACATACTTCTTCCTGGTATGATCGAAGTGTTATCAAGAAATATTCATGAATCATATCCTCAAAAAATATTTGAGATTGGAACTGTGTTTGAAAAAGACTCTCCAATAAAAGAAGGAATTCATCTTGCTTGTCTTAGTGCACACAAAGACGTCAACTTTACAGAAGTAAAATCCGTTCTTCAATCTCTTCTCAAAACCGGTTTTAATCTATCATGTAACACTGTTGCACAAAAAGAACTAATGTTTGTTGATGGAAGAACTGGTGGTATAATGATTAATGGCAAGAAATTTGGTTCACTGGGAGAAGTAGATACCAAAGTTGCTGATAATTTCAAGCTCAGAACACCAGTAGCTGGGTTTGAGATCAATCTCACCGATCTCGTGTTTTAGCAGTTTTATTCCTATTGTACATCAAACACTGTTGCGTAACAACTGAATAATCAAGTTTATCTATTTTCTAAAAGCACGCTCAATATTGCTAAATTCTAATCAATCACAATAAATTACTGACTGGAGGATAATCAATCGCCCCATAACGCACGCAGACGGACTGGGATGATGAAAGATGATTTTTGGTCCACCCAGCCGTGCTACAGGGCACCCCGGTAATAGAACAAGATGAGGATTAAGGCTAATGTACCAATGACTCTATGTGGGTCAGAACCGGGGGACATTCTTTTTATCTAAATTTTCTAAAAATATCTACAATCAAAAGAATTTTTGAGATTTTACACAAAAAATCCGTTCTAATTTCAACTATGGCGGCATTTTGATCTTATGCGAAAACAACAGATCTATTGATATATTTGCATTGTATAGATAATGCATGGCAACAGCATATGTGCTAATAAATTGTGAACTTGGCTCTGAAGAATCTATAATTTCACAGCTCAAAGCAATTAACGGAGTCAAGGAAGTTCACGGTACCTTCGGGGCCTACGATATTCTGGCAAAGATCGAATCTCCAACAGTGGAAGCACTAAGAGAGATAATTACCTGGAAAATTCGTAAAATAGAGAAGATTCGTTCAACTCTAACCTTGATGGGCATAGAAGGTCAAAGTTAAATCTCTGGAAAAATTTCCGCCCATATTTTTGAAACTTATCCCAGAGAATACTCTAATTTTTAATTTTCAAGCAAAGACCTTTTAATTGTCTTGTAATCTTTCCACCATGTGCTTCTTCACTTCATATTCCTTGTAAAAGAAGAAGAACTAGAGCAGAGAAAATGGGAATTTGAATACGTAACAAAAATGGCGCAGTTTTACAAGACATGGATTGAAAAGACATTTTCAAAAAAAATTGAGGTTCAAGCAGATGAGATGATAGTAAGAACCAGGGGACGATTTAGAATTGTTGATACTCCTGCCTTGCTTGAGGATCATGAAAGCAGGGGGACAGATATTTTTCATTTTTATCTTACTTATTTTAGGCCGATATGGACTGATTGTACCTGTGAGGGATACTTTGCAGATAATTTTGGCATGGTTCAATGGAGCAAGAGTCCGCAACGAGATAATCTCAAATATCTAATGGAGATTAACTGTCCAAAAGTTTCTCATGAACTTGCTCATGAATTTCTAAGACAAGTGGGATTCAAAAATTACAAAGAACTAGTTCATGATATCTGGGACAAGCATCTTTTTGCTTCTTTACCGTTTGAGCATTATGATGCAAATCACGAGCAAACGGAAAAAGACGCTCTCTTTGCAACCGTTGATACTTCGAGTTTGCGATCATAGAAAATCTACACTTTCCATGTTTTCAAGGCGCTAAAAGACTATAAGTAAGTAATTTAGAGTTTTTTTATGCCAGAATTCATTTGTCCTGACTGTGGTACAAAACTATTTCACGAAAATGAAACTACACTAACTGTGGAAAAACAAGTACACGTAAAATTCTGTCCTGCTAAGAAAAAGCACTAGCACTTTGTGACAGAATAAATTCTATCTTGGAAACTTGCTGTCTTGAAATCTATTTTATTTTGTGGATCTTTCTTGCGAGCGGTACTTAGTTTTTCTAAAGTGACAAGTGCTTCTCCGTCAAATCCAACAGAAGAACCAAAAACTCCCTCGGAAAGCTGATTTCCATGCTCTCCTTTTTTGATATCGTCAACCATTTCATAAAACTTGATTGCTTCTCTTTTTGTTGTTGGTCCACCCGAAGACTTGTTCAGACCGACTGCTATGTACATGCCGTTGTTTTTGACAGCGATTGGTACCTTGTAGACCTTGCCCGAATGACCTGGAATTTTTTCATTTAACAAAATTTCACACTTGTGAAACATGCTTGAGATGTATGCGAAAAATCGGTAGTTGGCATAAGTGCCAGCGGAATCTTCATGACAATCAACAAAAACCTTGTGTAAAAGTTCAAGAGCAGAATCATTCATGCTTTGCAAACGTTCTTCAATTCTTCCTTTTCTGACCAGATCGGATTTACAATCTGCGGCAATCTTCTCCAAAATGAAAGGAGGCAGATTATAGTTTTTCAGAGTGGAAACAAAAGTTCCAGTCTTGGAAGCTCCAAATGTTGGGAAGTTCCCTCTACTCAATACAGTTTACCCCCAAACTTTTTGATATTTTAAAACTCAATTCCTATCTTCCCTAGTAGGAATACTAGGTGTCTTTTTCCTTATAACTGTTAGGTCAAAGTAAAGAGATCGGATGGTGGGGCCGACCGGAATTGAACCGGCGACACACGGGTCACTACAGCTCCAAACTGTACATCATCCTTACGTCAGTGAAGCTTGTGAAACCACTGGAGCCCTTAGCGGTGATCAATGTGATCTAAACTGTCGCCATACCAGGCTAGGCTACGACCCCACGTAATGAACATAAATGCACTTGAATTTTAATTTACTTAGTTTCTGAAGATTTATTGATAGCGTTATGATACTTTTTGAGCGTTGAAGTGTTCCGGAAAAACTACAAACTATGATCTTCATCTTTTAATCAATTACATGCCTAAATCTGACTCTGATCAGGGGAGTGAAAAAATTTGGCCCGACCAATAATCATAATATTAGGAGCAATTCCAGTATTAGCTGCTCTTTTCATTGTAGTTCCAACACTTCTTCGACCTGAAATTCCAAATGTTGCAGTCAATGCTGATGATGTTATATCAATAGAATACAGCAAACAACACCTCAAAAAAATATCATTTGGTCTTACACAGAACATTGGTGCTGAAAGGACAGAAGTCCTAACTATTGCAAATGATGGTCAGACTAGCTACAGTCTTACAAAAGATGGCTATTCTAAGCCTGATAAGAAATTTCAACTTCCAAAACAAGAGGTTACTAGACTGACTGCGCTCATAAAAGAGACGGGATTTATGCAAATTCCGCAAACATCTTTTCCGGTAAAAAGTGATCTAAACGAGTATGACAAATTTGGATTACAAGTCACACTAAACGGCAAATCAGTTAATATTCAATGGCCTGACCAGAATTCTACTCAGGAATTCATTCCTCCACTGATAAACCAAGTTCAAAACAGTTTAGACGCTGTGATTACAGAAATAATAAAATAAATAGCCTAAGACTCGATCAAAGTTCATGATTCCTCTTTCTGGTGATTTGGGTAATGCAAAAGGAGTAGTTAGAGAAAACGTAGGATCATTTGCTACTATACGCGGAACTTCTACTCTAAAACGAGGTTTTGCTCATATGCTCAAAAATGGAGTTGTAATGGATGTTACAACTGTTGAGCAAGCTCAGATTGCAGAAGAAGCTGGCGCAGTTGCAGTAATGGTTTTAGATAAACTTCCATCTGATGTTAGAAAAGCTGGTGGTGTTGCAAGAACTGCAAGCATTAGAATTATTCAAGAAATTATGGACTCGGTAACAATTCCTGTAATGGCAAAATGCAGAATAGGACATGTATACGAAGCAATGGTTTTGCAAGAAACCAATGTTGACATGATAGATGAATCCGAAGTTCTAACTCCTGCTGATGAGAATCATCACATATGGAAATGGGATTTTACCAGTCCGTTTGTAAATGGTGCAAGAAATCTTGGTGAAGCTCTTAGAAGAATAGAAGAGGGTGCAGCAATGATTAGAACAAAGGGCGAGCCGGGTACTGGTAATGTCGCAGAAGCTGTTATTCATATTAAAAATGTCAACACCGAACTACGACGCATAAAATCAATCTATGATGCAGGTGATGAACAAGACTTGATCAGTGTTGCAAGAGAACTCAAAGTTTCTTATTCTCTTGTAGAAGAGACTGCAAGTTTGGGTAGATTGCCTGTTGTAAACTTTGCAGCTGGTGGAATTTCAACTCCCGCAGATGCTGCATACTTGATGACACTTGGTTGTGATGGAGTCTTTGTTGGTTCTGGAATATTCAAGGCAGATGATGCAAAAGAAAGAGCTCAAGCTATCGTTTTGGCAACAACATTCTGGGAAGATCCAGACAAAGTTAAGGAAGCACAAAAAATGATAGATGAGAGACAATCAATGTTGGGACTTGATACAAAAAATCTTGATCTTAGAATGCAAGAACGTGGTAGTACAGCATGAGTGGAATTAACATAGGTGTATTGGCAGTCCAGGGAGATGTTGCAGAAAATATTATGGCAACAAAGATGGCCCTTGAAGAACTTGGCCTTGAGGGCATAGTAAATGAGGTCAAGACACCGGAGCAGATTTCAGACCTTGATGGATTGGTAATCCCAGGTGGGGAGAGCACTGTCATTGGTACATTATCTCTAGTAAATGGTTCATTGAAGAAAATTAAAGAAAAAATTGCTAGTGGAATGCCTATCTTTGGAATATGTGCAGGAATGATCATGCTTTCAAAAAAGGCAAAGGATAGAGTAGTTGGAGAAATGGACCAGCCATTATTGGACTATCTTGATATCAAAATTGAACGAAACGCATTTGGGAGACAACAAGACTCTTTTGAATCTGATATATCTCTTGATAAAATTGGAATCTCAAAATTTCCAGGAGTTTTTATTCGTGCACCTTCCATTATAGATGTAGGAAAGGATGTTGAGGTATTGTCAAAGTTTAATGAAAAGATAATTGCAGTAAAACAAGGAAATATCATTGGTACTTCATTTCATCCTGAATTGACAGGAGATCTTTCACTGCACAAATACTTTGTAAATCTGATTAAAACAAAGCACTAGATACAATCGGAATACCGTTTATATTAAATTCAGATTCACATTATACTGTAACATTAATGGAAATAGATACAACTCCTGAAATGGTTTCAAAGGTTTACACTAAGATTGAACAAAATATTGCAAAATATAGAAAACTTGTCAACAGACCGCTTACTCTAACTGAAAAAATTCTTGTTGGCCATCTTGATGATATAGAATCTGCAAAAGATCTAGAGCCAGGAAAGAGCTATTCATTTCTCCGACCTGACAGAGTCGCATTACAAGATGTAACGGGACAAATGGTTATTCTACAGTTCATGCAGTCAGGTCTTAAGCGAAGCACACTTCCAACAACTGTGCACTGTGACCATCTCATTCGAGCCAAAGTCAGTGGTGATGTGGATATCAAAGTGGCGCTGGATGAGAACAGCGAGGTATACAAGTTTCTTGAATCATCCTCTAGAAAATATGGAATAGGATTTTGGAAGCCAGGTGCGGGAATTATTCATCAGGTTGTACTGGAAAATTATGCCTTCCCTGGTGGATTAATGATTGGAACTGATTCTCATACGCCAAACGCGGGAGGCCTAGGCATGCTTGCTGTTGGAGTAGGAGGACTGGATGCAACCGAAGTGATGGCAGGATTTCCATGGGAACTATTGTATCCGAAAAGAATTGGTATTCATCTCAAAGGCGAGCTAAACGGTTGGGTTGCACCAAAAGATGTCATATTGTACGTGGCATGGAAGCTTACAGTATCCGGTGGAACAAATGCCATTGTAGAATACTTTGGACCTGGCACAAAATCAATTAGCTGTACTGGAAAAGCTACAATAACAAACATGGGTGCAGAAATTGGAGCAACATGTTCAGTATTTCCATATGATGATAAAATGGAAATTTATCTAAAATCAACCAATCGTGAACAGATTGCCGAACTTGCAAACAAACACAAAGACATTCTAGTTGCAGATCCTGAAGTTGAGCAAAATCCAGAAAAATATTTTGATAAAGTAATAGAGATTGATCTATCTACACTGGAGCCATATATTGCAGGTCCACATACTCCAGACCTTGCAAGACCAATATCACAACTTGCCGAAGATGCCAAGAAAAATAATTATCTTGATACAATATCTGTAGCTCTTATCGGAAGTTGCACCAACTCTTCCTATGAAGACATGACACGAGCTGCATCAATTGCAGAACAAGCAAAATCTCATGGAATGCATGTACAGATTCCTCTTCTAGTAACCCCAGGATCTGAGCAAATCAGGGCAACAATTGAACGTGACGGACAGATGAAGACACTTAACGATATTGGAGCTACTGTACTTGCAAATGCATGTGGTCCATGTATTGGACAATGGAATAGACCTGAGATAAAACCGGGAGCGCCAAACACTATCATTACTTCATTTAATCGAAATTTCCCTGGACGAAATGACGGAAGACGTGAGACAATGGCCTTTATGGGCAGTCCTGAATTGATTGTCGCACTTGCTCTAGGTGGAAGGCTATCGTTTAATCCTATGAATGATACTCTGAAGGGGCCTGATGGAAAAGAGTTCAAGCTAGAGCCTCCGAAAAAGGCACCCGAAGTTCCATCAAAGGGATTTTCAAATATTGGTGAGATTTATGTTCCACCAGCTGCAAATCCAGACGATGTTACAGTTGTAATTAATCCATCAAGTGGAAGATTGCAAAAACTAGAACCATTTTTGAAATGGGATGGCAAAGATTTTGTAGAACTGCCGCTGTTGCTCAAAGCTAAAGGCAAGTGTACAACAGATCACATCTCTCCAGCAGGTGCATGGTTGTCATTGCGTGGTCACATTGATAAAATAAGTGATAACATATTCCTTGGAGCGGTTAATGCATTTACAAACGATGTTGGCAAGGGAAAAAACCTGCTAACTGGAAACACAGAATCATTTCCAGTTACTGCACGACAATACAAGGAAAAAGGTTTCAAATGGATTGTTGTAGGTGATAACAACTATGGAGAAGGAAGCAGTAGGGAACATGCTGCAATGTCTCCAAGATATCTTGGATGTGCTGTCGTAATTGTGCGAAGCTTTGCTCGCATACATGAAACTAATCTGAAAAAACAAGGAGTACTTGCATTGACTTTTGCAAATCCTGAAGATTATGACAAAGTTCAGGAGAATGACAAAATAAGCATCTTGGATTTATTCAATATACAGCCTAGAAAAAATATCCGATGTATCTTGCATCACAAAGATGGAACAAAAGACGAGATTGCATTGAAACATTCGTACAATGATTTCCAGATACAATGGTTCAAGGCAGGTTCTGCATTGAATATCTTGCGTGAAAGAGAAGCACAAGCAAACTAAAAGCAAGAACTAATAGTTTCGGCGACGTTATTTTCTATCAGACTTGAGTCATACATTTGATCCAAACGAACTCTACAACAGGGTAGTTCATTATTACATTGACAAGAAAAAATATCCGAAAGAGCAGGCAAATGAGATAGCTCGTAAGGTTGTTGAGAGGGAGAAAAATAGGTATACATGCAAAAACCCTGAATGTGGCCATGGCATGTATGACCATATCAGGCATAGCGAGACTTGCCTTGTACTGGACTGTAATTGCAGGAAATTTGTCAGTTAGATATTTGCAACAATATCTTTCCAAACTGGTTGCTCTTTTCCATCTTTTGGTGCGCAATCTTGGCATCTTTTAGATCATAGATGCTGTCAATTACGGGTTTTATCTTTTTTAATTTCATAAATTTGTGCAGTGATACCAGTTGTGACTTTGATCCAAGATATGCACCAATTATCTGAGCTTCTTTGCTATAAAATGATCTGATATTTACTGTTGCCTCTCCTCCAGTTGTTGTACCACATGCTATCATCCTTCCTTTTACTTTGATAACTTCAAGGCTTACTGGCCATGTCTTTGCACCAACATGATCAATTACTGCATCTACTCCCACTTGGTTTGTAATCTCTAGAACTTTAGCTATGATATCCTCTGTGTTTCTGTCAATGACAAAATCCGCACCAAGTTTTTTTGCAAATTTTATTTTATTTTTATCAGATGCTACTGTGATAACTTTCAAACCTTTGGCTTTTGCCAATAGAATTGCAGAAGAACCCACACCGCTGTTTGCTCCCCAAATTAAAATAGTATCACCTTTTCTGCATCTTGATTTTTCTAACATATTCCAAGATGTAAGATATGATACGTTAATTGATGCAGCTTCTTTGTCTGATAGCCAATCTGGTTTTTTTATTATATTATTTTTTGGAATTGAAATTAATTCTGCATAGCCTCCTTTGTATTTTCCAAATCCCCCAATGATTCCAAAAGAGACTCGCGGAACATTACTTTCAAACGCTGGATAGACTACTACTTTGTCTCCTTTTTTGAAATTCCCAAATCCTTCTAAAAGAGTACCGCTGATGTCACAACCTAAAATGTGAGGAAATGATACTTTTTTGCCTAGAATTCCGTTTCTTACCCATATATCTAGGTGGTTTACTGCACAATAGTTTACCTTGACTAGGACATCTCCTTTCTTAGGGACTGGATCCGGGATTTCTTCGTACGATAAAACCTCAGATCCTCCATGTTTTCTGATAATTATTGCCTTCAACTATTACTCCAAGATGAAATTATTATTTAAAGAACTCACCGTTGGAATTATTCTTGTTCTAAATTTTAAAATTAAAGTCATTTTCAATAATCATTTTCTCTTCTGCTGAACGTATTTCTTTGGTTGTAATTCCTCAAGTATGTCCTGTATGTATCTACGATCTGACCCTTCGTTTTCTCTGAGCAATTTTATAAGATTGTTAAATGTGTCAGGTTTTCCTTCCTTGTAATCCTGCTCAAACTTCGTTAATACTTCATGAGATATTTTCTTTTTGGGGTTGTTGGCTAATCTTTCTAGCATTTCTATAGCTCTCTTCATGGTCATAACCTTGATTTCTCCTCTTAGTTAGTTTTGTTCAAGTCTAATATTTTTTTCATTACATTGTCTCTTTTGTCAAAGTTGGTATTTTTTCATATATCTCACTATCGCATTTGTTTTGCTCTACAATTAATTCGTGCAATAATGTAGTCAGTTCATTTGTATCCATAATGATATGTTGTCTGCATTGCATCTAAACCCATCGTAAGATACACGTCCTTGTCCATACAAATTAAAGTGTCTTTACTCAATGAGGAATTTTTGAAGGAGTTGTAGGTGGAGTATATAATCAAGCGATTTTCTCGTGCCTATACCTGTTCTTAATGTGTCTAGTATGATATTGACCATATGATGATTCATACTTCATCAGACCGTCATAGATCTTTTTTGATACTCCAAAATACCGATAAATTCCACCATGATGGAATTCTATTTCCAGCGTTTGTTCTAATTCATCATATCCAATAGATCTTAGAGTGCCAGACTTGACTCGAATTCGCTCCACATTTTATGAAATCATCTGAGAGACTAAAAAGGATTAGACATTAAAAACCAAATTTATTTCAATTTTTTCTACATATGATTTGATTTCCGTCTATGCACTATTATCCATCTGGATCATTCCAAAGATATTTCCTTCAGTATCCATGCATGTTGCAAAATATCCTACTCCTGGAATTGGCATCCTTGGTATAAGCACCTGACCTCCCTTTGATACAATCTTACTTGTATATTCATCAAGAGAAGGAACATCTAGGGTATTTGTCATGCCTATCTGTCCCGGCATTCTTCTTGCCAAGCCACCGTTAATCCCAGGCTGTTTTTCATCTCCCGTCTTTATCATCCAGTATTCCATTGGACCGTCCCACTTGCTAAACTCCCATCCAAATACCTCATGATAGAATTTTTGTGCTCGTTCTGGGTCGTCTGAAGGAATATCAAAATGTACTATTCGTGGCATTATGAGATAATATTCTGTATATTATTTAAATCTCAAAAGCCAACTTGTTGACTAGATATTGTTACTTTATGTTATGCATAGCTTTGAGATCTTTTGCAAATATCTCCAGGCTTTGAGGAATTGCAATCTCGATGGTATCCTTTAATGACAAGTTCATGCTCTTTTTCTTGTTCCACACTTCGGAATTGAATTCAGTAATCTCTTTAGTGTGTTTTGTCCAGTCTTCATATCCTTCTGGTTCTACAAATTTTTCATGGTGTATTGTTTTCTGGGAATACAAATTCTGCCATAGATAATCTGTGATAAATGGAGTAATTGGTGCAAGCAATGTTAAAACTGATGACAATACCTTGTGCAGTGTAAATATTGCACCATCACGTTCTTCTTCTGTAAAGTCAGAACTGTATGCTCTTCCCTTTACCATTTCTATATAGTGCGCAGCAAACAAGTTCCAAGTAAATTCTCTTAGAGCAGTAGCTGGAATAAAGAAATTATATTCAATGTATCCCTTTTTACATTCTGTAATTAGTTTATCAAGCTCAGATAAAATCCACTTGTCAGAAGGACTGGGTTTTCCTGTCTTTACTATTGCAAATCCAGAAAGAAACCTAGAAACATTCCACAACTTGCTTAGGAATTTCTTTGTAGTCTCTATTTTTTGCTCAGAACATCTGAAATCATAACCCACATTGATCTCACTTGCACTCCAGAATCGGAATGTATCTGCACCAAATTTTTGTATGACTGGCAAAGGATCAATTACATTTCCCTTGCTTTTACTCATCTTTGTACCATGCTCGTCCACCCCATATCCCATAATCCAAGCATCAGTCCATGGGGTCTTGCCAGTGAGCTTCTCACATCGTAATATGGTATAGTACAACCACGTACGCACAATGTCCTTTGACTGGGGTCTAATTGTGGTAGGGTATGTCTTGCTAAAGAATGCTTCATCTTGCTTGTATTTTGTTATATAAAGCGGCGATACTGATGAGTCCATCCATGTGTCAAAGGTACGCAGTTCTCCTGCAAATTCGGTAGAATCACACTTCCTACATTTTGTTATGGGGCTTGGGTCCTTCCAAGGTCTATAATATTTTCCAGGTTCTGGGACATGTGGCTCGTTACACTTTTTGCAATACCATATGGGTATCTCAGTACCGTAAAATCTTCTTCTTGATATTGGCCAGTCAATTGAGATTGATTCCAGCCAATTCATTAGAATTTGTTTGTGCATTGGAGGATGGAAATTAATTTTTGCACCAAGTTCCTTTATTTTGTCAACCGAGTCTTTTTGTTTTAGATAATATTCTTCCATCGATATTATCTCAATTGCAGTCTTACTTCTCTCAGATATCGGAGTACGGTGGTTGATGTTGTCTATCTTTTCAACAAAGCCTTGATTTGTAAGATCTTCAATTATTTTTTCTCTTGCTTGCTTTACTTTTAGTCCCGCATATGCTCCGGCAACTTCTTTCATTCTTCCGTTCATTCCAACTGCAGCAATCTCTTCTAGTTTTAGATCTCGAAATAATGCAACATCGTTTTGATCACCATAGCTACAAACCATCACTGCGCCGGAACCAAATTCTTTTTCAGCAGACGGATGTGTCCTTACCTCGACTTCTCTGTTTATCAAAGGAATGATAACTTTCCCCCCGATAACATCTGTGTATCTTTCATCTTCTGGATTTACTATGATGGTCTGACATGCGCATAGTAATTCGGGTCTAGTACTTGCTATGACTATATTTCTTTGAGAATCTTTTATCTTAAATTTCATGTGGACTAGTTTTGTAGGAATATCCTCGTAAATTATCTCAGCATCTGCAATTGTTGTACCTGTTACCCAATCATAGTTGTTGGGTCTATTTGCAAGATAGATCTGTCCCTGTTTCCACATATCAATAAACGTAGACTGGGTTAGAGTACGATATTTCTCAGAATCTGTCCTGTAGTATTCTGCAAAATTGCCACTCAGGCCAAGACTCTTCATTATTTGTATCATCTCTGCCTCTAAATCGTCTAGCGCAGTCTCACATAGCTTAAGAAACTCAGTCCTGTCTGTCTCATGCATTCTGATTCCGTGCTTTTTCTCTGTGTATATCTCAACAGGAAGGCCGTTTCTATCAATCCCTATTGGGAATAGGACATTTTTTCCAGACATTCTTGCAGTTCTTGCAATCATGTCTATCTGTGCATAGTGAGAAGCTGCCCCAATATGCCATGGTCTTCCAGATGGATATGGTGGCGGAGTATCAATTACAAAGACATCTCCCTCTGGGGAAAAATCGTAAATGCGGTTATCTTCCCATTGTTTTAGTATCTGTTTTTCAATCTCGGGATTCCAAGCAGTCTCCTTGATAGTTGGTTCCATATCCTAAATCTTTGAGATCTGTGATATGATATGGGCACCCTTATTGTAGCCCTCGTAAATATAGACGCCAACTGCTTCGATATTTTTTGGCATCTTTGGAACTAGCAGTTTGATTAGTTCGGTGGACAAATTCTCTACAGTTGCCTCTCCTTTCAAAAGATAAGTCGTATGTTTTGGAACTTGGAGATCAAATCTTCCCTTTGGACCATCAAATGCAATTCGATAATGTTCATCATCTTCTTTTACCAAGTATCTTTCATTTATGAAAAATTTATGATCCATCACTCCAATTACTTCTTTGATTATCTTCTTTGCTTCCCCAAAGTCCATTAGCAAATTGTTTTTCATCTCTCCGACTAGTTCTACAGTTACAGATGATGTATGGCCATGCAATATTGAACACTTTTCAACTAGCGGTAAGATATGTGCATAATCAAATGCAAATGCAGGATCTTCCATGAATATGGAGCCTGTCTGTACCTCTTGAGTTTTGTAAAGTATGATATCTTGTAACTCTGATAGTCTTGCTGCAAACTTGGGATGTCCCATTGCTATAATTTTCATGTCTGACAGTTCTACCTTGAGTTCCTTGTATTTTGTAATGTCGCTTTCAACATCAATTACTTCAATTATTCCCTTGTCGGTCTTAAAATCCACGTTTATTTTTTTACCGTTTTTTAGTGTTATGGTATAGTCATACTGGTATTCAATTTGCAAAAATTCCAACATCTGTGCTATTGAGAGCTCAGTTCTGCTTCTCAGTAAATTTCCTTTTCCATCGATATACTTGAAATCTGAATCCAGGATTGCAGAGCCGGTTGACATTTGAAAAATTGTGCCCAGTCCGTATATAAATTCTGTACAGATGTAAAAGTGAGAGTTTTTACTTTTTGAGTGAATTCAGAGTCTTTGCAAGTGTGATGTCATTTTGTGTTATTCCGCCGGCATCATGAGTTGTCAAGTCTACTGAAATCTTGTTGTATACGTTGAACCATTCTGGATGATGATTCATTTTTTCTATATAGATTGCAGCTTTGCACATAAAACCAAATGCTTCTACAAAATCATCAAATATGAAATCCTTGTGCAGCTTTGAATTTACAACACTCCAGCCTGGTAATTCTGCTAGTCCTGTTCTGATTTGTTCATCGGATAGCCGTATCATCTAATTCTTTTTCAAGGAATCCTATATTTAACTCTCAAAACGAGTTCACTATAGGATGGTTGATGTAGTAAGTTTGTCAGGCCTTGAAAAAGAATTGTATGAAAATATGATACAATCAATCGAAAGTGTAACAGAATCTAAGACAATGGGAATTTCTTTTTCAGGTGGAGTAGACAGCTCACTTTTAGCAAAGATTACAAAAGATCTAGGCTATGATGTCATGCTTCTTACAATGGGTTTTGAAGATTCGCACGATGTCGAGTTTTCAAAAATCATGGCAAAAACACTTGGAATGCGACATGAAATTGAACTAATATCTGAAAAAACATTCTCAGATGTAGCAAGAAAAATTTGGGACATGATCAACGTTGACAATTTATCTTGGAATGAAAACTGTATTGCGTTTTATTATGTTGCAAAACTTGCAAAAAGGAAAAATATTACAGTAATAATGACTGCTAATGGAATAGATGAACTATTTTGTGGTTACAACTCTTACAGGGATTTCATCCCAGAAGGTGAAGAGGCAGTTCTTGGGTTGATGAAGGAAAAACTAGACAATGAAATACGTATGATGAAGGCAGTAAACCAAGTCACTTCTGAGTTTGGTGTCCAGATTGTCCAGCCTTTTCTATCTGAGAGATTTGTAGAGTTTGCAAAAACCATTCCGTTGGAACACAAAATAACAGACAAGGATGATCTTGCAAGAAAACATATCGTTCGAAGACTGGCCTTGTCCGTTGGAGTCCCAGAAGAGTCTGCACTAAAGCAAAAGAAAGCAATGCAGTATGGTTCGTTAATTCATAAGAATTTCTTAAAGGTCAAGAAAACTTGGAACATGATCTTTTGACTTTGCTTGATACATTTCGAATTATATCAAATGATGCTCCAAGGTGATTTTCAGGAATGAAAATTTTTCCAATCTCGTCATCAGTCAAGTGGGATGAGATTGCATCGTCATTTCTTACTGCATCTCTAAAGTCTGTTCCTTCTGCAGATGATGCAAACGCTACTCTCTGAATGTCTCTGTATGCTTCAAATCTTGGAACTCCTTTCTTGATTAGTGCATCAAGTACAAATTCTGCAAAGATCTGCCCTCTTGTAACATCAAGATTTCCTCTTATCTTATCTTCGTTGACAAATATTGAACTGAGAATTTTTGTCATGGCTTCAAGCATTTCATCTAAAAGTATTGCACTTGTTGGAAGGATGAATCTCTCGTTTGCAGAGTTGGTCAAGTCTCTTTCATGCCATAATGGAATGTTTTCAAATGCTACTAAAATCTGACTGCGTAATAATTTTGAAAGCGATGTTACACGCTCACTTTTTACAGGATTTCTCTTGACTGGAACTGCACTACTTCCCATCTGACCTTTCTTGAAGGGTTCAGAGACTTCACCTATCTCAGTTCTCTGGAGATTACGGATCTCAACAGCCATCTTTTCAAGTGTAGAGCCAACTAGTGCCATTGTAAAAATATATTCTGCATATCTTTCACGTGGAACAACTTGGGTTGTTACATCTGCAGGGAACAGTTCAAGTTTCTTTGCCACTCTTCTTTGTACTTCCAAAGCTTTTGAGCCCATGAGAGAACCCGTTCCTACAACACCTAGTGTCTTGCAAATCAAAATTCTCTTCTTTATCTCTTCAATTCTTTCTACATGCTTTGACATCTCAAGTGCCCAGTTGGCAAATTTGAGACCAAATGAAATTATGCTTGCATGCTGACCGTGGGTTCTTCCAACTGCTGGAAGACTCTTGTATTTTACGGCCTGTTCTACTAGAATCATAGCCAATTTTGCTACCTTTGGTTCTATAATGCGCAAAGTATCACGGAATTGTAATGAGTTGCTTGTATCAACTAGATCGTTACTTGTTAAACCATAGTGTATCCAGGGTTTTGCAGATGTTTTACATATCTCGCTTAATGCCTCTACAAGAGCTGCAGTGTCATGATCACTTTTTGCCTCTAGCTGTTTGACTCTATTCACTGAAATCTTTCCAGATCTTGCCATCTTTGAAATGTTAAGAGCTGCATCCTTTGGAATCATTCGAATTTCTGACTGGGATAGGGCTACTGCTGCCTCGATTTCTAATTGATATGAGATCTTTTTCTGGTCATCAAAAATCTCTTTCATCTCGTTGGTACCATAACGACCTCCATCAATTGGAAGAATTGGCATGTATGTGATCAATTGATCATAGAAAATAAATCTACTTGTATCAAACCGGGATTGAGATCGACACTTTTTTTATACTGGTCCACAAATCGAATCTATGGATTCTGACAAAAAACCAGAAAAAAAGAACTTGACAGAAGACAAAGTTTTCAACGATGAAAAAGACAAGACTGACTTGCTTGAAGGCAAAACATTGCATGATTTGTATAGACATACTGCAAAGCTGATTAAATGACTAAATAGAAATCATATACTCATGATTTAAATTGTGTACGGGTACCTTTTTTCGCAGAAAGAGATGTCCTCACTAATTCCAAAGAAAATTCGAGAGATGGAGTATCGCATTGAGGCTGACCCATCAAAAGGCATGAAAGTTCCAGTTACAATTTACGCTGATGAAAAATTATTGCAAAAAATGCTTACAGACAGAACAATCCAGCAAGCAATTAACGTATCAACAATACCGGGTGTGTTAAAACACGTTGTAGTTCTTCCAGATGGTCACGAAGGTTATGGATTTCCTGTTGGTGGTGTAGCGGCTATGGATGCCGAAGAAGGTATGATTAGTCCAGGAGGAGTAGGTTATGATATCAACTGTGGTGTAAGACTCATCAAGACAAATCTTACAGAAAAGGATGTTAGACCAAGACTTAGAGATCTTGTCTCAGAATTGTTTACATCCATCCCATCTGGTGTAGGGTCAAAAGGTGCAGTCAAGCTGTCTCCATCTGATCTAGATGAAGTTCTTGTAAGAGGTGTACAGTGGGCAGTTGATCATGGGTATGGTTCAAAGGATGATGCTGATGTATGTGAAGAAAACGGTCAGATAAAAAATGCCGACCCTTCAAAAATATCTCCTACTGCAAGAAAGAGAGGTGCTCCCCAACTAGGAAGTTTGGGTTCTGGAAATCATTTCCTTGAGGTACAAAGAGTTGATCAGATTCATGATAAAGAGGCAGCTAAAAGAATGGGAATTTTCAACGAAGGTCAAATTACTGTATTGATTCATTGCGGTTCTAGAGGATTTGGACACCAAGTTTGTAGTGATTATCTTAGAGTCTCAGAACAAGCACTTCCAAAATACAAAATAAACCTAGTAGACAGAGAACTTGCATGCGTTCCAAATTCTTCAGAGGAGGGAGAGTCATATCGTAAAGCAATGTTTGCCGCATTAAATTATGCATGGAGTAATAGACAAATGATTACCCACTGGACAAGAAAGGCATTCGAGAGAGTATTCAAACAAACAGAGTCTGATCTTGACATGAAACTAATCTACGATGTAGCTCATAATATTGCCAAAGTTGAAAAACACAAAATAGATGGTGAATTACGATCAGTTGTAGTTCATAGAAAAGGTGCAACAAGAGCATTCCCACAAGGAAGAGAAGAGATCCCTAAAAAATATCGTGACATTGGCCAGCCAGTCTTCATCCCTGGTTCAATGGGTACCGGTAGCTGGATTTTATTGGGAAAACCAAATTCAATGGATTTGAGTTTTGGTTCTACTGCCCACGGTGCAGGAAGAATGATGTCAAGATCTGCGGCAAGAAGGGGCTTTACTGAAAGCCAAGTGCAAAAAACCCTTAGTGATAGAGGAATTGTCATAAAAGCTCTTACAAGAGAAGGTGTGGTAGAAGAAACACCTGAAGCATACAAGGATGTTGACGCTGTGGCAAATGTATCTCATGAACTTGGAATAGCTACCAAAGTAGCAAAACTTGTTCCAATTGGAGTAATCAAGGGTTGAGCGAGGAAGACAAAGAACTAGAACTTCTCAAGGCAAAAAGAATGCTTGAGATGCAAAAAAATATCTCCCAAAGACAGAAAATTGAAGAAGTAAAGACTGAAACAAAGAAACCGCAGATTTCTCCACGTGATCTAGTAGTAAAACAACTAGGGTATAGGGGAGTCGAGGTTCTTCAAAATGCAGAATCTCAGTTTCCAGAAGAGTCCAAGGTTGTCATAGAAAAACTTGCAGAGCTTATTCGCGGAGGCGAAGTCTCTGAGATCATAGATGGAGGAAAATTACTGACCTTGTTTAGGTCTCTTGGAATTCGAGTGAGAATGCAAACCACCATTAGTGTAGAGCAGGATGGCAAATTGGTTTCTTGGTCTGATAAACTGAAAGGTGACATAAAAACAGGATCTGAAAAATCCTCAGAATCTACTACGGAATCTTCAACTGAATCCATCGAGTCTTCTGGATCATCGAACTCTGAAAATACTTTCAGCTCTACCACCGAAAACTAAAACTTACAATTCAAGACAGTCTTAGGGATGTGATATTCAAAATAAGTTTATTATTCGTGCATAACGTTGGATGATTGTAAATGCACGGCAGGCCAACCATACTTCAAATTGCAACAACCAACTATGAACCTGACAGAGAAGTTGTTGTAAATGCAATGGAGGAAATACAATCTCTTTGTGGTATCAAGGAAGGTTTTCTGGTAAGTGAACCCATGGAAAGATTTGGTTGGGCTTTTTTCAAAGTATTGTTAAAAACAGAATTACTATCTGGAATGGAATTAAAATTTGGAGATCAGATTGCTAAAACTAAAGGAAAGAAAGTAGAAGAAAAGTTTGTAACTTTTATGACAAAACTTTTCGAAAGCAAAAATGCTAAAGTAAAAATCAAGCTTGTAGATGCTTAGACTCTTCTTCCTCTTTTACCACCCTTCTTTCTTGTGGTATCATGAGGGATTGGTGTTACATCATCAATTCTTCCAATCTTAAAGCCGCCTCTTGCTAGGGCTCTAATTGCTGCTTGTGCACCAGGACCTGGAACACGTGAACCTACTCCACCGACTGCTCTTACTCTAATGTGAAGACCAGTGAAGCCTTTGTCATGTGCTGCCTCAA
>JAHEXH010000001.1:0-3477 GCA_023252235.1 Nitrosotalea sp.
ATAGAGTTCATGGCACCAGGTGTGATAATGCTTACTGCAATATTCACAAGTATTTTTGGTGGAGTTAACACTTTGTGGGACAGAAGATATGGTTTCATGAATAAAGCTCTTGTCTCTCCTGTTTCTAGATCTTCTATTGCATTAGGTAAAATGCTTGCAATATCGTTGATATCTACACTACAATCCAGTTTGATTTTGGGAATTGCACTTGCATTAGGAGTTCATATATCAAACCTATTTGTGATATTTCCAATCTTGTTGACTGTTACCGTGTTTTCACTTGGCTTCTCTGGAATATCTGTCATTGTTGCCGCCACATCAAAATCACAAGAGACCTTTTGGGGTCTCATCAACTTTCTTGGAATGCCTTTGTTTATGCTTAGTCCTGCTCTCTTTCCATTGGAACTCTTACCGTCTTGGCTTGCATTTATTGCAAGACTTAATCCTGTTACATATGCTGTATTGTTGATTAGGCAGATGATGACTGGCACGTTCCAAATACTGCCTGTAGTAATTGAAATGGCTGTAATTTGCGGGTTTGTTGTAGTTATGGTTGCACTTGCCAGCTATGTCTTCACAAGAGAAGTCAACAAACCCTTCTAATTTACCAGAATTGACAAAAATTGTAACAATTCCTAACTAAGGAGATCTTTTTAGTATCTTACCATCTGTATGTGTTGAAGATTTACCCTGTACTAATTGGGATTATGACTCTTGTACTATCAAGTATGTTTTTTGTTGGTTATTCTTGGGCTATTTCTAGTCCTGCTTTCTCTACACAGTGGGGTTCATACGGACTACAGAACACTGGACAATTTGCATTTCCACAAGGAGTATCAATTGACTCCTCAGGTAATGTCTATGTAACTGATCTTGGAAACAGGAGAATAGAGAAATTTGATAACAATGGAAATTTTCTTTTTACTTTTGGAACTAAAGGAACAGGTAATGGTCAATTCAATGCACCTTTGGGAATAGCAATCAATACTAATTCTATCTATGTCGTTGACAATGAAAGAAGTGACATACAGAAATTCGATACTACAGGTAAATTTGTAACAAAATGGGGAGGACAAGGCAATGATCACGGACAATTCTTACTTCCACAAGGTATTGCAGTAGATCCCAGTGGTGATGTATATGTTGTAGATACAGGAAATAGTAGAGTTGAGAAATTTGATAGTGATGGAAAATATTTGCTTACAATTGGGCAAAGTGGTCTTGGTGATGGTCAATTTCTTTCTCCTAGAGAAATAACTGCAGACTCACAAGGAAGTATCTATGTTGCCGATTCTGGAAATAATAGAATACAAAAATTTACTGAAGACGGTGTATTTTTACAATCTTACAGTCAATCTACTGGAGCAAGTCTTAAGACTCCACTTGGGTTATCCGTTGATAAATCAGGTAACATCTTTGTTGCAGATAATGCCAACAATAGGATTGTTGAATTAGATAACAACGGTCATTTTCTAACATCATGGGGAAGTCAAGGTACTGGGGCTGATTTCTTTAATAATCCAAGATCTGTTGCTTTAGACCCTGCTGGAAATGTATTTGTTGTTGATTCAAGCAATAACCGAATACAAAAATTTGGTTCTGCATCACTTCAGACACAAGCTTCAACTCCTACTTCAACTAGTCAAACACAAGATCAAACAACCGTTCCATCAACACAACAAGTTACAGTAACTCAAAACACTACAAAGAGTGTTACCGTTAAAATCACAGCTCCTAATGATCATACTGCACCATCTATTACTGCTCCTGCAGATATGACAATAGAGGCAAATGGCATCTTGACACCTGTTTCAATAGGGCAGGCTACTTCAACCGATGAGAGTGGTATTGCCTCAATTACTAGTAATGCACCTCAAAAATTCCCCTTGGGAATGACAATGATCACTTGGATGGCAATAGACAATGGTGGTAATGTAGCAAAAGCTGTTCAGAAAATTACAGTAGTGGATACCTCACCGCCAGTGCTCACAGCCCCCCAAGATGTAACAATTGAAGCAAAAAACCCCGACCATAATTCTATAGATCTTGGACTACCATCTGTCAATGATGCAGTTGGAGTAGAATCTGTTACAAATGATGCTCCTCCATACTTCTCAATTGGTAAAACAACTGTAACTTGGAAAGCAATTGATTCCTCTGGAAATGCTGCAACCGCAACACAAGTAATCACAGTCAAGGATACCGCTTCTCCTGTAATTCATGCCCCATCTGATGTGACTCAAGAAGCAACTAGTTCAACTTCTAATGTTGTAAACCTCGGAAATGCGACAGTTACTGATAATGGAATGATAAAATCTGTTACTAATAATACTCCATCAGTATTTCCAGTAGGCAAGACTACTGTTATGTGGACTGCCACTGATGAATCAGGAAATTTAGCATCTGCAACTCAAATTGTAAATATAGTAGATACCACTACACCGAAGATCTCACCACCAGCCAATATTACTTTTGAAGCAACATCACTTAATCAAAATACTATTCCACTAGGAAATGCAACTGTTACAGATAATGGACTAATAAAATCAGTTACAAACAATGCGACACAGTTTTTCTCACTTGGGAAAACTACCATACTTTGGATAGCTACAGATAATGCAGAAAACAAGGCAAATGTAACACAAATAGTTAATGTAATTCATACTATACCACCAAAGTTGACAGTTCCAAAGGATGTTAAAGTGCAAGCAACATCTCTTACTGATAATACAGTTCAATTGGGTAATGCTACTGCAACTGACATACAATCAGTTACAGTTACAAACAACGCATCAAAGACATTCCCACTTGGTAAGACCATAGTATTGTGGACTGCAAAAGATACTTCTGGTAACATATCTAATGCTACTCAAGTGATAGATGTAATAAATGAAATTCCTCCAAAAGTTACTCCGCCATCAAATGTAGTTGTAGAAGCAACATCACTAAATAACAACACTGTACAACTGGGTACTCTAACAGTAGTTGATCTTCAACCAGTTACAATCACAAACAATTCTCCAAAACAATTCCCATTGGGATTAACATCCATTACTTGGAATGTCGAAGATGCATCAGGTAACAAGGCAAATGCAACACAGTCTGTGACTGTAAAAGATACCACTTCTCCAAAAATTGTTGCCCCTGCTGATGTTAAAGTAAAAGCCACATCTCTTACAGATAATACAGCCCAGTTAGGTAACGCAACAACTTCTGATAATGTTAAGGTAGTATCACTTACAAACAACGCATCAAAGACATTCCCACTTGGTAAGACCATAGTATTGTGGACTGCAAAAGATACTTCTGGTAACATATCTAATGCTACTCAAATAGTATCTGTAGAAAACACAACACCTCCAAAACTAACAATTCCATCTAACATTACTTTTGAAGCTACTTCACTTGACAACAATGTAGTACCAATCGGTAATGCTACTGCAACTGACATACAATCAGTTACAGTTACAAACAATG
>JAHEXH010000001.1:3577-102018 GCA_023252235.1 Nitrosotalea sp.
GGTAATGCTACTGCAACTGACATACAATCAGTTACAGTTACAAACAACGCATCAAAGACATTCCCACTTGGTAAGACCATAGTATTGTGGACTGCAAAAGATACTTCTGGTAACATATCTAATGCTACTCAAGTGATAGATGTAGTAGATACTATTGCTCCAAAAATTATAGTCCCATCTAACATTACTTTTGAAGCTACTTCACTTGACAACAATGTAGTACCAATCGGTAATGCTACTGCAACTGACAATGTAAAATTGATCTCAATCACAAACAATTCTCCAAAAGAATTCCCACTTGGTAAGACCATAGTATTGTGGACTGCAAAAGATACTTCTGGTAACATATCTAATGCTACTCAAACCGTTCTGGTAAAGAATACCATTCCTCCAAAACTAACAATTCCATCTAACATTACTTTTGAAGCTACTTCACTTGACAACAATGTAGTACCAATCGGTAATGCTACTGCAACTGACATACAATCAGTTACAGTTACAAACAATGCGCCAAAACAATTCCCATTGGGATTAACAACTATCACATGGACAGCTACTGATGCATCAGGTAACAAGGCAAATGCAACACAAGTAGTAGATGTAGTAGATACTATTGCTCCAAAAATTACAGTACCAAATAAAATTATAGTAAACGCCACAAGTTATGAAGGCACTCATGTAAACATTGGTAATGCTACAGCTACTGATGGTGTAAAAGTGTCTTCAATTACAAATGATGCTCCAACATTATTCCCATTTGGGAATACAACTGTAGTGTGGACTGCAAAAGATGAGTCAGGTAACAAAGTAAACTCCACACAAATAGTTGAAGTAGTTGATAGATCGCCACCACAACTTATAATTCCTCAAGATATGGTATCTGATGCAACAGCATTTGAGACACCTCTAGTTGTAGGACAAGCTTCTGCTACTGGAATAATTGATACATCGCCAAAGATAACAAGTAACTCTACTGGAATATTCCACATAGGAAAAACCATCATACAATGGATTGCAACTGACAAGTTTGGAAATCAAAAGACACTAGATCAAACCGTTACAATACTTGCATGTGGTAAACCATCTTCTTCTTATAATCTAGTGATGGGAACAAATGATACTGAGGTATTAACCGGTTCTATAGTGCCAAATTTGATAATTGGACTTGGAGGTAACGACATAATCCATGAAGGTCCAGTAGGTGATTGTGTAATTGCAGGAAATGGTAATAATATCATATATGCGGGTAATGGAACCAACACAATTTACGCAGGAAATGGTAATAACATCATAAAAGGAGGTAGTGGAAATATGCAAGTCACTGTAGGTGATGGAAACAATATCATTCAAGGTGGAAGCGGACAGAACACCTGCTATCTTGGATATCCTGCAAAAGATACCGTTGTAAATTGCCAGGCAAAGCTTCACTAAATTTTAAACAAAATCCTATTTTTCATATAGATTATAATTACAACCTCTCTCTTTCTAGGTAAATGGCAAGTTCCAAGAACCTATTTGCACGTGCCAAAAAAATAATCCCATCTGGTATAAACAGCCCTGTACGATACTATACTCCATATCCATTCTTTGTTAAAAAAGCCGAAGGTAGTATGATGTGGGATGTAGATGGGAAAAACTACATTGACTACTGTAATGCATATGGAGCCTTACTCTTAGGGCATAGACGAAAAGAAATCATATCTGATGTGACGAAACAAATGAAAAAGGGTACGTTGTATTGTGCTCCTACTGAAATTGAGGTGGATCTTTCTGAATTGATATATAGAAATTTTCCATCCATGAATAAGATCCGTCTAGTTAATACTGGTAGTGAAGCAACTATGACTGCTATTAGATTAGCAAGGGGATTTACGAAAAAGAAAAAAATAATAAAATTTGAGGGATGCTATCATGGTGCGCATGATTATGTTTTGGTAAAAGCTGGTTCAGGTGTTGCACATATTGGCATGTCTGTCTCTGAAGGAAGTTTAGACGAAGTTTCAAAAAATACTCTAGTTGTACAGTATAACAATTCTGAAGAACTACAATCCTTATTAGAAAAAGAGAAAGACGTGGCAGCAGTAATCGTAGAACCAGTTCTTGCAAACATGGGTCTTGTACTCCCAAAAAAGAATTTTCTAAGAGATGTAAGAAAGATCACATCAGAAAATAATCTTGTATTAATTTTTGATGAGGTAGTTACAGGATTTAGGATGTCTACCGGAGGCGCACAGAAATACTTCTCAATAAAACCTGATATTACTACACTTGGAAAATCTCTGGGAAATGGTTTTCCAATTGCTGCGGTGGGTGGAAAAAGTGAGATTATGGATATGTTATCTCCAGAAGGTAAGGTCTATCAAGCTAGTACCTATGCAGGAAATCCGGTGTCTGTTTCCGCGGGCGTCTCTTCTGTCAAAACCATGAATAAACTTAAATCCAAATTATATCCTAAACTGGAAAAGAATTGCACAAAGCTAGTCTCTGCAATACATGATTTAGCATCAGATATGAAAATTCAACATCAAATTAATTCTATTTCATCAATGTTTCAGATCTTTTTTACAAATAAACCCGTTGTAAACTATTCTTCTGCAAAAAAAGCAGACATGGTAAAGTTCAAGAAGTTATTTGAAGTGTTGCTTAAAAATGGAGTCTTCATTGCACCATCTCAATTTGAAACTGTATTTTTATCCTATGCACACTCTGAAGATGATATGGGAAAAACAATCACTGCTTACGAAAATGCACTAAAAGCGGTGAAATGATGAAATATCTAATTGGGACTAGAGGTAGTCTTCTTTCACTTACTCAGACAAATTGGGTAGTATCTGAGATTAAAAATAAATCTCCTCAAACAGAATTTGAAATAATTACAATCAAGACACAGGGTGACACTGATGCGCGACCTCTTTTTACTATAAATCAAAAAGGAATATTTGAAAAAGAAATCGATAGAGCGGTTGCAGAAAAGAAAGTTGACTTTGCAGTGCATAGTCTAAAAGACGTTCCTGCAGAACTACCTGAAGATCTAGTATTGGCATGTGTACCAAAAAGAGAGGAAGCAAATGATGTTTTCATAGCAAATGATGGAAGTATGTTGGACACAATAAAAAAAGGGGCAATTATTGGCACTAGTAGCTTGAGAAGGGCGGTTCAGATTACAAGGCTTAGACCCGATGTGGTAGTAAAACCAATTCGTGGAAATATTGAAACAAGAATCAGAAAAGTAAATGATGGAGAATTTGATGGCGTAGTCTTGGCCCAAGCTGGAATCTCAAGATTGGGACTTGATGTCAAATTTCAAAGACTTTCGTTGGATACCTTCCCGCCCTCTCCAGGCCAAGGTGCACTTGGAATTGTATCAAGAAGGGATAATTTACAATTAATTGAATTACTAAAAAAGATTGAAGATCCAGAGACTAGAAATGCAGTTGAGGCAGAAAGGTCTCTTTCTATGTTTGTAGATTCTGGATGTAGATTTCCAGTTGGAGCCTTTGCTCATAAAGAGAATGACCGGTTAAGATTAAAAGTGATAGTCTATTCTGTAGATGGGAGCAAATCTATAATGGTAGAAAAAGATTCAGAGATAAATCGGGCAAATGATCTTGGTAAACAAGTTGCAACAGAGCTTATGGAAAAAGGAATTTCAGACATTGCAAAAAATTGGAGAGAAAAAGTAGAGGAATGGAATAGTAAATGACTGGAAAAGTTTTCATTGTTGGTGCTGGTCCCGGTGATCCTAAACTTATCACACTAAAAGCTGTTGAAGCTATTAAATCGTCAGATGTAGTTCTGTATGATAGATTAGTAAGTAAAAAAATAGTTGCCATGATTCCAAAAAGGGTTGAAAAAATGTATGTCGGTAGAGATGTTGGTGATGACTACAAACATCAAGATGCGACAAATGATATGATGGTAAAATTTGCGAAAAAAAATAAAAATGTTGTAAGATTGAAAGGAGGAGATCCTTTCATCTTTGGAAGAGGCGGAGAAGAAGCAGAATTTCTAAGAAAACACAAAGTCAAATATGAAATAATACCTGGTATAACCTCGGGTATTGGATCTGCAGAATATTCTGGAATACCTCTTACTCACAGAGACTATGCATCATCTGTAGTGTTTGTAACTGGTCATGAAGATGCAAAGAAAACAGAGGGTGTCGTTGAATGGAAAAAACTTGCAAAAGCCGTAGACACCATAGTAATCATGATGGGTCTCTCAAGACTTGAGATAATATCAAAGAAATTGATTAGTGGTGGACTAGACAAGAATACTCCGGTGGCTGTGATTCAAAATGGAACCACTGATGAACACCGACTGATAAAAGGAACTCTCTCAAACATATCTAAAAAAGTTAATGAAGCAAAAATTAAACCTCCGACCATTATAATAGTGGGTAAAGTAGTCAATCTCTCTGATAAAATAGGGTGGAGATAATGATACAAGGAAAAGTTATTGCTATTACTAGATCAAAAGAAGATTCGGAAGAATTCACGAGATTGATATCTGATGCAAAAGCAAAAGCAATCTCGTTACCGACAATAGAGTTGGTAAGCAAAGGAGATGGTATGGTAGATGAGTTTCTTAATGCTGTCAAAAGCGAGGATCCTGATTATTCTGTTTTTATGAGCTCAAAGGCGGTCAAACTTTTGTTTGACACTGCAAAGAAAATTTCAAAATATGAAAAACTTCAGCTTGCTGTTGCAAACACTACTGTGATTGCAGTAGGACCAAAAACAAAATCTGCGCTAGAATCTGAAGGAATCAGAGTATCACATGTTCCAGATAGGTTTTCATCAGTTGGAGTGGGAGAAGTCTTTACCACTCTTAATGCTGAAGGGAAAAAAGCAATTGTTCCAAGAAGTGGTGCATCAACACCATTTCTTACACAATTATTAGAAAAGATCGGCCTTAAAGTAAAGGAAGTATATCTATACGATGTCAAATCTTCTAATGCTTTATCTTATTGGGTGGAATTCAAAGAGCTTTTTTCACAAAATAAAATTGATGGAATTATTTTTACAAGTGCTTCATCAGTTAGGGCATTTTTTGACATAATGTTATCTGATTCTGATGATAAAACTCTGAAGAATCACTTGGCAAAAACCACCATTATTGCAATAGGTCCCTTTACTGCTGACGAACTTCAGAAATTTGGGGTAAAACCGATCACGGCTGACGTACATACTGTACCTGGTGCTGTCAAATCCATCAAGAGTTGCTTTTGTTAGTTGAGCAATTTTAATAACGGTCAAATAGCCATGAAATAACGGAGAATAACTTGAGTATAATCCAGAAGGAGATGATAACTAATAGAAAGAGATCTCTTTCCATCGTAATTCCCACATATAATGAATCAAAAAATATTGTAAAAATACTTGATTCATTACGTACAGCACTGACACGAGAAATGAATGCTGAGATCATAGTAGTGGATGATAATTCTCCTGATGGTACAAGTAAAACTGTTGAAGAATATGCAAAAAACCCTAAAAACTCTGGCTATTATATTCAGATAATACGTCGTGAGAACAAGAGAGGACTGAGCTCTGCAATTGTAACAGGTATAGAGCATGCTAAAGGCGACGCAGTAGTTGTAATGGATAGTGATCTATCTCATCCGCCGCAAACTATACCTCAGATGATGGAAGAATTGCACAATTCTGATTGTGATATTGTAGTGGCATCAAGATATGTAAAAGGCGGCTCTGTCTCAGGTTGGCCATTTAAAAGAAAACTGATCAGTAAAGGAGCCACCAAGATTGCTCAACATGGGCTTGGAATAAAGATCAAAGATCCAATGTCCGGATTTTTTGCATTCAAACGTCATATTGTAAATAATATAAAATTTGATGCTATTGGATATAAGATATTGCTTGAAATTCTTGTAAAAGCAAGGGGTGCAAAAGTCAAGGAAATTCCTTATAATTTCATTGACCGTACAACGGGTTCAAGTAAGATGGATTTTTCAGTTTGTGTTGATTATCTACAATCTGTATGGGGACTATACCGATATGGCAAATCTGTAAAAGTAACTGAAAGGCGAACATCTGTTCATTTCTTATCCAAGGCTGGAAGGTTTTACACTGTTGGTGCTTCAGGATTATTAGTAAACTATTTTGTATCTTTTATGTTCGGGGCTGTACTTTCCAATCTTTGGTATATCTATGCTACAATGATAGGGATTGTTTTTTCAATGAGTTCCAATTTTATTCTCAATAAGATCTGGACATTTGAAGATAGAAATTTTGATCCAAAACGAACGCTTATGCAATATGGATTATTCCTCGGATTTAGTGGAATTGGGGCAGTATTTCAACTATTGATGGTGTATGGACTAGTTGAATTACGACACTTGAACTACTCTATTGCATTATTCTTGGCGGTCGCTATTGCATCAGTGGGAAACTTTTTGCTAAATAAAAAATGGACTTTCCAAGAAAAAGTTTGGAGCTAGATTGCGTAACCATTATTGTAAAATGGTCTAAAAACAATTTTTGATTTTATTTTTCACTTGATCATGTAAAAATAAGTTATTCTAAATTTCTAGAATCAGTTTTCTTAGCTGGACCTAATCTATTTTTATTTTTTGATTGCATTTAGCTTAGCCTACTCCGCTATACGAGTATGAAGCGTGGTGTAACTTTTTTATAATATAACGGGGTTATGTAACATATGACTTCTGAGAATCTCAATATGGATTACAGCAAATATGATTTCAAAGATTCTACTGAAATGTATGTCTATACCAGTAAAAAGGGTCTATCCAAGGAAGTTGTAGAGGAAATTAGCCGAATGAAGGGTGAACCACAGTGGATGCTCGACTTTAGACTCCGTTCTTATGATATCTTTATGAAGAAACCCATGCCAAACTGGGGAGGATCTTTATCTCAAATAGATTTTAACAATATCTACTATTATGCAAAAGCTTCTGAAAAAACAGAGAAGGATTGGGATAATGTTCCAGCTGAAGTAAAAGCAACATTTGATAAATTGGGAATTCCTGAAGCAGAAAAGAAATTCCTAGCAGGTGTAGGTGCTCAATACGAATCAGAGGTTGTATATCATCATCTCCGAGAAGATCTTGCAAAACAAGGTGTACTATTTTTGGATACTGATACTGCACTAAAGGAACACCCTGAAGTTTTCAAAAAATATTTTGGTAAAGTAATTCCCCCGGAAGATAACAAATTTGCAGCACTAAACAGCGCTGTGTGGAGTGGAGGATCATTCATCTATGTTCCAAAAGGTGTCAAAGTGGATCTACCATTACAAGCATACTTTAGAATCAATAAAGAAAATATCGGTCAATTTGAAAGAACTTTAATAATTGCAGATGAAGGAGCAGAAGTACATTACATTGAAGGTTGCACAGCTCCTGTGTATTCTTCAGAGTCTCTACACTCTGCAGTCGTAGAATTGATTGCTATGAAGGGTGCAAAATTAAGATATACAACAATCCAAAATTGGAGTAACGACGTTTACAATCTAGTTACAAAGAGAGCATATGCATACGAAGGTGCACGTGTAGAATGGATTGATGGAAATATTGGAAGTAAATTGACAATGAAATATCCTGGAATTTATCTCCTAGGACAACGTGCACATGGAGAAACACTTTCTATTGCATTTGCTGGTAAAAATCAACATCAAGATACTGGTGCAAAAATGGTTCACCTTGCTCCAAATACTACGTCTAGAACAACATCAAAATCAGTTAGCAAAAATAATGGAAGAACAACCTATAGAGGTCTCTTACATGTGGCAAAAGGTGCAACCAATGTCAAAGCCTCTGTAAGATGTGATGCATTGTTACTAGATGACATATCAAAAACTGATACTTATCCATACATGGAAATTAACCAAGAAGATGCAACAGTAACTCATGAAGCAACCGTCGGTAAAATCGGCGATGAGCAAATCTTCTATCTTATGACAAGAGGGTTTACTGAGGAAGAAGCACTAACACTAATAGTAAACGGATTCATTGAACCATTTACCAAAGAGCTCCCAATGGAATATGCAGTGGAACTCAATAGGCTAATCAAAATGGAAATGGATGGCTCAGTCGGCTAGTGCCGATTGTTTCAACTTGTGATGTAAAATGTCATCTTTTATTCTTTCTAAACTCGGCTCTAGTCATATAGAAGAGATCTCTGAAGCAAATAATGATCCTGCATGGCTGAGAGAATATAGAAAAAATGCTTTTATTATATTCCAACAACTTCCACCAGAGGTTTCTCCTCTTTACAACAAATACAGTGATGCAAACAAGATGGATTCAGAACAGATTACATTTACTCTAAGTTCTGATAGTACAGTTCCAGATTTTGTAAAAGACAGATTATCAGAAATTGGTGATAATCCAAGTATAGTTCAGATTGGAACTAATATTCATAAAATCAGTATTCCGTCTGAGTTAAAAGACAAGGGTCTTGTAATATGCTCCATTAATGATGCAATAAAAAATCACAGTGACAAGATAAAAAAATCATTTGATGAAACTGACTCAAAGAGAGACAAGTACATTGCACTCAACAATGCTTTTTTCAACTCTGGAATTTTTATCTATGTTCCAAAAAATCTCATCTTAGAACAAGCGATTCACGTGGTGTCTTCACTCTCACTTGATCAGACTTCAACTATTTCTCGTAATATTGTAATTGCAGAAGAAAACAGTAAGGCTTCAATTGTTCAAGAAATCTACGCCCCACAAGCCACAAAACAGCAGGCATATCTTGAAGTGCTGGATATCTCAATAAGTCCTAACAGTCAATTTGACTTGGTTACGCTCCAAGCAATGGACCAAACAGCTGTCAATTTCTCTTCAAGAGCAGCAAGAATTGAGCGTGATGGCAGAATGAATTGGTATCTTGGATTATTTGGTTCACATCTTTCCAGATACAAGGTGGATAATTTTCTCAATGGTCCTGGAGCAACTGCTCAAGATACTGAAGTGGTTTTTGGAAACCAAAATCAATCATACGATCTTGCTTCAAATTTAATTCACAATGCGCCATCTACAATTGGTAGAGTTTTAGAAAAGTCTGTTCTTAAAGATACAGCAAAGTCTCTCTTCAAGGGAATGATCAGAATAGAGAAAGACGCTCATCATGCTGAATCATATCTTTCAGGACATTCTATTTTATTAGACAAGGGTGCAAAATCCGATTCTATACCCGGACTTGAAATATTTACAAATGATGTCAAGGCAACGCATTCTGCATCTGTAGCTCAAATGGATGAGGAACAGATCTTTTATCTTGCCACAAGATGTTTGAGCAAATCTGATGCTCAGAAAATTATAGTAGAAGGATTTCTTGAACCTCTTTCAAGAAAGATGTCCTATCAAGTTCGTGCATGGATAAGTTACCTGATAGATTCCAAGTGGGCTGGACGCAATTTGACAATCAAGACAGATGAACAACTCAAAGCTATGCTTGAAGTTGAAGAGACAAGATATCGTGAAACTGATACATTTGAAAGTCATTACAAATACAGGTGAGATTTTTGTCTAATTGGGTAAATGTTTGTAAATTAAATCAGATAAAGAAAGGCGAAATGCTCGACTTTGATTATCAAGACAAAAAGATCCTGATTGCAAATTTGGATGGAAAGATCTATGCTTCTGACAGAATATGCACTCATGCAGATGCTGACCTTTCAACTGGAATACTAACTGAGGAAGGTGTTACGTGTCCCTTACATCTATCAACTTTTAATCTAAAGACTGGTGTGCCAGAGAATCTTCCTGCTGAAGTACCGCTAAAAATCTACAATGTTAAAATAGAACAAAACGAGATCTACCTCGAGGTTAATTAATTTGCAAACAAGTTTCATAAATATTGAAAATATTAGAAATGATTTTCCTATTCTGAAAAGAAAGGTACACAAGGATAAACCTCTTGTTTATCTTGATAATGCCGCCACTACTCAAAAACCAATTCAAGTAATTGATGCCATCAGCAACTATTACCTGACTTACAATTCTAATATTCATAGAGCCGTCCACGAACTTGCTGAAGAGGCAACACTTGCGTATGAGGCAACACGGGACAAGGTAGCGAAATTCATCAATGCAAAAAATCGTGAAGAGATTGTCTTTGTTAGGGGAACTACTGAGGCAATCAATCTTGTTGCATATGCATGGGGGCGACAGAATGTTAACAAGGATGACATTATCGTAACTACCGAATATGAGCATCACAGTAACATAGTTCCATGGCAACTTCTAGCAAAAGAAAAAGGCGCAAAACTAGAATACATTGGAGTAGGTGATAACGGAGAATTAATTCTTGATCATTTGGATAAATATCTTCAGACAGGAAAAGTAAAGATTGTAGCATTTAGTCAAATGTCTAATGTTTTAGGAACAATAACAAATTCTGAGGAAATTGTCAAGAGATGTAAAAAATATGGTGTACGAGTATTAATCGATGGCGCACAATCTGTTCCACATCTGAAAGTTGATCTCCAAAAACTTGACTGTGACTTTTTTGCTTTCTCTGCACACAAGATGCTTGGTCCTACTGGAGTGGGAATTCTTTGGGCAAGAAAAGAATTACTTCAAGATATGGTTCCATTCAATGGTGGAGGAGATATGATACGCGAAGTTCACAAGTATGAAACAACATGGAATGATCTTCCATACAAGTTTGAAGCAGGAACTCCAAACATTGCAGACGTTATAGGATTTGCAGCAGCAATAGATTATCTTGATAGGATAGGTATGGACAAGGTACGAGAACATGAAATGGAATTAACAAAATATGCTTTGGATAAACTTTCTCAAATGAAAGGAATAATTCTATACGGTCCAAAAGATATAACAAAACGAGGTGGTGTTATTTCTTTTAACTTGGGAGATATACATCCACATGATCTTGCCACTATAATTGATGAAGATGGAATTGCCATTCGTTCTGGTCATCACTGTGCACAAGTCTTGATGGAAAGATTGGACGTGTCTGCAACATCTCGCGCAAGCTTTTATATCTATAATACAAAAGAAGAGGTGGATGTTTTTATTAAATCACTTAACAGAGCAAAGGAGTTGTTTAAGATATGAGTAGTGCAGATATTTATCGAGAGATAATACTTGATTATTACAGAAACCCGCGAAATTATGGAAAGATAACTGATCCAGATATTGCTCAACGAGACAGTAACCCACTTTGTGGAGATGAATTAGAGATGCACCTTAACATAAAAGATGACAAAGTTGCAGATGTGAAATTCACAGGAAAAGGATGTGCCATAAGCCAGGCAAGTGCATCAATGCTCACAGAGCTTATCATGGGCAAAGATTTTGAGTATGTGAAAAAGCTTACAAAAGAAGATATTCTTGATAATTTAGGCCTACACGATCTTGGACCTGCTAGGATAAAGTGCGCTTTATTATCATTAAAGGTACTAAAATCTGGTCTCTATTCTTATCTTGTTGATAAACTACAAGACACTGCATCTGCGGATAAAATAAAAGAAGAAGCCTCAGGTCTTTACTAAATTGTCCATCCCGCGTACAGTACTACCTCTTCAGATTAGAAAAATCATTTTCGAAAAATTCAATGATGCTAATTTGAGATTTACCAATGACGAAATCTTTGAACTACTCAAAAGTGATGGACTTGATAGTTCTCTTACAATTGACGATGTGGAACAATACTTTAACCAATTACGTGATGAGGGACTCATCAGACAGATTGCCCAGAACTTTACCACAAATTGGTACAAACTCTTTGATGTGGTAGAGAAAATCAAATGTAATTCATGCAATCAAGAAGTTTACTTGGGAAAACTTGAACCTCGAGTATGTCCTAACTCTGAATGTAAAGCAACTATTTAGAACGATATCTTGTAGCTGCTTCTTCTAATGCTTGGATCATTGGTAGTTTTACACCTGTCAGGTATAGCACCAAAGCACCACCCGCAGTACTGATGTGATTTATTTTTTCAGCAAGACCGTATCTTTTCAAAGCTGCAGTTAGATGTCCTCCACTTACAATTGTTGTTGCAAATGAATTTGCTACTCCTTTAAGTAGGGATTCTGTTCCAAATTTGAAATTCTCATTTTCGAAAAATCCTGCAGGGCCACTCATAAATACGGTTCCTGCACTTTGAATTGATTTTAAATAATAGTCAACTGATTTTGGTCCCAAATCAAATATTTGATCACCTTTTATGAGTTCACGAACATCCATCTCTACTCTCTTTCCATCTCTTTCAACTGCAATATCTACTGGAACTGAAAATACATCTGGATATTCACCAATTAATGCATGTGCTTTTGAGACAACTTCTTCTTCTCTTTTAATTCCTAGCGGGAACTTGATTCTTCCCTGAGCTCTTAGGAATACGTTAGCAATTACACCTGTGAGAAGAACTTGATCAGCTCTACCATTTTGAATTAATTCTTTTATTGCCTCTAGTCTGTCTACTACCTTAGAGCCTCCCAGTACAACCACGTGCGGTCCCTTGGCAACAGTCATTATTTCATCAAGTTTTCTTACTTCGCGCTCTACTAATCTGCCTGCACAAGATGGAAGAACATGTGCAAAACCGATTATGGATGGGTGTGATCTATGTGAACTTGGAAATGAATCCAGGACGCAAATATCGAATAATTTTGACAGTCTTTGAACCATTATAGTCTTAGATGCCTCAGAAGCTGCAAATTCATAATTTTCTTCTGCACACAATCTTAGATTATCCAGTAATATGATATCGCCATCCTTCATGTTTTTAATTTCTCTTTGTGCTTCAGAACCAATAACGTCTTCAATGTATTTTATTTTACGTCCTAAGATCTGTTCTAGTACTTTTGCATGTTTTTCCATTCCGGTATAATCTTTGTTTCCAACTCTTCCTTGATGTGATCCGATGACAACCTTGGCACCTTCTAGATCTTTGAGTGACTCGGTCGACTCTCTAATTCTACTTGTTTCAATGATGTCCATTGTAACAGGATCGATGGGACAGTTCATGTCAACTCTGAGAAAAACAGTCTTGCCCTTGGTATCAAAATCGTCGATTGTTAGGATCTTCAATGTCGATCCTATCCTGAGATGTGGTTAAAATCTTTTAGTCAGAAAACGATCAAACGTAACCTACTCAAATATGAGTACTCTGATTTTAATATGGTTGTATACTCGATCATGATACAGATGTTGATACTTGGGAGGAGATTTCCTTGCAGAATTGGATCTTTGATATAAGAAGTAGAACATTTTTCTTACTATTACTAGCTTTTTTAATTCTACTTTGTCTTGCGGTTGCAAAAATAGTATTGGTATATGATGCTGGCTTTGAAAATTATGTTTCAAAACTAGTGGGTAATAAAACAATAGATCTTACCATGGGGATATTTACAGAACTGGGATGGGTACTTTATCCAATATTTGTAAGCATTATCCTGTTTATAGTCAAAAGAACAAGGCGCCTTGGACTCGTATTGCTTCTTTCCTTGTTGGTTGGTAGCATGGTCGTTGCTTACATGAGATGTTATACTGGATATGAAAAACCGGCTCTAGAGTACTTGGGGGCTCAACTGGGAATTAAATCGGGAGCGGATGTAGGGGTACCATGTCCGATTGATGGGACATTTCCTGCAGGAGCCACAATGAGAACCACAATCTTTGCATTTATCATTGGATATGCTCTGTCTAGGAGATTTCCTCGCGGGTGCTATTTTTTGTGGATTTATCCTGCAGTGGTCTCAATAAGCAGATTGTATCTTTTGCAAGAATATCCGTTAACCGTGATCTCTGGCGTAATATTTGGAATATTAATTGCCAATATTGTATCCAAGAAATTAAAGATCGAACTTATCTTTGATAAATCAAAAACCTAGTTCTTGCATGACTTTGGAGCTTATCAAAACCATCGCATAATGATCGGTATCATGACTGTATATCCAATATCTGACATCGCGCTCTTGTTTTGTTTTTCTTAATCCAAAATTTAGTTCATTCATAATTGTAAAACCAATTTTCTTTGCAACTTTTTGCTCCTTTGTCATGATCACTCTGAATGCCCCTTTTTGTGATGCAAAACCTAGTTTTACCATTTGTTCTGCCAACTCTCCAGCTTTTCGTTCATCTTCGATCTGAAAAGAGTAAGCGATTGGTAACTGTGATGGATGAAAATCCATGCTTTCCATACGTACTTGCTAAATAAAATCTACTTGGTGATACCTCCAATATCTCAAAATTTTGGAAAAAGGATCAAAAATATGTTGAAAATTTTAACTCGTATGTCAAATACTGATCATAACAAAAACTTAATCAATTACAAAGGCTCATAACCGCATGGCATCACTCGAAGCACTATCAAAATCATATGGTATGAAAAAAGCAGAAGTATCAAAATTACGAAAACAGGTAGAAAATAAACTAAAAGAAGCTGTTTCTAAAAAAAGAAGATCATCATCTGGTCTAGTTGCACTTGAAAAGAAAAAAGAAGATCTAACAAGGGCAAAAGACCATACTATTCAGGTTCTTAATCAGCATCTTTCACAAAAGGCAAGTATTGAGAGACTCAAGATTGCCGCTGAGGAGAGACTAAAACACGAACAAGATGCAAAGGATGAAGCAAAACAGCAAAGTGAGTATGGTGCACCAGAGGAAAAGGCTAGCGCAGTTCAAAGACTAAAGTATATTGATGAAAAAATAGCGGAATTACATGCCGAATTAAAGGAAAGGGAGTCTAACCAAACAAGACTAGAAAAGGAGATTGAATTCTCTGGGAAGGAAAAAACAAAACTCGAAGAGCAATTAAAGAAACAGATTCATGCCAAACCTGCACTGGTTGAACAACTAAAAGTTGGTACAAAAGAAGAAGCTGCTCTGAGACCAAGATTTGAATCTCTATTAAAAATTGAAGCTCAAGTAGGTAAAGCATTATCTGTAGTTCAAAAGAAATTAGCGGCAATTGCAGCTCAGAAAAGAAAGAGAATGGCAGCAATTGCAGCTCAGAAAAGAAAGAGAATGGCAGCAATTGCAGCTCAGAAAAGAAAGAGAATGGCAGCAATTGCAGCTCAGAAAAGAAAGAGAAAAGGAAATGCAAAAAGAAAACTTGCTAAAAGAAAAATAACAAAGGGCAAAACAAAATCTCGTGCAAAAAAAGCACCTAAAAGAAAAATTAGGTCTAGACGAAAGTAGTAATTCTACGCTTAATTAATATTGAATTAATTTTTCCGTAACGATATGTCACTTCCTCAACGTATTATTGTAGAAATACTTGAGATGCCAAATCTTAGAAATCCATCTTTGGTTTGTGGATTTCCTGGAAGTGGATATGTGGGAAAACTTTCAATCGATCATATGATTGATGAATTGAAAGCCATTCCATTTGCAAACATGTTTTCATCATCGTTTCCTCCACAAGTTTTGATTCAATCTGATGGAACAGCTGATCTGATGAAAAATACTCTTTATTATTCTAAAGGAATAACAAACGATTTGATTCTGTTAAGTGGTGATGCACAACCCGTAACTCCAGAAAGTGAGTATGAAATGGCAGAAGAAATTGCAAAGATTTGTGATAAATTAGGAGTAAAAACAATCTATACTCTTGCTGCATACATTACAGGTGCTTTTTCTAAAACTCCAAAAGTGTATGGAACAAGTACTGTGTCACAAATTGTACAAGAATTTCAAAAATATGATGTATCCACAATGAACAGTGGAAGTATAACTGGAATGAATGGTCTTATTCTTGGTGTGGGAAAAAGAAAAGGTATCACAGGAATTTGCTTACTTGGAGAAACATCTGGGTATGTTGTTGATGCAAAAGCATCAAAAGTTGTACTTGAGACATTGGTAAAAATGTTAGATCTCAAACTTGATCTTACAGGAATATCTAAAAAAGCACAAGATACGGAACATCTTGTCAAAACAATAGAAGAACAAATGGCTCAGAGAGCAGGGGGAGAATCTTTACCAATGCCACAACATGACAAAAAATTGGGGTATATCAGTTAAAATGAAAAAACGTGGACCAATAATTTTGATTGCTGGAACCTCGATGATTATTCTGGCTGCATCTATTGCATATTCAATTATTCCAAAAGAACAAGGCTCTAATGGAGATTTCTTTCCGTCACCCGAAAGCCTGTTTGATAATGTATCTGACAAAGTTACAATTGAGGCAGGTAGTGTGTATGCATTTCCACATACCGTCAATACTGCTAAAGTACCTCTGATGTGGGGGGTTCACATAGTAGACTACAAGCCAGATGATTCTGTTGGAATAACTATATCCAATATCTTTGGAGATAAATTTGGCTCATTCGTTGAAGGTGATCCGATTTTCATAAAATCATTTGATGTAGCCAAAGTTGATACGTACAACTTTAACGTCGAAAACAAGGGTAAGGCACCAATAACTATTGTAATGTTATTCACAGAGAATCCTGAAAAATCAAAGGCATTGACTGATCCCAACTCTCCGTTTGTAAAAAATATAATTCCATTAGCTGAAGCCGGATTTCTATTGATTGTTGGAATTATTGTAGTAATAGCTGGGATAATACTCAGCGTAATGGACTGGAGAAAGGGGAAGAATCAGTCTAGCAGATATGTCTAGAATTCTAGTACTACTAGTTTTCCAAATTTTCCAACATTGAGTGCGTTTTCGCCTCTGAATGTAGAAATGTATCCGTTTTCAATTCTGACCTTGGAACCTTGTTTTACCATCTTTATCTGTGCATCCCATAGACTAAGCTTGATCTGTCCTGTTTCATCTTTTAGCATTGCATCTGCAACCTGAGCTTGTCCGCCTGTTTTGAGGTTGACAGTTCTTGGTTCGCTAATGCTCTCAATTACTCCTTCGACTGGCTCAAGCTTGTTTTGTGGTCTGCTTAGTTGGTCTATACTTGGCATTTGAGAAAATTTTCTATCTTCAAATAATAAGTGTTTTGATAGATACTTCTGTGAATTAGCTGGGGTTTGATGTTTTGAATTTCTCTTTGTGCAAAATCGGGGTTTATGGAAACTTTTTTCTCATATGTGAAACCATGTTTTTCATTAGTTCAAGAAACCTTTGACAACAATGTACTATTTCTGTAAGCCTTTCAGGCGTAACCTGAAAATACATAGTTTCTATTTCAACATCTTTTGATTCATCCTCATTTATTTCTGATTCCAATACTAGCGTGTCAAATGGATCGTTAGATCGATGTACCGTGATATTTCGCTTCATCAACATAAAATGTCCAATTTCATCATTATTGATTTTGGAAATTTCTCTATCATAAAGATTCAAAAAGTTTTCAGCGATCTCATTTCCTTTAGATTTATTCCTAAATTGGGTTTCAAATTTTTTTATTTTTATAGAAATGTGAAAACTAAATTTTTGGTCATAATCTTGTAACAAATGATACGGGATACTTCTACTAGCAGATAAAAAGGCACTTAGATAATGATCCACCTCTTCTGTTCTATAGTGATCTTTTATTTTTTGAAGGAAAAACTCAGATTCTTTTATCTTTTCATTTGCAGTCAATTATCTTCAATTTTTCCCGATTCCAATTTAGGTAAAATCTCATCGATTTCATCCCTCAATGCTGTCATATGTTCATTAAACTTGTTTGTTATCCTGTTGGCTTCTCTGTCAACAATAGCTGTATTGTTACTAGCAAAAATCGGTGTAGTATAAAAATTCATTACCTGATTGCTGTAGAATATGCATCTATCTAATCTCAGATATAGGCGTGCCAAAATACTTTGTAATGAAGGTTTAAGCAAGCTAAAATTTCCAGAATTTACAGAACTCTCATAAGCTGGTATTCTTATCATTATGGATATCCCGTCAATATTTTTAGCAACTGAGTTCCAACTTAAAAAAATATTTTTTTGTTCAAAATATTCTTTTTTTATAGTTTTTATTTCTTCTATGATGGCATCTAGTGTATTAATGACCGTTTGTTGAGTCTCTTCTTTTCGTTTTTGTCTATCCCACTTTCTAGCAAATCTTAAACCGAAATATGCACCAATTATAGAACCAACACCTGCACCAATAATGGAAATCAATAATTGTATTAGAAAATCAGAAGAATGATCTCCAGTAGTTAAACAGACACAAGAATTTGTATTATTCATTTTCATCACGGGTGTTGTCAATTTTATAGATCCATAATTCAACCCTCGCCTTATATATTAGCAATTGTAGGATCTACTAAATTGCCTCTAACACAATTACCATTCCAATGGAATAGACATTTTGTTCCTGAAGAAAATTCATCTGATTGTGTGCCAGCTTGTGTTGCAATGTGTGCTAGAATGTGGAATGATACTGGTCTAATCACCGTTCCTACTGAAACTAATCAATGGGCTCAATATTTTGAAAAATTAGGTATTCATTCCCATCGAGGAACTAATGTAAGTCTGATTACAAACGCAATGAAAAAAATAAAGAAACAAAAACCACATTTTGCTTTGAATTTGTATTATCCTGTTCATATATCTGATTTAACAAAACTTTTAGAAACTAATCCTGTTTTTCCACTAATACTAACTTATGATCGCAGAATGGTTGAACATAATGCCATAGGTGTTCATCATGCCAGTTTGTTTCATTCATTTGATTCCCAGAGAGAAAAAATATTTGTGATTGATCCTGCATCTCCGTATAGAACAACTCCTATACCATACGATCAGACTGATTTTTTCAGAGGTTGGGAAGAAACGGGTAAGGAAATAATAATACCACATCCTTCCAATATCAGAGTACCAATAAATATGAGGCATAAAGTTAATCATCTACAATTGGAAACATATAGTAAGAAATGACCCCCTTGAAATCTGTTAACATTCAATTACAAAAAACACCAGAATCTTTTGTTAGGAATTACATTTCTACTAAAATTGGTTTCAATATCAGACTAGGTAATACGCAAAAAAATGACGACGGTACATGGACTATCAAGCTAAAAGCAATTGTTCCATCATTTGTCAAGCTGGATAATGACCGTTCAAAAACATTTGTGTATGTGTTTCATGATGTAGGAGAAGCAAAAGTCAGATATGATGCTGAAGATTATGATTTTGATTTTGTTGAAAAACCGAAAGCACCAGAACTTGATATGATTCTAATGAAAAAAATCGATACGTTAACTGCAGATGTACAACAAGAAATATTGGATTATGGAAAGTTTGCATGGGGTAACCTGTCTGCAGTAAAGCATTGGATGGGAACAATACACAACATAATCTTACGTTGTTTGAAAGATGATAGTTTTCCTTCAGACAACGTACCTATGAAATATCAACGTTATTTTGAATTTCTTAGATCTGGTAAATGGATAAGAATTGAAGGTGGAGATAAACCAAAAGTAGTTGCCGATAATAAATTAAAAAAACTACATGAAGTATTATTACATGAAGAAAAAGTAAAACATGATCTTAATTCCATTACTGATGCTGTAATAGGTCATCTTTTTGCACAGCACTATGTGCAAATCAGAGATGAACTAAATATACGTCAATTAACAGGATATGTTACTACAACAAAAGCTTACTATGCAGATGCAGTTAGAGCTGGTAAAGCAATTCCAATGAGCGAAAATACGTTACTAACAAAATTCAGGACTTATAATTACAGTCCAAAACCCTCTACATTCAAAGGTTTCAATTTTCCAAGTACTGTAGCTGAACTGGTAGGTAATAACTTTCTCAAATATTCAAGACATGATGAACATATTGTTACTGCTAATCCCGAATTGCTTCAGATATTGCTTCCATACCAAGCAACTTTGGAACAAATAGTAATTGATAATTGATAAAGTATCCAGACGATAATTTCTATCAGGGTTATTCACTAGGCTACGATTTAAACCGTAGCGGGAAAGACGAATTTCAAATAGTACAGAAAAAGTTAGAAGAAATACGCATTAAACCAACTCCAAAGATTACAGAATTATCTTTAGAATTAATTCAGTTAATTCACAAATCTATCAGAAAATACGGTAAAAATGAAACTGAAAATTATTTGAAACATCTTAACAAAAAGGGAATTACAGGTGCGGTAATTCCTATAGATATTTCTCTTGCCTATCACTCATTTGCGCATCTTATGCAACGTTTTGATCCTTATGTTACTGCAGAAATTGTAGCAGGAAATGGTCTATGGGCTATAAAGAAAATAATAGCTCGCATCAAGTCTGGGAAAGAAAAAGATCCATTAGATAAAGAAACCAAAAAAATAGTTGAAAAAATTGTAAAAAATGAAACAAAAAAATTATTTGAAAAAATTTCTGAACTACAAGAAGAAGTAAAACGTAGTAAAGAAAAGACTAAAAGAAAAACAATAAATAAAAAAACAACACCTAAAAAAAAGACGATCAGAAAAAGGAAATAATTATTTTTCTCTAAAATGATCGCTAAGGATCACTCTTATGACCTCGGGTATTGATTCAAATTTCCTATCTTTCCTTTCTTTCTCTAGTTCTTTCTCTAGTTCTTCAGAAATTGCTATTGTGATTTTTTTCATTGCCATACATTACCTCCAATAGCAATCCTTATAAATATTAGTGTTGTATGCTATAGCAGGTAATAGATGGTCATCAATAGAAAACAGACTCAAACAAGAGAACTAAAAGCACTAACAATAGTTGGTCAATCTGATCAAATCAAACGAATCAACACAGTAACTTACAAAGTAAAATCACAATCATCTGATACTTGGTATGATGTTGTACATGAATACAAACAAGGCTGGAATTGCTCATGCCCTGATCATACTTTCAGACATGTCGAGTGTAAACACATTCAAGCAGTTTACATTTCAAAGGAATTACGCCATAAGATAGTAAATAATAATGATGTAAAGGAAATTGAAAACTCTAACGAACTAATCTGCAAATGTGGTTCTGTAAATGTAATCAAGATTGGAATCAGACACAATAAGAGTGGAGATATTCAGAGATTCAAATGCAAAGAATGTAATCACAAATGGTCTGATAATCTAGGTTTTGCATACAACAAGGTAAACTCGAAGATAATAACCGTAGCTTTAGACCTATACTTCAAAGGGATATCTCTTAGAAAAGTCAAAGAACACATCAAGTTATTTCATGGAATTGATATTAGTGCAAGCTCTGTTCTAAACTGGATTCATAGATTCGGTGAAGCCGTAGCTCCATTTGTGGATAGCTTAGTTCCAAAAGATGTTTCAGGAGTTTATCACATTGATGAGATGATGGTTCATGTTAGAAAAGAGAGCATGGAAAAAGGTCACTATCAATGGCTATGGAACATGATGGATAATACCACGAAATTTTGGATTAGCTCAAAGGTATCTCAAAGGCGTGAAGTATCTGATGCAAGAGCAGTTTTCCAAGATGCTAAAACCAAGATGCCAAAGCCACTCGCCATAGTTCATGATGGCTTACCTTCCTACAATGAAGCTTACTGGAAAGAATACTATGAGATGGAAGGAAAGAGAGTGCAGAACATTAGGTCAGTTAGTGTTAGACATAATGGCTTGAATCAGGTAGTTGAGAGACTCAATGGTGTAATGAGAGATAGAGAAAAAGTCATGAGGGGAATGGATCATAGAGAGTCTGCACAAAAATTGATCGATGCCTACAGAATTCATTATAATTTCGTGAGAGGGCATGGAAGCATAGGAAAAACACCAGCTGAGAAAGCAGGGATTAAGCTAGATTTAGGCGAGAATAAGATTGAGAATCTCATAAGACTAGCCTCAAAGAATAAAATGAACTAAAGTAACAAAGCGAGCAAAGCTTGTTTAAATTTTTTATGCTCTAAGGATTTATAATATACTAACGTACGTATAGTATTGCGATACGATACAGTGTATCGCTAGGAGATACATCTTTCGTGTTACACGATTGTGTATCTTCGCTTTTTATTTTGGATATGATATAAATCCGAATCCTCCGATTTGACCATACTTACTATGGCGTAATTTTGTATATATTAAATCCCAATATTTATCAAAATCAGTATGACCATTTGATTTTCTTCCTATGCAATAGCATACTGCATCAGCTATTTGCAAACCTTTCCTATGATGTGAATGTAAAAATTGTGGTTCTTCTACAATATCTGTTGCTGGAGGATGGTAATACGATCCATTTCTTCTTACACTGTTAATCAACTCTAGTGTATCAGTATCTCTACAATTTAATTTCAATTCTAGTGGTGATGATGTTCTATCTATACGAATAAGACCTTTTGAAGCATTATCTCTTAGAAAATAATCATATCTTTCTGTCAATATCATATACGCATAATAATGAATTAGATTAGGATTGGAGTGTTTAGAAGTAAATTTTTTCTTATCAATAAGGACTGTTATTACTGTACAAGGTAATTTACTAATAATGTCATAAAGAGGATCTAATAAAGCAGTTTTTGCAGGGGGTAACATTCCAGTAAATTCAGATTTTGATTGCCATATTTTATGAACATGAATCTCTGCATTTTCTAAAGCTCCTATAAAAAAAGTATTTTTGTAATTCTGAATTTCATTTTTCATTGAGTATAAATCATTTGTATGAAATATGACTCCAGTTGTAATGAAATATGTAGATGGGTGAGTAAGTTCAGCTACCCCTGCTTCATCTACATACATTATGTACAAGATCGATCCTTTTACAAAAAGATGAGTTAAACCTTATGCGTGATTCTATTATTCTAATTTTATCTAACAAACAATATTAGCTAGTAATATTTGATCTTAGAAATGCCAATTACTGAGGAAATCAACAAGAAAATAGCACATTATGTTGAAAGAATGAGGGCATGTGATAATGCCCAAGACTATGAGGGATATATCTCAGTAATCGATGAATATCACATCTATCTTGATGGTGTATTATCATTAGAAAGAGATACGAGTTGGCGTACATATTATTTTCAAATACAGAATTCCATTAATATTGTCAAGCGTCATATGGTATTATTAAAAAATTTGAAGGCTCAAGAAAGAGATACAGTTTTTAAATTAAATGAACTAACTGATGAGGTTAGAAGATTGAAAGAAAGAATGGATAATTGGGAATCTCGTCTTTAAACCCCGAATTTGAACACCAACAATTTCATTTAGTCAAACCCCAGCTACTGAACAGAAGTTGATAGATACTACTGGTAAGTTATTGGGGTTTGACTAAAAATTCTTGTGGGTGTTAAGATTCGGGTTTTGAGATTCAAGGCTTAAAACCTTGAACGAAATAACTTGGATTACATGACATCATTCATTCTAAATATTGTATCAACAATTGGATTTACACTACAATTTTTGGGGTTTGTTTGGATGTTAAAATATTATAAAAATCCCTTAGAGGAATATCTTGAAAAATGGAAATCTGTTTATCAGAATAAACATGATGATTACGATGACATGATAGGTGATGTAGATTATTATAATTTTGAACCTAGATTCTTGATGCAAACACATCGTGCAACTAGAGATGATGTTCCAAAAAAATTCATTAAGTTTTGGGAATTTCGAAAAAAATGGTCAGTAAGGATTGTAATAATAGGATTCATAGTACAAGCATTACAAATTACAATTTCATTTTGGATGCAATCTTAATTAGATTCTCGATTTTATTTCCATTCAATTCTAATCTTATTCCTGCTTGTTCCGCAGGAGTTTTCTTTATACTACTATGTTCTCTCACGAAACTATGATGAATTGTTAAATTTATTTGGAAATGATCTGACCTTTCAACCAAAGTGCAATCTGTTTGGTTGCAGCATTATGTGACATATCAATTATGGGCAAAAGCACATTGTTGATGTTATTTTTCAGATACGGCTTGTATTGTGGCATCTCAGTGTATTCTATTGCAGCAAAGTGAATCTTTCCCTCAATCTGATCCTTGATAATTTCAGGTGTGGGTGGAAAACCCTGTGGTTCGTATAATATGCCATCTGCCCATCTTGCAGGAGGTGCAGAATTGCCTAGAGGAACATTGTTTGTCTTGATACTGAGAAAATCTTCGATGCTGTTTACCTTGACAAGCTCATGTATTATGATTTCATTTATCGGCTGATGTCTAATTGTTACCATGATCTCAAAGCAATGGGTGTATCATTTAATGGATCCGGTTTACTCTGACTTTTCTAATCTTAATATTGTAATTTTTAATGGGTTTTATCTTAAGGTTGATTGAATGATTGAATTAAGTTAAGTGTTTGACTGTAGTACCAAAATAATCATTACAATTGTAAAGGCACCGAAAATGGAGCCAATTCCTATTATCATTTTGGTATTTCTATTCATATCATGAAATCTTCTCTCCCACTAATTTAAGATATCATTATCTGATGACTGGCTATCTGGGATATAGTATTATCACTCATGGTTAATTTGATTAGATTTTAAATAAGGTGACACAAGATTAACTCATTATGACAGAACAACCTAGAACATTTTTCAATTTTTCATTCTTTAAAGTAGATCCAAAATGGCGTTGGATGGCTGATCTTGCAAAAGAAGAATCTGCAAAAGAAGTAGAAATCGTTCTTAAAAATTCCAAGATAAAATTTAGGATTTATTCAACACTTGGTCTAAGGGACGATGCAGAATTTTTGTTCTGGTTTGCATCAGAGTCAGTTGAAAAAATCCAGGATGTTGTATCAAAACTATACCTTACAGTCTTTGGAAAGTATATCACTCCAACACACGTTTACCTGTCAAACACAAGGCCGTCAATATATGCAAACAATCCACCACCACGTGGTTGGCTTGGAGGCGAAGCGCAGAAAAAATATGTTATTGTATATCCTTTCATAAAAACACGAGAATGGTATCTACTACCACCTGAAAAACGAAAAGAGATGATGGCAGAACACATTCAGGTTGGACACAAATATCCTGAAGTGCAACTAAACACAACTTACTCATTTGGAATTCATGATGAAGATTTTATGCTTGCTTTTGAAACTGATAGCCTAAACAAGTTTCAAGACCTGATTATGGACTTGCGAGAAACCCGCGTCAGTGGATATGTTGCAGTGGATACACCAATGATTGTCTGTGTTTCAAAAGACATTGTTCCTCTGATTAGGAGCCTTGGATGATGAAGGCACTAAAAGAATGGGCTACTGTTATAACCGCACTTGAAAATGGCGACCAAACTGTTCTACTCCGAAAGGGTGGAATACTTGAGACTGCCTCTGGTTTTAAAGTTGAAGACAAAAAATTTGCGCTCTTTCCAACATATGAGCACCAAGATAACGCTTCACTAAAATCACAGTTTTACAGATATCTTGCAGATGTAAGAGAACAAAAACCAAGAGAGGGATTTAACAGAATAACGTCCTATGCCGAAGTACTTGCAGAATATGATGTTTCTTCGATGCAAAAAATAGAGGAATTGTCACAATTTCATATCTGGAGTGATTCGTATATGGTAGAGAGGATGAATTGGATGCCTCAGAAACCAATGACTGCAATTTTCTTGAAGGTGTACAAGACTCCTCCAATTGAGATTCCGGTTCTTCCAGAATATCATGGTTGCAAATCTTGGATAGAATTAAATGTCAATACTGATGTTGGAAAAGCTGTTTTAAATGAAGCCGAGCTTCAACAAAAATTATCTGAGTTTAGGAGGACTGTGAATTGAAATACAGAAAGCTAGGTAAAAGCGGAATTGAAGTATCTGAAATAGGATTTGGAGCATGGACTCTTGGTCTTGACTGGTGGGGTAAAAAAATAGAAGATGACGAGGCCAAGAAGATGCTCAAGCGAGCATTTGATCTAGGCATCAATTATTTTGAAACAGGTGATATCTATGGAAGAGGAAAAAGTGAGAAACTGATTGGTGAAGTATTTTCTGGGATGCGAAATGAAATAGTATTATCAACAAAATATGGTTATGATATTTACTCGACTGAACAGATAGGTCACAAGGAACTACCACAAAAATTTACAACCGAATTTACTGATTTTGCTTTAAAGAAAAGCCTTGAAAGATTACAAACTGACCATGTTGACGTTTATGGTCTACACAATCCAAAAATCCACACCATCAAAGACAAGCAAATCTTTGAGTTTTTGGATAAAAAGATCAAAGAAGGTGTAATCAAAAGTTACCAGATTGCATTGGGCCCTGCCATAGGGTGGACACAAGAAGGTCTAGAATCAATGAAAATAACTAACACTAGTGCAGTGCAGACTGTCTATAACATACTTGAACAAAACCCTGGAAACACACTGATTGCAGAAGCAGAAAAATACAACGTAGGAATTCTAGTTCGAGTGCCTGATGCTTCTGGAATATTGACTGGAAAGGTAAACGCAGATACAAAAATTAGCGAAAAGGATCATCGTTCAGTACGAACTGGAGACTGGGTAAAGGAATCTCTAAAGAAAGTAGATCAGTTAATGCCAATTGCAAAAAGAAATGGACTAAACATTACAGAACTTGCAATCAAATTCATCCTGTCTCAAAAATCTGTCTCATCTGTACTTCCTACTGTAGTAAGTGAGGAAGAGATTGAGATGTTCTCTACCATGTCTGATGGAAAATACCTAAGTGACAATGACAAGAATGAGGTGATCGGGTTATTCAACCAATGGCCATCATACGAGTTGAAAGCATCAGCTCAAACTGCTTAGATGATGCTTTTTAAAATTCTAGAAGTAAAACAAAATATATTCAAACAAAACAAGTCAAAGTAATGGTTCTTAGTACAAAGAAGACATCTACTATGACATTTCGAATAGATGAAGATGTCCTAAGCAAACTTCGTTCCGAGTCAGAACATCGAGAAACCAGTTTGAATACATTTGTTAATCATATCTTCAAAAGATACGTAGAGTGGGACATGTATGAAGCAAAGGTGGGTATGGTTCCAATTGCAAAACCCATAATTGTTGAACTCTTTGGAAAAATGACTAAAGATCAAGTGATAGATATGGCTAATCGTATTGGTAAAAACGTCGTTAGAGACACTGCGTTGTTTATGCAAGGAGATATCAATTTTGATTCATTCATCTCTTGGTTTGAAGCAAGAATGCGTGCATCTTCAATTGAGATAAACCATAACATCAAAAATAATGTTCACACATTTATCATCAAACACGATCTTGGTGAGAACTGGTCATTATACCACACAACTGTACTTGAGTTAATTTTTAGAGAAGTTTTGGAGAAAAAGGTTGATTTTGACTATAATGCTGGTATGATGTCATTCAAATTTACTGAATAGATGATTGCAAGTGATTGCAAATGATTGCAATCTAATCGCTCTTGTTATATTTTCGTAGTATGTCAAGAAGGGTGTGCAGATACTACAACAAGGTAGGATTCTTGAAGGTGAAACTGCAGATGATGTTTTGAAGATAATATCAAATGATCAAGCCATGCAAATACTTCGAGCTACAATTGACGCACCAAAATCTGCGTGGGAGATTAGTACAAAGTCTGGAATACCTCTAACTCAGGTGTATAGATGGGTTCGTAAACTACACAACTCTGGCCTTGTTCGTGTTTCAGGGGATACAAACTCATCTGGCAAAAAGTTCTTTATGTATCAAAGTAAGGTCAATTCGATCAAAGTTTCATTGAACTCTGCCCCTGAAACTCTAATTGAGATATCCTAGAAATTTATTTTATGGATATATTATGCTGTAATTGCGTCTTCTATGTTAAACTCATGTTCAACAAAGTATTCTACTCTTGTTTTCTTGAACTCTCTTGAACTAAAGAGAATCTTGTAATCGCTAACGTCTACTTGCTTTTGAATTTGTTTTGCCATGTCTTCTGCATCTGAAATTGATTTACAATGTACCATGGAAAATACACTGTATGGCCAGTCTGGATATACTGGTCTTTGATAACAATGGCTTATCTGAGGAAAGGCACCCAGTTTTTCACCCACTTCCTCAATTCTTTCATCTGGAACTTTCCAAACTATCATGCCGTTTGCAGTAAAGCCTACTTCCCTGTGTCGTAAAATGGCTGCAAATCTTCTCATAACTCCAATCTCTTCATACTGTTTTATCTTTTCGAGAAGTTGCTCTTCAGTTATCCCAAGTTTTTGAGCAGATTTTAAAAATGGTCTCTCAACTATCTCTAGATCTTTTTGTAACTCGCGTATGTAGTTTTTCTCTTCCTCAGTTACAATAAATTTTGTTTCTGTAATTTTTTTCTTCTCTTCGGATGGTTTTACATCCGATTTCTTTTCGTCTACCATCTCAAGCTTTACTCCAATCTTGAATAACTTTATTGTAGGAAGTAACCTTGTTTTTTTAATTCCGGGTAACTTGGAAAATTTGTCTATCTCTGTTTTTAGGTCAGATCCTGGTGGAACTGCCAAAGTAAACCAAAGATTGTATTCATGATTTCTCTCATAATTATGAGATACGCCTGGATGTCTATTTACTTGATTTGCAACATGATCTAATTTCTCTGGCTCGATTGCCATTGCAACCAATGCACTCTTGTATCCTAACTTTCTCGTATCAAAAATTGCGCTAATCTGTCTGATTATTCCTGCCTCCTTGAGTGCACGTAGTCTCTGCATCATTTCATCATCTGACAAGCTAAACTTTTTTGCCATCTCTGAGTATGGTTTTGAAATCAAAGGAAAAGTCCACTGGATCTCATTTAGAATCTCCTTGTCCAGCTTATCCATGTTAAAAGCAAAAGCCTATCTTACAATTAAAAACGTTACCTAGATTCCCATAGAATCTATAAATATCATCCAAAGTCAGCGTGATTGATTGATAGTTGATCTAAATCTTAGAGGAGATTTGGTAATTATAGTGGGTGGAGGAAATGAAGGTCTCAAAAAAGTAAATACTCTTTTGACACAAGACTGCAAGATTCTTCTTATTAGTGATTCAACTAACAGACAAATTCAAAATTATGTCAAACAAAAAAAAATATCTTTTAAACAAATGAGACTCACTAATGCAAATTTCCTAAAAAAATATAATCCATTTATGGTGTTAGCTACTACCAACAATAAAGAACTTAATCGTAAAATTGTAGAGCAAGCAAAAACAATGCGTTGTTATGCATATGCTTCGGATGATCCAGAAGTGAGTGATTTTGCATTTGGTTCCGTGATTAACATTGAAGATACTGTGCAAATAGCGGTATCAACGGGGGGTCGAAGTCCTGCCATGGCAAGGAAATTAAAAATACGGGCAGAACAAGTCTTTAAAAAATTAATTAAAAAAGAGGATATTTACCACATAAAACTACAAGACTTTGCCAGAAAGGCCGCCAAAGCCAAGATCCGGACATTTCCGGAAAGAAGGAAGTTTCTCTATGGTGTTATGAATGACAATCATGTTAAACAATTAATACAAGACGGAAATCTAAAAAAAGCACAGAAGCGGGTTATGGAGATGCTAGGTGATCTAATCTGACAAGTGATGTAATTAATGCTAGAGTTACTTTTAGAAAGTCCCCAATTCACATGCTTGAGCGATTTACTTTTCGAGACATTGATTCCGCTTACGAATCATTTCTAAAACATTCTGGATTGCAGGAATGTGTCATACTGCAAACTTGTAACAGGGTTGAACTCTTTGGTTGTACCACAGCTGCTGACCTTGAAAAAATAAAAAAAACATGGGCGTCTGTTGCGGGACTGGAGGAAAATGCATTTCGAGATAATCTTGAGATAAGCAAAGGAACTGATGCATATGCTCACTTGCTTAAGCTTACATCAGGACTTGATTCTCTTGTAATAGGAGAAGAACAGATACTTGGTCAAGTAAAAGACTCGATAAGTACTGCAAGAGGGCTCAAGGCATCTGGAGATAATCTCAATACTTTATTTGATAAGGCAATTAGAATTGGTTCTAGAGTACGTCAAGCAACTGGGATTGGTAAAGGTAGTATCTCTGTTGGTTCAATGGCAGTAAATCTTGCAGAAGATAATGTTGACGACTTGAAATCAAAACACATTCTATTAATTGGAACAGGTGAAGCGGCCAGTTTGGTAGCAAAATCTCTCAAAAAAAGAGAAATAGATTTTCTTGTTACTAGTAGAACATTTGAACGATCAAAGGCTTTTGCTGAAACTTCAGGCGGGACACCAATGCCATTTGAAGAAGCAACTTCTAATTTTAAATCAATTGATGTTTTGTTTGTAGCAACTGTTGCACCATATTTTCTTGTTACATATGATAGAGTAAAAGAATCAATGGAGTCCCGCAAAGATGGAATGCTAATCATGGATCTTTCAAACCCACGAACTGTAGATGATAAAGTTGCAACTATAGATAAAATCAAGGTGATGAACATGGACCAAATTGCAGAGATTGTAGATAAGAACATGCAAACTAGGATGGGAGTTGTGTCTTCAGCAGAGCAAATTATTAATGAAGAGCTTCCTGTAGTAGAAGCAGCAATGAAGCGACTTGAGGTAGAACCAATTGTGACTAATGTATTCAAGGAGATAGATCAAGCACGGGTCAAAGAACTAAAGAAGGCTCTTCAAATGCTAGGTGAAAAAGATGAGCAAAAAATACGAATTATTGATCAACTTACTCAAGCAATAGTGGAAGGTATCATGTCAATTCCTATGAATAATCTAAGAAAAGCCTCAGAACAGGGTGATTCTGAAATTCTAAAAACTGTCACAAAACTCTTTGATTATAAGTCAAGAGAGTAACAAATTATATTGCTAAAAAAAGGTATTTTGTATAATGTCTTTTCCTAATTTAAGACTGAGACGCCTGAGAAAAACTGGTAAAATTAGGGAACTTTTAGAAGAAGTACGACTCTCTCCAAAGGATCTTATCTGTCCAATATTTGTCCAAGAAGATCTAAAATCAAAAATACCTGGAAGTTCCATGCCGGGAATGGAGAGACTTGCATTATCTGATGTCACAAGTGAAGTGAATTCAATTGCTGATTTGAAAATTCCCGCAGTAATGGTGTTTGGCATTCCATCTCACAAAGACGATCATGGTACATCTGCTTTTATTCCAAATGGAATTGTACAAAAAACAATTTCTGAAATCAAAAAGAATCTTGGAAATGATATAGCAATAATGGCTGATGTTTGTCTTTGTCAGTATACAAGTTCTGGTCATTGTGGATTGATTAAAGGAGACAAAATAGATAATGATTCTAGTCTTGAAATATTAGCAAAAATTGCAGTAAGTCAAGCTCAATCTGGAGTAGATGTTGTATCTCCATCTGCTATGATGGATGGACAAGTAAAAGCAATAAGGCAAGGTCTTGATGATGCTGGTTTTCATGATGTTGCAATAATGTCTCACTCTGCAAAACACCGATCTTCGTTATATTCTCCTTTCAAAGATATGGCTCATTCTGCTCCACAGTTTGGGGATAGAAAGACCTACCAATTGCCATATACTAATCCAAAAGAAGCTATGCGGGAGGTTGAAACTGACATACAAGAGGGTGTGGATATTGTTATGATAAAGCCCGCACTTGCATACCTTGATTTGATTTCTATGACTAGAGAAAAGTTCAACGTACCAATAGCAGCATACAGTGTCTCAGGAGAATATGCCTTAGTCAAGGCTGCTGCAATGGCTGGGTATATTGATGAGACCGAAGTTACTCTTGAAATTCTTACTGCAATCAAACGTGCTGGTGCAGACATGATAGTAACATATTTCTCAAAGGGTGCAGCAAAATCACTCAACGAGAGATGAGAGAAGACCAATCCTTTGAGATAACGCGTGCATATGACCTGCTACCACATGTAGTCGGTGCAAGCTGGGCATCAATTTGGTTTAGAATGAATAAGAGAAGAAGGCCTACAAAAGAAGAGTTTAGAGAAAAAGTCACTGAATATTTCAAGATGTTAGAACCGCTCACAAATGCATTTCCACAAGAAGAAAATTTCAAAGAAATGATTGTCTATATTAAAGAAAAACACGAAGATGAGATTCGAAGAATTCTGACTGGCAATAATTCTGAAATTGAAAAGAGATACAAAAGATTCATCGATTACGGTTAGATCTCTTTTCTTAATTCCTCTAGAAACTTTTTCATTATTTTAATTCTTTTTCTTGCTTCTGCTTTTCCAGTCTTTGTATTCATTGTTCTTTCTAAAAGTAAAAGTTTTTTGTAAAAATGATCTAATGTCCAATTCTTATCGTCTGGAGGATGTTTCTTACAAAATGGATCCTCATTGTTATAAAATGGTCTATTCTCAGCACCCCCAACTGCAAATGTTCTTGCTATGCCTATTGCTCCTAATGCATCTAATCTATCTGCATCTTGCAATATCTTTCCTTCCAATGTTTGAGGAATAGTTCCTCTGGAAAAACTATGATCTCTAATAGCACCTGCAATGATTTCGATTTCATCCTGACTAAAGTTATATTTTTTTAAAATCTTTCTTGCTTTTACTGCACTTTCTGATGAAGAATTTTTTGATCTAGGATCAGATTTTGGATGAGATACTATATCATGTAATAACACTGATGCAGTTATCATTCTGACATTTGCTTTTTCTTTTCTTGCAATTATAGTTGCATTCTTGAGTACTCTCATGATGTGCTCAAAATCATGAGCGGCGTCATTTTCTATCTTATTTCTTACATACGCTCTTAGTTTTTCTAGTTTCAATTTGGTCTTTGAAACAAATTCTATTTTATAAATTGAAGTCTTATGGATGCCTCCATAGTTCATGTCTAGAAAAAAATTCAAGAAATATTATAGAAAACAAGAAATATTTCAAATAATTATATCCTAGATCTCTGTTATGTGAAAAAATGGAGCAATAGTCCAATATCCTTATTAATTAAATTCACGTAATGGTTACATGAGCACTAAGGCGTGGAAGTGTTATAGGTGCAATCTTACTTTTACTGATGAATCCCACGCTGCTTTACATGAAGATATCTCAAGACATAATGTTAGAGAGATTCAGATAGTAAAAGTATAGAAACTCAAACGAAATAATATTCTTGGAGATAACAATAGATCCATGTCATACTCAAATATTTCCAAGATGAATTTTGAAGTTTCTGAAGAGCAGAAAATTTTTCTTGATAAAATTGACCGAGTTTGTAAATCAATTAGAGATTATGAAACAAGATGTTATCTGGATGAGAAATTAAATGATAGAGTAATTCCAGAATTTGGCGAGATTGGTATGCTTGGGTGTCCGATATCAAAAAAATATGGCGGTCTTGGATATGACGTTCTCACCTATCTGTTTGCAATAGAAAGAATTGGACGAGAAGGAAATTCACTACGTACATTTTTTTCTGCACATGTATCAATTGGTCAAATGGTTATACAAAACTGGGGTAATGAAGAGCAAAAAAAGAAATATCTTCCAAATACGACTAATGGAAATAGCATAATGGGTTTTGCACTAACCGAACCAGATGCTGGTAGTGATCCAAGTAAAATCTCAACAAAATTTGAAGAACGTGGAGATAACTACATTCTAAACGGAATAAAACACTGGGTTGGAAATGGAACATTTGCCAAAATCATTACAACATATGCTAGAGGTCCTGATGGAAAAATTTCTGCATTTATCGTAGACACAAACTCAAAGGGGTTTCATGCAGAAGAAATGCATAATAAAATGGGATTGCTCACGGTAAAAAACGCCGAGATTACTTTTGAGAATTGTCTAGTTTCAAAACAGAACCTTCTTGGAAAAATTGGAAATGGTCTTAGTGTTGCATTTAGTGCATTAATTGATGGGCGATTAAGTGTGGCAGCAGGTGCTGTAGGAGTAATGAAAGACTGTCTTGATGAGTCTATAAAATATTCACAAAAAAGAGAACAACACGGCTCGGCTCTAGCTAAAAAACAACTAATTCAGGAACACCTTGCTACTATGATTGTAAACATAGAGAGTTCTAGGTGGCTGGTATACAGGGCTGGGACTGCAAGGCAGAAACTTCATGATTATGTGGAAACTCTCAAAGAAAACGATGTAAATTGGATATCTCAACTTGATAGGGAGAATAAGGAATATTCTACATTACGAAATAGATCTGACAGACTTGCTGCTATTGCCAAACTTCATGCAACAAACGCTGCTTTTGATTGCGCAAATAGGGCCATTCAGGTCTTTGGTTCATATGGTTATCAGAAAACAAGCAGGGTGGCAAGACATTTTCTTGATTCTAGGGCGATTATTATCTATGAAGGGGCAAACGAAGTACTCAAGCTCAAAATAGCATCACTCGAGATGGGTGACAAGTATGACGCATACTAGTTTTTCATCAAAACTTTGTGCATAATATCTAGACCTTCATGTATCTGCTCCCTTGTAATTATCAATGGAGGTATGATTCTCATTGATTTTTGACCTGCACCCAAAGTCAATAATCCATGTTTGAATAACTCTGTAAGTTTTTTATCACGACGGGATGTTGTATCAAATTCCACACCAACCATGAGGCCTAACCCTCTGATGTCTTCCACTCCCTTCTTTCCAGTCATTTCCATCAAACCCTTCTTGAGTATTAGACCCATCTTTGTTGCATTGTCTAATAATTTATCTCGTTTTATTACCTCGATGACTCGTGCACCGACTGCCATGTCAATTCTGTTTCCTCCTCCCCACGTGCTTGATAACACTGATCTTTGACCTGGATCAAATCTTTTTTCATATGCAGTAGCTCCTATCTGTAATGCCTTTGCAGTACTCATGATATCTGGTTTGATTCCATAATGCTCAAAAGCCCACCACTTGCCAGTATGCCCTATTCCAGATTGAACTTCATCCAAGATTAGTGGAACTCCATACTTTGTTGCAAACTTTCTTAGATTTGAAATAAATTTTTTACTTGCAACATTGTAACCTCCTTCACCTTGGATTATCTCCGTTAGGATAAATGCAATTTTATTTTCTTTTAGCAAATTTTCTACAGCGTCAATTTCTGGATCATCATCTTTTACACAGAACTTGATTCTCTTGGATGGGAATTCAGGAAAGTTGTATTTCTGGACAGGTCTGCTATGTGTAAAACTAAGAGCTCCTAATGTTCTTCCATGAAATGCTCCAGTACAAGAAATTCCAGGAAGCGGACCATTCTTTCTATAGGCAATCTTTATTGCATTTTCAACTGCTTCTGCACCACTATTTATGAAAAATGTCTTAAAACCTACAGGTAAGATAGTTGAAATGTTTTCTGCAAGGTCAGCATGTTCTTGACAATAAAAATCCTGACCTGCTATCTTGTATGTACCATTTGATGAATATGCCGCAAGTATTTCTATGATATCTGGATGCGAATACCCTAAAGGACAAGCTCCAATGTTTGATGTAAAATCAAGATACTTGTTGCCATCCACATCTTCGATGATGCAATTATGTCCATGTGAAACAACTAGTGAATACATGAATGTTGAATCATAAGCATGTTTTTTCATTGTGCTAATGACACGCATGGCTTTTGGCCCTGGTATTTTGTCTCTTGTTTCTATGTTCTTCATGTTTGTACTGTTATGGTATAGTAAAATTTTCTAATAAACACTGGTATGAATTACTATGGGTGAAAACCCTAGAGGGTGATAAACCAAATCGCAAACAAAGACTGAGAAGAGAGAAAAAGAAAAATGCAGAGGGTGGGATTTGAACCCACGAACCCCTAAGGGAAGGGATGTCTTATGGAAGATCTTGAGTCCCTCTCGGTTGACCGGGCTTCGGTACCTCTGCAACGAGAGATCCCTCTACTGAATATATAACTGAAACCGTATCTGTCTTGACTTTTTGAATGCTTTTACTGCTCGCTTACAATTTTCTCTGACATGGCAGGCATGGTATAGAAAAATTCATCTTCAAAACCAAAATCCTGTTTTCCAGTCTTTCTTAATGCTTCAAAGTATCTCATACAGTTTGTGTAAAACTCGTTTGATTTGGATTGATTGTTTGTTTGCATGTATATGGGTTAAAAAAATCAGGTTTGTACCCTAATGTAAGAAATTTTAGACTCTGTTATTGCCTTTTTTTTATTAATTGTAGCACTAGAAATGCTTAGAGATTGGACAGACTTTGGACAAATTCTATATGATTTGAGGCACCCATGCCTTCTACTATGTTCTCAATTTTACCATTTAACCCGATTAGGTAGGTTATCCTCCTAGTGTACATTCCAAGAGCTCCTTTTGCGTCGTATAGTAGTGCCACTCTTCTTCCAGGATCTGATAGTATCTTAAAGGGGAGATCATATTTTTGGCAAAAGTCTGCATGTGACTCTTTATGGTCTTGGTTTATTCCAAAAACTTCATACTCTTTTGATATTTCTGAATAGTGATTCCTTATACCTTTTACTTCTGCAGTACAACCTGGAGTATTGTTTTTTACATAGAAAAATAGTACTATCTTTTTCTTTCCAAAATAAGATGAGAGTTTTATTTTTTCACCAGTGTTTGACTCAAGTTCAAAGTCTGGTGCATGGTCACCTACTTTCATATTGTATTTTTAGAATTATGATTTGATATAGTTGTTGTAAGGAATTTTCTATTCTGTAGTTTCTTGAATTCCAAGCCAAGCATAGCCTTTTTGTTCCAATTCATCGGCAAGCTCCTTTGGACCTTCTTTTATCATCCTTCCTTGTGCCATTACATGAACAAAGTCAAGCTTGTCTAGGAATTTGAGAATTCTTGCATAGTGTGTTATGACAATTACTGTTGCATCCTTTCTTGAAACTGAACTGATGGCCTTTGCCACTGCTTGTACCGCATCAATATCTAAACCTGAATCTGGTTCATCGAGAATTGATATTCTTGGTTGGAGTACTGCCATCTGTAAAACCTCTGATCTCTTCTTTTCCCCACCGGAAAATCCTTCATTTAGATATCTTGATAGAAAATCGTGCTTTAGTCCTACTTCATCAAGATTTTTCTTGAGATAATTTTGAAATTCTCTAACTGTAAGGAAAACTTCTCTCTTTTCATCTGCAAGTGACTTGCTTAGTGCATTGTATGCTGTTCTTAGAAAATGTGAATAGCCTACACCGGAAACTTCTGTTGGATATTGAAACGCCAAAAACAATCCTTTCTTTGCTCTTTCATCAGGTGAGAGATCAAGTATGCTTTCTCCATCTAGTAAAATATCTCCTTTTGTAACTTCATACTTTGGATGACCTAAAATTGTATATGATAAAGTGCTTTTACCAGATCCGTTTGGGCCCATGATGGCATGAACCTCTCCTGGACCTGTTTTGAGATTTACTCCTTTGAGAATTTCTTTACCGTCTCTTTGTACATGGAGGTCCTTAATCTCAAGTATTGCCATTGTGTTTACAAGATGATTTTGTATATATAATCTAACAAAAAATTAGCGTTAGCTAATTCTGATTCTAGGAATTTAGAATAATGACACTATGAGGGAATTATCTAAAAATGCATCTAGTTTAATCTTGATTATCTCTATGTTCATGTTTATGACACTTGCAACTGCATAACCAATAATTGTTTGATAGCATTCCGTGTTCAGCCCACCAAAAGTACACCCAATTACACCACCATGTATGTTCTCCATGTTGTCTAAACTCTGGCTTGATTTTACCTTCAGTCATATTTTCGCTATATTGTAAAGTTTTTCGTCTCAAAAGTATGTCGATTGCTAGTATGAAAATTCAAGTTTTGAATTTAATCAAAATCTCCACCCATGATGGATACGTGCAAAATTACTAGGACAATGAGTAATACTGCAAGTATAAACTGACCATGAGATAACCTTCCAAAGAATTTCAAATTCTTTTCAGATGTATATTTTAGAACAATTCCACTTGCCATTGAAAACGTCATTACTATTGCAAGAGAAAAAGATATGTAATCTAATCCTCTGACAAGCATAATTCCATGCATCATGCCTGCAAAAAATCCTACAGAATTTAGCATTATATGAACGTCTAGTACTGGTTTGTAAAAAGATGTCAAGGAGGAAGTTGGTTCATATCCTCCCACTAGTTTCATGACCGGAAGTTTTCTTACGCCTTTAAACACAACAAGTGAAAGATTTGCAACAATGCCTAAACCTATGGCAAGCCAACCAAGGGTGACTGCCGTATTGCTTCTTCCTTCATCATCGCCATATGCTATGGTTGGAATAAATGTTAATAATATTATGACTGTGATATTTAATTTTGATTTAGTAGAAAAAAGGTGCATGAATTTTACACCGTTGTTTTTGATGGTACTTTTCTTCGCATCTTATACACTTTCCATGCAGAATAGACAACAATACTTACTATTGCCGCAATTGTAGCATATAGTATCAAGTTTGAATTTGCATAACTTGATGAATTGTTATTGTTTCCTTCACGTTCTGTATCTGTTGTTGTAGATGCAGATTGTTTTTCATAGACGTTGTTTACTCCTTCATTTGCCTCGTTTTCTGTTTCTGCAAGAACTAGTGATGGTGTACTTATGGCAAGTATGACTAATGCCATCATACCGTATGGATTGATTCTCATTGTTATGCCATTGTGCAATTTATAATAAAACAAATTCTACCATTTTCGCAAATGGGAATGGTAGTTATCTTTTAACTACTATGATTATCACATTAATCATGACAAGATCAAAAAAATCTCTTATTGCTATTGTTTCTATTCTTATGTTTGCAAATAGTGCAGCCTACTTTTATGCTGCTTATGGTGAAATGGGTGAGGCAACTGATGCAGGTGGGAAACTACAAACTCTGTTCTTTACAGCTTCAGGCATAATGTTTTTTCCACTAGGAATTTGGATGCTAAAAAATAGGATTTACAGTAGAGGACCATACGTCATATCTGTAATAATATCCATCTCGTTAATCTTATTGTACGTGGCTTCCAGAACTATGCCTCTACCAGTAGTAGGTATACAGGAGGATGTTGGACCTTTGGATGTATTCAGCAAGATAATTCAAGGTGGAGTGATATCTCTTTCATTATTGTTACTACCTTATATCAAAAAGGAACAACTTGGAATTCTTAACGGGCAACCAAACTAGACAATCTATTTCTCTGAGAATTTTTCCCAAAGCCTCTGAATTTTCTGATCCATTGTAAATTTCTCAATCTTGCAGGCAATTTCTCCGTCTTTGAATTTTATATCTATTCCTGAGACAAGACTCTTGTAGTAACTTTCATCAAGACCCTCAAGCGTTCTAATCACCTTGGTCTTTTTTACTAGTCCTAGATTTTCTAAATTTTTTATTTTTCTATAGGTGGTAGAACTTGGAATTCCAAGTTTATCTGATATTTCTTGTGCACTCATTTCATTTTTGGACAGTATGGAAAGTATCTTCCTGCTATACTCATCCCCTAAAATGGATAAAATCTCGTCATCGTCTGTCATTTTTAGCTTTTCTTGACTGCCGTTATCAATACGATAAATCCAGCAATCTCAAACCCTTCTTCGATTATCTTTTGTAGACTTTCATTATCTAGAAATGCAAATGCATATTCTACAACAGTCTCTCCCAAGACCAATAGCGTAAAGCCTACTGCAAGAAGAATCATCGGCTTGTATTTTGTTTTCTTGAATGCTTTGGCAGAAAAGAATACTAGTAAAAACCCAACAATCAGATGTGCTGCAAGAAGTATATATTCAATTATTGATGATTCTGTCATTTCTACATCCTTTTTACAAATTTGCCTTCTTATAGCCTTGATGTTAGTCTTCGCCTAATTCCTTGTCAACTTTATCTTTGAGAGATTTGTATTTTGTAAACCTCTTATTCCAATGTGAAAAGAATCTGTATTCCTTTATTGCAATCAGTAATAGGATTACAGCAAATATTATTGAGATTGTGATGAATACTCGTAATCCGAAAAATATTGGCATGTTATGCGAACGATCTCCTCCCATCATGGGTAATTCTCTTATGACAGTGCCGTTTTCACTCACTAGTTGAAGGTGTGCTCCAGGTGTGTGTCTGAAATCAGGTTCATTACCTTGCGGTTGTGTTTCCAAATGCCTTATGTTGTATTCTGGATGTCCCAGTAAAACTCCTCCTAATAATAATGCAGCAGGTCCAAAAAATAACGCACTTGCAATAAAAATTAGAAATAAACGCCTTGAGCTGTTGGTGTGAGCTAAAAGTTCATCTAAGATTTTTAAAATGCTGTCAGATTCTTTTTTCTCATTTTTATTTTCTGGATTATCTTTTCTAGAAGAGTTATCTTCAGGCTCTGACATTTACTAGATCTCTCCTATTTGCATTAAAAACACTTCGCTAACTTTGTTCTTGAACATGTTTCTCCTTCCTCGGAAAAATGTCTTCATATGGCTCTAGAATTAATTTACAAAACTCTCTTCCCTTCTGAGTTACGGCATATTTTATTATCTTTTTATTTCCCCATGCCTGTTCTGTCCTTTTTATGAAGCCTTTCTTCTCAAGACTTTCGAGAATGTCTTTATGTTTCATTAAATTCAAACCGCAATAGCTGAGAAGTGATGTCTGATTGAGTTCACCGTGCTCTGTTAATTTTAAAATAATGTCTTTTCGTATGTAAATTCTATCTCTATATTCATGTGACAAGTAATAATCTGATGCAATCTAAGTTGAGTATTAAGTTTTCAGAAATTATTTTTCTAACTAGAACTCATATCACTAGTACATTTACCTTTCACTAACAATGTTCCTGAACAAGGTTTGACAACTGTTTTATTCAAAAATTAAACAAAAATGGTATGAATAGTAATCTCAGGTTATGTAATTCCTTTAGTGATCATTTTTATGCATATCCAAGTCATTAGGTGAATTCTAAAGGGATTAATTTTGAGAAATGTGACAAAAGATTTGGTAGTTGAAAAAAACTTGCAAGATGAAAATATCGATAATGATTCTATCGCTTTAAGGGCGGAGAATGTATCAAAGATCTATGATACTTCTGCAGGTAAAGTTGTTGCACTAGACAAGGTGAGTTTTACTATTAAAAAAGGCCAATTTGTATCAATTGTGGGGCCATCCGGAAGTGGAAAATCTACTGTACTTAACATGGTTGGCGCACTTGATAGACCTACCAGCGGAAAAATCTACATCGATGGAATTGATATATTTTCTATGAATGATTCTGAAATTGCCACACTTAGAAACAAACGTATTGGATTTATTTTCCAATCGTTTAATCTTATCAATAGGACAACTGTTCTCAAAAATGTAAAACTTCCGGGGATTATTGCAGGTATGTCAAGTGATGTTGCAGACTTTCGTGCCTTGAAGATCTTGGAAGCACTTGGTATTGATGACAAGAAAAATCAAAAACCCGTAAATCTTAGTGGTGGGCAACAACAAAGAGTAGCAATAGCAAGATCTTTGATTAATAACCCATCTATAATTTTGGCGGATGAACCTACTGGGAACTTGGATACAAAGACAGGTGATGATGTATTTGCAATGATGAAAAATCTTTCACACAAATTCAAGCGTACTATAATCATGGTAACACACAATCCTGAGCTTGCCGAATCTACAGATCGATCCATAATGTTACGTGATGGGAGGATAGAGAAAGATGTCATCAATTAGAATTTCTACTACGAAGTTTTTTACAAAAAGATTCGCAGTGAAAGTTGTAATCCAAATTTTAATTGTAATGCTTTTTGTACCTAATATTGTTTCAACTTTTGATGTATTTGGACAAGTAGACTCAAGGGATTGTTTTGCACCTCTTACTACCATTCTTGACTCAAGTTATTCCGGTCCTGTGATTGTAGATTCGTATTGGGTAGATCAAGGAACATCTTCTACTATTGATGCTACATCTAATAATCCAATCAAAAAAGAAATAGGTCCAGGAGAAGGACCATCTGTTTTTGCAGTAGTCCTTAACAATAGGGGAAATATTCCAATAACATCAATTACTGCTTTTCTTAATCTTCCATCAGGCTTTACACCTACAGGTGAAAGCATGAATCCTCAATTGCTTCAAAAGTATTCACAAGTATCTAGAGTTACAGATAATCCTGCAGTGGGAAACTACTATGGTACAGTGCAACCTGGGGCTTCATTTACCATATACTTTAACGTAAATGTGTCACCCTCAGCCAAAGTGGGCACTTTTTCCACAACACTTGTAGCAAATTATGCTCAGACGGGGGTAATTGCACAACAGTGTTCTTCTGCACTACTTAACGTTCCATTTGTACTTCCTGGTAAGGTGGTATTGGATGCATCAACTGCAACTGCAGAAATCCCACCTCAGACCCAAAGCTCAGTATCTATAGTGATTGAAAACAAGGGCTCTGCCGATGCAACAGGAGTAGTTGCAACAATTGCAAATCTTGGATCTTCTAAGGGCGCCTCGGGGAGTTCTAGCAATGGAGGATCTCTTGTGTTACAATCAACTACTACACAGCTTGTTAATTTGGGATCCAATACTTTCAACATTGGAACTATTCACGCAAAATCAAAAGCTGTGATAAGTACAATCATTTATCCAAGTAGTGCCGCAAGTGGTTCTACTCAAGAGGTGCAACTTCAGATATCTTATCAAAATGCTTGGGGTAAACTTTCAAGCACCACTATTAGTACCGGACTTGTTATTACTCCAAACCCCCCGCAATCAATCAGTCTATCATATCTTGGAAATACTACAACTCCTAAAATTACTGCGGGAAATTTAGACACTCTTAATTTTGCTGTTGCAAATAATAGTACTGATACAATGGCAAATATCATAATATCACTTGTCCCACAATCAACTTCTGTTTCTATAGTTGGGCCATCTACTTGGACAATACCGAATATGCAATCTGGAGATAGGCAAGTACTCTCAACCAAGGTATATGCAGCAAATGCATTGATTAGTACTCCTACCTCTTTTACGTTGACTGCAAATTATGTCTCAAAGGGACAATCACAGACAAACTCTCTTACTTTGGGAACCTTTGTTGTTGGTAATATCAAACTCCAGATTTATGATCTATCGGTAAGTTCTTCAGGTGGAACTCCTGGCATTACAGGTAATCTGCTAAATCAAGGTAGTACAACTGGATTGTATACTACCGTACAGCTTGCTCCTTCACCACTTTTGGATGCAATGAGATCTGCACGGCTTGCAAATTCAACAAATAATCAAAATGAACAATCTCCCCAACAACAAGCAGCAGCACAAACTGATCAAAATCCACAAAGACAGGGTGGTCAAGGATTCTCAGGACAAGGTGGTGGTGGACAAAGAGGCTCAACTCAGCAATTCATAGGGGATCTCTCGCCTGATTCACCAATCCCATTTAGCGTACCTGTTAGAGGACTAAATTCTTTATCTCCTGGAATGTATAAGGTAGCATTCAAGGTAACATATGCAGATGACTTGAAAGATTTCCATAGTATAATTCTGAATGGCACGGTCAACATATCTGGTAAAAATTCACAATCTGGTAATACTGTAAGTGAACCTCCATCAATTTTCAAGCAGATATCGTTACCGATAGTTATTGGCATCATAATCGTAATCGTAGCAGTGGTAGTTTTTCTAATGAAAAGAAAAAGATCAAAAAATAAGAAATTAAAATTAGTAGCACAAGGTGATAATGATATAGTCTCAATATTTGACGGTACTAAAAAGAAAGAAAATGAATCCTAAAGATCTTTTTTTATTGTCATTTGAGGCATTAGTTGACAGAAAAGTACGAACATTGCTTACTATTTTGATGGTTGTTCTTGGGAGCAGTCTTGTTGTTGTATTGAATGGTCTTAGTGCGGGTCAGGCGGCATTCTTGGAAAAACAATTTAACACATTGGCAGCCAATGTTATTTTTGTAGGGAGTGGACAACGTTCACTTAGCTCATTTGCAACTTCATCAAGTAATTCATTGATAATCAACAATGTTGTTTTAGGAAAAATAAAATCTCTTTCGAATGTGGGAGATGCTATACCAGAGTATACTGGTTCTGCACAGGTAAACTCTCAGGGAAACACTCAACGAGTCACAATCACTTCCATTGATCCTACGAAATTAACTGAAGAACTACCAAACCTTGAATATGTTGATGGTTCAACCGTAAAACCAAACGATCGTTCATCAGCCATTGTAGGAGATACAGTAGTAAACCCACCTGGTGCATCCAGTTCTTTTGTTACGCTTGGACAAACGATCAAGGCAACAGCAACTTATTCTGATTCTAGTGGCAAGTCTGTAACAATAATGAAAAATTTCATAGTTTCAGGAATAATGAAACCATCTGGCAATAATGGGATCGATCGTTCGATTATCGTAAATCTTGATGCTGGCAATGAATTATTACATAAACTAAACAAGTATGATCAGGTAATAGTTGTCGCAACAACTCCTGATGATGTTGATACAGTACAACAGGAATTGACAAGCCAGTTTGGAAAAACTCTTGGAGTGACAACCCCCAAGGCTCTCATGGCAGTTAGAGTACAGGCTGCCAGTGGAAACGCTGCTTTTATTCTGATGGTTGGAATTATTGCACTTGTTGTAGGGGCAGTTGGTATTGTTACCACTCTATACAATTCCGTTACAGAAAGAATTCGGGAGATAGGTACCATGAAAGCAATAGGGGCCCAGAATGCTGAAATCCTTGCACTCTTTTTAGTTGAGGCTGCCTTGATTGGGATAATTGGAGCTTCATTAGGACTAATAATAGGAATAGGTGGAGGTTATGTCATGAGTATAGTGACAACAACTTTTCCTGCAGGAGGAGGCCAACCTATTCACATACCTCCAATCTTTGCTCCTGCGGATTTGCTTAAAGTCTGGTTGCTTTCTTTGGGGCTCAGTGTTTTAGCAGGAATGTATCCTGCATGGAAGGCATCAAAGTTGTCTCCAATGGTTGCATTAAGACGTGAATAGATTTTTCATTTTTTTAAAAATTTGTATTGTAAATAATTGTTATCGGTTGTAATCACACAATATTGAAATTAGCGTGAATAGTGCGTTTGCCTATTATGAGAATAAATGGGGTGAGTATATTTGGAACCGCTTGAATTTTGTGATATTTGCTTTCAGAAAGGGAAACCTAATCTATGTGAAACCTATAAAAATACATTTACAAAAATTAATCCATTACAATTCTCGCAGAAATCTAGATTGGATAAACTTCTCAATAGGCTCGAGATAAGGCCGCGTTCGGTGGAAAAACGTTGGACATTGGTTGTTGATTCTTCCAAACGTAAGGAATTTCTTGATTCATTGTGGGGAGTAAATGCTACAGTCCATACTCTAGAAGATCATGTCAAAACTATAACAAGATTGTACAAACCAGAAGTAAGAAAACTCGGGGGAGAAAAACAAGTCGAACTTTCAAGTCCTGAATCTTGGGAAGTGTTTGATCCTAAATCAAGAGATTGGGCTCCACTAAAAGTTGAAACAAAAAAAGAAAAGTTCTTTGCTAAAGTAAATCTTGGTAACGTGCTCAAATGCTCAAGTTTTGAAGGAACAACATATTTTCGTACTTATCTAAATGATGATACTCCAATGCTTGCACCTATGGAGAAACGTGCAGTATACAACATTGTTTCTACCATAGCTGAACCAATCATAGCTACTTGGAAATCTGATGGTGAAGGTCAACGTGGTTTTATCGAATATGATCAGTTACCCAACATCCCAGATGAAATTTTCAACGTTTTACGAAGGCTGGCAACTGTAGACAAAAGAGTTTCTGATACCATGATATTTGAAAATAATGACTTTGAGTTGGTAAAGACAGTATTAGGCTGCATTAAGATTGATCTGGTGAAATCCTCTGAGACAATAACTATTCTATCTGATAAAAAATCTGATACTCCTATACCTCTTGAAGAGATACAAAAGGAACGCCTTCAAGTCATGTTGGATATTGTTAAAGAAATGGGTGGTAAAATTGAAACTGAGAAAGACAGCCTTACTATTTCGGGTACTCGTGGTTTGGTCAAGATAATATTTGTAGATAATGACAAAAGTGCTCAAGATGGCAACATGGTAAGAATATCTGTATCTGCACTCGAAGATCCTCCTAGATTTATAGAAATTCTATTTATGATCAAAAAAAGATTGGGTCTCCTTGATTTACCACTTGAAAATGTGCTGAGTCAACATTGGCCAATCATATCTGATAATGATTTGCAATATGTAATACAGACTGCAATTTCATGGTGGTCAAACAATCAAGTTTTGGCCACAAAAATTATTGGTGATAGAGAAAAATTTGATAAAGTAAAAGAATGGAATAATAAAATTAAGCAAGGAAAAATTCGTTCAACCCTTGATACCATAACCCTGGGGAAGATAATCAAGCAAAAAGAATCTAGTATTGTTCTAAAATAACCAAAGACGTATCAAATCTCAAGAAGATACTGGATTTTCTAATTAATGTGACACCGCTTTTATGAAGAGCATTATGACATATGACACTGCCGCACTAGCTGGGATTGTTATAATCCACGCCCATACGATTCTTTTTCCTATGCCCCATCTGACTGCTGACATTCTTCTCACTGCTCCTACTCCCATTATACTTCCAGAAATTGCATGAGTGGTACTTGCAGGAATACCGAGCCATGCAAGAGTTGCGAGTATGCTAGCTGCGCTTGTTTCTGCAGCAAAACCTTGGTATGGTCTTAACTGAGTGATCTTTACTGCCATTGTCTTTACTATGCGCCATCCTCCAAAGAAAGTCCCAAGACTAATGGCTAATGCGGCCATCATGATCACATAATATGGTACACTAAACTTTGTGATTACTCCTTGAGTTAGTAAGATCAAAGCTATGATTCCCATTGTTTTCTGACCATCGTTTGCTCCGTGGGTTAAAGAAAAATATGTGGACGAAATCAACTGTAGTTTTCCAAAAGCGGAATTTACTGCATGTGGTTTTGCTTTTGCAAATACCATCATTATGACTAATCCAGTTGCAAATGCAGCTGCAAAACCTGCAACAGGTGAGACTAAGATTCCTGTTACCACCTTCTGCAATCCATCAAACATTATTGCTTTGGAACCTGCACCTGCTACTCCCGCACCTATGATTCCGCCTATCAATGCATGACTGCTAGATGTAGGTAGAGCTAGTAACCATGTGATAATGTCCCATACTATGGCACCGGCCAAGGCGCCGATAATTATGTTGAGTGTGACAAAATCTGGATTTATGATTCCTTTTCCTATTGTCGTAGCTACTGCAACTCCAAAGAGAAATGGACCGATAAAATTGGCAGCAGCCGCCAATGTTACGGCATGAAGGGGTTTTAGGATTCTGGTTCCTACCACGGTCGCAATCGAGTTTGCAGCATCATGGAATCCGTTGAGAAAATCAAAAACTAGTGCTGCTCCTATTGCTCCTATTGCTAGTTCAATCATGAAAAATACCTATGTGTATTTGAGAACGATGTCCTCTATAGAATCAGCAACATCAAGACATCTGTCTGAAGCATGTTCCAGTGCCTCATAGGTATCTTTCATCTTGATTATATTGATAACATCTGTTGTCTCAAACAATTCTGCCATCGCTTTACGATAAATGGTATCGACACTATGTTCTTGTTCATTTACAGTACGACAATGTTCGATTATTGATTTATCTGCCTTCACTTTGTTTAATTTTGTAATCATGAAATTGATCTCCTTTGTGGAATTGTGGATCTCTTTTGCTATTTCTAACATATGTGGTGGGGTAGATTTAATTTTGAAACCGATAAGTCTTCCAGATATTCCCTCGATGTAATCAATGATATCGTCAGTCTTTGAGGCAATCCTGGAAATGTCTTCTCTATCTAATGGGGTTATGAATGTCTTGTTTAGTTCTTCGAAAATAGAATGTGTAAGTATGTCAGCTTCTTTTTCTATTTTTTCAATCTGGGCATGAATCTCAATTAATTTATCAAAGTTTGCAAATAGATCAACTAATAGTTTTGCAGACTCTTCTGCTTTGCAAGCAAGATCATTTAATATCGCCATGATCTCTTTATCGTTTGATTTTATCCAAGACAACCATTGTGCCATGTGGTCTGTCTTAAGATTCGTAGATAAATACCTGCCCTATATAGGATAAGGCATCTATATAGATGGAATTGTTGATTTGCCTATTTGATCGACTTATGAAGAAACATTCTCAGAAATCACATCTTGTACTGTTTCATTAATCACGGCTTCGGCGATATCGCTTGAATACTCAGCAGTTCTACGAATATCCTCCAAGACAAACTTTATGACGCTAGAATATTTTTTTGATTCTTCTAGGCTATCTGTAAACTCTTTTTCTTTTTCAGATATTCTACGTGCGTTTGACGCAACATTGTCTGCCAAGGCATAATCTCTCTTGTTTAGTGCCAAAATAGAGTCTTCGAAGACTTTGAGCGATTCTTCACTTAGACGAGTTATCTTTTGTATCAGTGCAGGTTCCAAAGTTGATTTTAAAAATTTTATCCTACTTGCAATTGATACTGCGTGGTCTGCAATCCTCTCGATTGATTTTACCACTATTCTGTAACTGATACAATCCGATGGTTTTTTGAGTCCGATATCACGAAGGATCTTTTCATGTTCAACTGCAAGTGTTAAATTTCTGAGTATGTATAGGCTGAATCTGTCTACTTCATCGTCCAAATGTGTAATCTCTTCACCTAACTCTACATCCATTTCTTTTAGAGCATCAATTGCTTGTCTGTGCATTGTTGATGTGAGTAAAAACATTCTCTTGAGTGCGTCACTTATTGAAAGTTCTGGAAGACTTGTTAACACCTGAATTGTTATTGATTCAGGGGTAGATTCTACTATTTCAGTTCCTATCATATTCCTCCTTACAAGATCCCTTATTGCTTGTTTGTGTTCTAATTGGATTCTACCTCCCTTTGCATGAATTTCTATAATTTGATAACCTGCCAAGTACATTGCAATAACTTTTCTCTGAATGGATTCCACACTATCTTTTTGACTAACGATTGTCTTTGATTTTGAAAGTTTTGGAGCTAAGGAATTAGTTGTTGGTAATATTGAAAGAGATTTGTTGACATTTTTAATTATGGAAACAGGATCCCCCGTTTTTAGTTTCAACTCATCAATCCATTTTTTAGGAAGGGATAAAACATATGTAGATCCGCCCACTAGTTGTAACTTTCTAACTTCTCTATCATTTAGTACTTCGGACAATGCATATATTGTATGAACTATAGTTAAAGCATTTATCCTCCATTTCTATGTATGTCTATATAGTTCTATATTGAACTATGAGATCTAAGAAATTATGGTCGATCTCATCATATCTCACTCAATATTACAGTGTGTATGATGACAATTAAAATGAAAAAAGGGTCACCTCACATAGATAAAATTTTCAAGTATATTGCTATAGGTGCAGGCACGTATGTTGTCGCACTTGTAGTCATGTTAGTAGTTAATCTCAGTACTGGTTCTGTACAAGTATGGCAGCATGAAGGGATAGGATTTCTTACAGGCTCGGATTGGAATTCTGTAGAGGGTAGAGAGTCTTATGGAGCATTCCCTTACATAATGGGTACTCTTGTCAATGCTGGAATTGCCATGTTGATCTCAGTACCACTAAGCTTTGGAATTGCAATGTTCCTATCTGAACTCTCACCAAAATTATTGAGAACTCCCCTTGCAATGGTTGTAGAACTTCTTGCAGCCGTTCCAAGTGTGATATATGGATTATGGGGTCTGTATGTTTTTAGAACATATATTCAAGATTGGATTGAGGTTCCACTCCACAATTTATTTGGAGATCAAAGTATAATATTTGCTGGAACTCCATTTGGGTTGGATATTCTTACTGCAAGTATAGTTTTAGCTATAATGATAGTTCCTACTATTGCCTCTATTTCAAGAGAAATAATGATAGCAGTTCCAAACAGTCAACGTGAAGCTGCATATATGCTTGGAGCAACAAAATGGGAGGCTTTTAGACTTGCAGTATTACCGTATTCAAAATCTGGATTAATTGGTGCAGTAATACTTGGCCTTGGAAGAGCTGTAGGAGAAACTATGGCAGTTACAATGTTGATAGGAAATACAACTGGAGCAGCAGCTATTCCGACCTCGTTATTCCAACCAAGTCAGACAATGGCTAGTATTATGGCAAATGAATTTGCTGAAGCCTCACAAGGAGGTCTTCATTTGGCGGCTCTAGTTGGTATAGGTTTAATTCTTTTCATTATTGCTTTTCTTATCAATGTAATTGCACATTTTCTTGTCGCTAAGGTAGTCAAGTCACATGAGGGGGCAGTATTGGCATGATAACTACTGAACAGAGAGCTGAATTTAGAAAACATTTCAGATATAATATTGGTAGGAGACTTGTACTGGATAAAATTGTCAAGGGAATAGTCTTTACCTGTGTAGTAGTTGCCATTGTGCCACTAATAGCTATTTTAGTTAACGTCTTTAGCAATGGTGCTGCTGCATTAACGTGGGATTTTCTTACTCAGATACCTGGAGCCGTAGGAAGTGATACACCAGGCGGAATTGGTCCTGCAATTCAAGGAACTGTTGTGTTAATTGGATTATCAAGTCTTATTGGAGTACCAATTGGTGTAATGGGCGGAATATTTCTCTCAGAATATGGTAACAATAGATATGGCCGAATGATTAGATTTCTTAACGATGTCATTGCAGAATTTCCAACTATCGTAATTGGTGTGTTTGCATTTGTTTTAATTGTATTGACTATTGGTAACTTTTCTATGTGGGCTGGATCTTTTGCACTTTCTATTATCATGTTGCCAATTGTAATGCGAACAACTGAAGAATCTCTCAAGTTAGTACCTGTTACTTACAGGGAGGCAGGTTATGCTTTAGGAGTTAGAAAATGGCGAGTAATTTTTACAATAGTACTCAGCGGTGCAAGAAGTGGTCTTGTGACAGGAATTCTACTGGCGGTTGCAAGAATAGCTGGCGAAACAGCCCCTCTAGTATTTACAATTCTTGGTAGTAGTCAATTCATTTCTGGACTTGATGGACCAATTGACGCACTTCCACTACGAATCTGGAGGTTGTCATCACTCCCATATGATAGTGCTGTGACTCAGGGATGGGGTGCAGCATTTGTTTTGATAATCATGGTTCTCACTATCAATATTGGTGTAAGGTATATTTTCTTGAGAAATAAAGAAAAGACATTCATAAAATTTAGAAAGCAAGGAATGGTATCATGATGGAAATAATTACAAAAATTCCAACAAAGGGAAATGCCAATGAAGAAATAAAATACAAACTTGTAGCTGAAAATATTTCTGCAAGTTATGATGGTATAGTAACAGTCAAAAATGTTTCCATGAAATTTAGAGACAGAGCCGTTACTGCTCTAATAGGACCTTCTGGTTGTGGAAAGACGACCTTTCTCAGATGCTTGAACAGAATGCATGAGCTTACTAAAAATGCTACATTGACAGGAAAAGTTCTGCTTGACGGTGAGGATCTTTATTCTAATAAAGTGGATCCTATGATTAACAGACGAAAAATAGGAATGGTATTTCAAAAGCCAAATCCTTTCCCGACCATGTCTATCTATGATAACGTTGCATGCGGTCTAAGACTTAACGGTGTAAAAGACAAAAATATACTTGACGAGGTAGTAGAAGGATGTCTCAAGATGGCTTCACTTTGGAATGAAGTAAAAGGAGATTTAAAAAAACCCGGAATGAGTCTTTCAGGAGGGCAGCAACAACGTTTGTGTATTGCTAGAGCACTTGCTATCCAACCAGAAGTTCTTTTAATGGATGAGCCAGCTTCAGCACTTGATCCCATTGCAACTCAGAAAATTGAAGAGATGATACAAGAGTTAAAGAAAGAATATACGATAATTATTGTAACACATAACATGCAGCAGGCAACAAGGGTATCGGACTATACTGGTTTTATGTATCTCGGAGACCTAGTTGAATTTGGAGAGACAAAGCAAATCTTCGAAAATCCTCGAAATGAAATAACTGCAAAATACGTTCAAGGTCAATTTGGATAGATAATGACTCGTCTCATAGATCCTCACTTGGCAAATTTATCTGAAATGATGAAGCAAATGTGTGATCTGTCAATCAAATGTACGAATCTTGCAATTGATTCTTATCTTGGTGGTCAAAATGCTAGAAACGAAGTTCACCAATTCTCAAATGAAATGATGGACTTGTATGATAAAGTCGGAGAATTGACATTTGAAATGATTCTGCGATATCAGCCGGTAGCAAGTGATTTTAGACTTATACGCTCATCTCTCGAGATTTCCTATGGGTTTACCAGACTGAGTAGATATGCTTATGATATAACATTAGTTCGAGATACTTTTGGTGATCTTTCTGATTGTAAAAATGAAGTCATCTATACTTTATCTGGTGAGATAAAACAAATGGTGAAACTTGCCGTAGAATGTTTTGCAACTCTTGATTTAGAAAAAGCTCATGAATTACGAACAGATGAAGATATTGTTGACAAATATTATAACAAACATTTGCCAATGCTGATCACTCTTGGTAATGTCAAATGCGCCCTTGCGGATGCCTTGGTTTTGAGATATATGGAAAGAATGGCAGATCATGCTGCATTTGTAGGTGACTCTGTAAACTATATTGTTACTGGAGCAAGAACCTACAGATAAATAATGAACTCATTTCATGTTCGTCTTTTTCTAAATTGTTTTTACATTTCTGAAATACTCTACAATGTAATTTCATAATGTATGATGATCAACAAGTGATTCTCATAAATCTATGTAGGTTATAGCTATTTACATGATCTATGTCGATTATATGTAAATAAACAAATAGCTCATAATGCATCAATGACAAAAAAAATCTTCTTAGGATTGGCATTAATGCTTATCCTATTAGTACCGACAACTGTTCTTAGTGCACATGCAGAATCAGCACCTCCAGCAGAACCTGATGCGAAAGACAAATACAACTTCAATGCAGGGGGCGCAACTTTTCCATTTCCATTGATAGACAAATGGAGAGTTGAATACAACAAAAATTACCCTGGAATCACATTGAATTATCAGGCTGTAGGTAGTGGAGCTGGCATTAAGCTGTTTACAACAAAGAAGGTAGAATTTGCAGGATCCGATGCACCATTGCAAGCAGCAGATATCAAAAAGGCTCCAGCGGGAACATTACACATTCCTGAGACAATGGGTGCAATAGTTGTTACATACAATCTTCCAGGGGTTCAAACAAATGGGCTCTTACTAACTGGTGATGTAATAGCAAAAATCTTTCTTGGTCAAATCATTTACTGGCATGATCCAGCTATAGTGCATCTTCAAAAAGATCCAAGTATTGCACAAGCATTGAAGCAGGACAGGAACAAGATAATTGTTGTTCACAGATCCGATGGCTCTGGAACAACATTTGCCTTTACTAGCTATCTCTCCCAAGTCAGTTCTGACTGGAATGGTAAAGTTGGAAAAGGAACATCTGTTCCGTGGCAAGCAGGAATGGGAGGCTCGGGTAATGCAGGAGTTGCTGCAATAGTCAAGAAGGTGCCTGAATCATTAGGATATGTGGAATTAGCATATGCCAAAGGTAACAAGATGGCATCTGGTATTCCAATGACGTATGCCTTTGTTCAGAACCATGACAAGACAGCATTTCTTGATGCTACTGTGGCAACCACTGCCGCAGCTGCAAAAGGAGCAATATCTTCACTACCAGCAGCTGATGGAGTTTGGAGCAATGTATCAATAAACGATGCACCAGGACCAAATGCATATCCAATTGCTACATTCACCTATCTATTGGTGAATCCAAACCTTGAACAACTCAAAGGTATGGATAAACAAAAGGCACAGGATCTTGTACACATGCTCTACTGGTTTGTAACAGACGGCCAAAAATACTCTGAAAAACTATCGTACGTGCCACTACCAAGTGCAGTACAAGAGTTGGACAAAAAGGGTATTTCACAAATAAAATTCAACGGCCAACAGCTCTGGTCATATCCTTAAAAGAAACTCCTCTTTTCTTTTTTTTAATTCTCTATAGTATCATATACTGTAAGCCTATGAATTGTACCGTACATTTACTCTCAAAACAGATTCTATGGTGAACTACTAAATCTATTTGCGCTCTGCTAAAAACAAAGATCTGTGTTATGTATACTGTAATGCCAGACGAAAGTTGTAGAAATTGTGGAGGGGAACTTGCGAAATATCTCTGGTGCAATGGGTGCAGAAAGACGATACAAAAAATATGTAGAATGTGTAGCAGAGAAACATTGAGACAACAACACACAACATGCCTTTCTTATCGTACAAATGTGAGATATTTGACAAAAGTGGCTATAACGGAATAAATTATCTGTAATGTTGACTGAAATTAAAAATAAGAAAAGAGAGGGTGTTTAGTTCTTGACTAGTGATTGTCGTAATGTCACTTTCATCTTGTACGCTGTGAGAATTTCCTTGCATCTGTTTCTTATGGTGACCTCTGTTATTCCTGCGACGCTTGAGACATCTCTTTGGAGGATGCTCTGTCCAAGAAGAGTTGATGCTATGTATAGATAGGCAGCAGCCAACCCATTTGGAGCCTTTCCATCGGCAAGATTGTGGTCAGATGTCTTTTCTGCAATTTCAGCAGCAAGTCTTTCTACACGAACTTCAAGTTTTGCCAGATTTGCTATTTTTGATATGTATTTTTCAAGAGTTACAGTTGGTGCTGTCTTAGAACCTAGTTCCATCACAAGTGTTCTATAATATTTTGCCGTTAGTTTGACATTGAGCTTGTCTTCTTTTGAACTTCCTGTTGCAGCACAGATCTCATCAAGGGATCTTACTACATCGCATTGTTTGCATGCCATGTAAATTGTTGCAGCTGACATGCATGCAACTGATTTGCCTTTTGCATCTGCCTGTCCTTGGAAGTTTCTATATATCATAGATGCTGACTCGATTACATTTCTTGGCAATGACAGGACATGACATGTTTCTCCTATCTTTGCTAAAATATTTGCAAGTCTTCGTTCTTCTGGTGAAGCAACTCTGATTCTAGTCTGCCATTTTCTCAGGTTGTACATCTGATTTGCCATGTCGCTTGATATCGATCTTCCACTGAAGTCTTTTGTTCCCATGGCAATCTCTGTTCTGATTCCCAAGTCATGTTGTGCATAACTTGTCTGTCCTGATGCTCGTGTCAACTTCATCTTGTCTTCAGGATTTGTTGCTCTTGATTCGTGTCCGTAATCTGGCATCTGTTCCATTGCGACCAATCCGCAGCCAGAACAAATCTTTTCCCCGCTATGAATGTCATCAATTAGATTGGATCGACATTCTGGGCAATTTGTTTGTAGTTCTGTTATGGTCATCTTCTTCTATTTCCTTTGAATCTTTTGGGTCTCATCACAGGAGTTTCTTCGACGATGAAAACTTTTTTTCCAATGTATTTTTTGATATTGTTGGTAAGCGGAACCGCTGACGCATATGGTGCATCAACAGGACCTATCATTTCTGATACTTTGGCGATTTTGACTCCAGAATTATCTACGACTATCTGGTTGTCTCTTAGATGTTTTGTGAGTCTAATGATGACTCTCCCGCTACTCGCTAGATGCAATACTTCGCCTACCTCCTGCAATTGAATTCTCAACAAAATACTGTTATCAATAGAGTTCTGTCAAAATTACTTTAGCTTCAAGCTATAAACACTATTTACTTGGTCTGTTTGGCTCTTCTTGAAACCAGTTTTTCAGAAATTGCCAAAATTATTTTAGATTTTGGCTGGGCCTTTGCAAGTGTGATGTATCCTGACCTGACATATGGTCTTCTTGGAAATCTAACCTGATCATTTGTCTCGGTTGGCTCTAGCCCTGCAGCCTTGGCAGCAGATATCAATTCATTTAATGATGGGTCAAAGACACTTTTTTCACGAGAGACTCTTCTCCCCATTTTCTTTGTAATATTTTTATTAAAATAATCCAGCCAGACTACGACATGTTCGTAATCCTTCATCTTATCACTTTATCAAGATTGCATTTACTGCGCCATCTTGACCAGGTCTAGAAATTACTCTACACTGACCTGCTTCGGTTTCTAATATTGCTCCTTTTGAAATGACTCCACGTCTTTCATAGTCTTTGTTTGACGGATTCTTTAACACCTTGAGAATTTTTAGTTTCTTGACCTTGGAACCTGGAACTGATAAGTTTACAAGATCTGTGGTCTTAAGTGATGTTTTCTGATTTCCTCCTCTTGTCTTACGTGATATGGTAACTTGCTCTCCTGGTACTGCTTCTACTGAATATCTGTCGATTTCATACTTTCGTCTTGATCTGAGAGGATATCTTCTACCGCCAGTAATCTTACTTGTTGCAAGATTTTCCACAGATTTCTTCATGCTGATTCGATAAAGTAACTCTAATTTATACCATTTACAGCATGGAATACTATTTTTGGTTTGATTATTGACTTGTTTGGGTCAAGGGTTCGGTAGGTAGAGGTTGTTGCTGAACTGTGGCCTGACTTGGATTTCTTACCTTTGTGAAGAGTTTCTGTTTGAGGAGATCCTTGTCTCCTTGGATGCCAAAGTATTTTTGGAATTTTTCAGTGGTGTTGTAAATCTTGAGCCTTCCAACATTTTGGTGCTCGATATAGTCCAACTGCTGTAATAGTTTTAGATGCATGTATACCCCGGAACCTCTTACTTCTACCAGTCTCTTTGAAGAGACAGGCTGCATGTATGCAATGTATGATAATGTCTTTAATGTGGCTGTAGGCAAAAGTGGCTTTGATGCATACTTTCGAATTACTGTGTTAAACTCTGGTTTTAGTTGAAATACATATGATCCATCTGGTAAACTTGCTACTTCTATTGCCCTGAATACCGATTTTGTCTTTTTGACAAGGTTTGTCATTAGGGCTAAAGTCTTGGTTCTGGATTCTGTCCCAGAAGCTCTTATCAATTCCTCTATAGTAAGAGGTCTTCCTGCTGAATATAGCGAAGCTTCTAGTCTTGCCATGGCATCGTCATCTTCTATCTTTCCCATATGGAATAATGTTAAGGTTAGAGTATACTTAAATGAAATTCCTGCTGACTATTGATCTACTTGTAAATTTCTATTTTATCAGAGAGACCACTATATCGTCTTCTGTTTGTTCAAGATCTACTTTCATATCTCTTGCCAAAAAGAGAATGGCAAAGAAACATCTGATTACATCGATAAGCTCAAGCTCTGATACTATACTCTTAAAGGATCCATAACCTACAGCCTTTATCTTGTTCATTATCAGTTCTTCATACTGTCCTATTATTTTCTCAAGAGAGATGAAATAATCATCAAAATTAGGGGCTTGGACTGGCTCAAACTCAATCTGTCTTCTACTTGAACGCGGATTTGCTATTGTTCCAATAAGATTCTCAAGAACTGATAACAACTCATCTAATGTTACTGGATATGTAGACTCGTGTCTATACGGCATGTTTATGATCTCAATATCTACGTCTTCTCTCTGTGTTAGGGGTTTTTTCTCCATGGCTGCCTTCTGCAGTGCAAAAATGCTTTCTACTTTCATTCTATGTATCATGGCAGAAGACAAGGCGGCAATTCCTGCTACTCTGAGATCTTTTTTATCTGTCTGACTGAGAATTTTAATCAAAATATCTAGAATGCGTATTACGTCTATACTCCATACGTCCTTTTTTGAAATATCTAGAGGACTAAATAGTATGTTTACTGGAGGTTGAGAAATACCTACACCTGGATTTTCCTTGCTCACTCTATTACTGCTCTATTTTTGTTTATAATACATGTGTTATCTACTCTTTTCCTAGCTCAAGTCAAGAGTTTTCCTCTTACACAAACCAAATATTATAAGCTGATTCTGTGTATTGCTAGAAATGGACAAGGACTTGGAGAAATTTGATCTTGCATGTACTTATTTGAAAAATGATCAAAGTGCGGCAGCTCACAATTTGTTTACTACTCTTGCCCAAAAAGAGATGAAAAATAACAACTACAAAGCTGGTCTTTACCTCATCCTAGCCTCAGAATGTAAATTAAGGCAAGGTAAGGAAAGAAAAGAGGAACTTTTGGAAGCAGCCCAATTTTATATCAAGATTGCAAAAAAGGATCACAATAATGCAAATTATGCGTATCAATGTGCTGCTAGATGCTTTCTTAGAACTGGGCATTATGATGATGCAATGAAAGCATTTGAAGCGGCTCAAAAATACACTCCAAAAATAGTTGAGGAAAAAAGACCGATTGTCGTGGTTGATGACAGTCCTGCAATTTTATTAAGACTCAAAAATTTCCTCCAACAATTAGGCTATGATGATATACAAACCGTTGCAAATGGAAAGTCTGCAATTAATCTTGTTTCTAAACTTGTAAAATCAAAGCAAAATCCAATTGTACTGCTTGATATGGAATTGCCAGATCTGAAAGGAGATGTAGTTGCAAAAACTCTTCTAGAATCAAAACCTGATATATCTATTATATTGATAACTGCAGACGAAAAATCTACACCACGTGTTAGAAATACTATTGGTTTTGGTTCTACCGCATTTGTTCAAAAACCATTTTCCATAAACGAATTGAAAAATGCACTAGATACAGCTAAATTGTCTGAAATTAATTAAGTAACAACATTGACATGTTGAGTAGATTTACATCTTTGATTTGAATTCCACTGATCTTATAATCTATGATCTGGTCCGAGAATTTCTCTACTACTCTTGCTGATGGGTTTTTTTCAGTTCCTTCTACTCTTAATACTGTAATCATATTCCAATCCCCATCTACTGTTGCAACAAAGAGATAGTTTGGCAAAGTTTTGATGTAATTCTTTATGGATTCTGTTATGGTATCCATGGATCTTGTTATCTTGAGTTTGAGGAATAATGCTTCAAACTGATCATTTGAAGATATGCCGCTTAATACTGCTTTGTAGCCTTTTATGATTCCATTTTTCTCAAGTCTCTCGATTCTTTTTCGAATTGTCCTGTCTGATACCTCCACTCCAAAATTTCTTAATTCGCTTGCTATTTCTTTTGATGGTGTACGTGCGTTCTTGTTGAGAATGTTAATTATCTTTTGATCAATCTCGTCTAACGTAGACCAGTTTTGATCATCTGACATGGTTTTCTATTTGAGTGATGACTTTTTGAAGTTTATGATGTATGGTCCCACGCGCAGGATTTGAACCTGCGACAACCCGGTTTCTGTAAGCCTGATAGGCTGAATGACGGTTAGCCGATGGCCAACCACTACAGCCGGAAGCTCTACCAGGCTGAGCTAGCGTGGGACTGTTTCTCACGCAGTTTTTTCGTATTAAATAACTATCGATAATCTATTATTTCCAAAAATTCAAATCTTGCTACTAAATTTTTTCACTGATCAGATTACATATAAACAGGATAAATTGTCTCGATACTGTGTTGGAGGCAACAATGTCTGAAGGGGGATATGTATGTGTGCCATATTTGCAAAACGATGCCTTCACTACATTGAAGAGTACATTTGAAAAATCCGATTTTGTCAATGATATGTATTTTGTAACCGCAACTTTTTCAGAAGACGGCCGTGCATACTTTCCATCTCGTTCTAATACCTACCTTCTTGCAAGATTCAAAGATCGTTCACAAATGATGTGTGAAGTTGAAAAATGTAAACAAGATACTCCTACATTTGTTTTTACAACAAACGATGAACTCTTTGAAAGATTAGATGATGACAATTTGAATTTGTTATCGATCTATTACCTTGAATATGGAGATTCCTCATCTGATCTATCTGATCTTGGTTTTATTGTTGCCAAGCGTAACCGAGTAAGAAGAGCAGAGCTAGGTAATCTTAAACTGTCTACCACTCAAACTCAAAAATTCACTTTTCCTTATGAAGGAAATTTGATAGTACTTGAGGTTTCAAGTGATAGTAAACATCAAGCTGATAACAAGTACTGTGAGAAGACAAGAAAAGAGGTTCAAAGAAAAGGAATTGGAATGACTAGTCTTCTTAATCTGTCAGTAATCGAGAGAATAAAATAGAATTTTAAGAAATCTCTTTTCAAGAGATCAATTGAAAATCTAAACCGTAATAGAAAAGTTATATACTCTTCTAAATTCTGTTTTGGTAATGAGTAAGCCATCTGAACTTGGTGCGCTAAAAATTGGCTCCTACATATTACTTCCAGTAGGTGGTCCAAATGAAGAGCCATGTAGAATCGTTGAATATGATACAAGTAAACCCGGTAAACACGGTGCAGCAAAGGCAAGAATAGTTGGAGTTGGAATATTTGACAAGAAAAAATATTCACACGTTTCACCAGTCAGTGCACAAGTTCAAGTTCCTCTTATTGATAAACGAGTAGGTTCTATAATTTCAAAAACACCAGCAAGTACGCAGATAATGGATTCCGAAACATTTGAAGTGTTTGATGCGCAATTGATTGAAGACGAAATCAAGGACAAAGTTGCACAAGGTTCAGACGTTGAATACTGGAAAGTCATGGACAGAACTATTATAGTCAGAATCAAGAATTAAAATTCGGATGCTGATGATGACGAGAAAAGCCAACTGATGGCATGATGAAGATTATGAGTATTGAAGCATCCATGCTTTTCAAAAATTAGAACTAGTTATACAGTACAACGTGTATGGATACCCTGTGAAAGGTCTTTGTCATGTTTGCTTGGCATCTAATATGGAAACTACTCTAAAGGGACATCTCTCTTTATGTAATAATTGCTTAAAACGAGTAAATGAACTGGAAAAAAATTAATTGATTTGGAAGGTATGGTTTAGAATTGAAATTAGCATCTCTATTTTCAGGTGGAAAAGATAGCACATATGCAATATACAAAGCCAAACAAGAGGGTCATAGCATAGAATGTCTCGTCTCCGTATTTCCACAATCTGAAGAAAGCCATCTTTTACATTATCCAAATATTCCGATCACATCACTACAAGCCAAAGCAATGAAAATTCCACAAATTCTGACTAGGACAAGTACCACTGATCCTCAAATCGAACTTGTAGAATTACAAAAACTATTGGAAAAAACAAAGAAGGATTTTGGAATAGAAGGAATAGTACATGGAGGATTGTTCAGTGATTATCAAAGAATTCGGTTTGAAACACTTGGAAATAATCTCAATCTAAAAGTAATATCTCCATTGTGGCATGTTGATCAAAAAAATTACTTGAAAGAATTACTGGATTCTAAATTCAAATTCATTATAACGAGTGTGACTTCTGCAGGACTTGATGAAACTTGGTTGGGACGAGAAATAACTAGGGATGACGTAGAACAACTTATCGTATTATCTACAAAATATGGTTTTAATTTGACATTTGAAGGGGGTGAGGCTGAAACATTTGTTGTAGATTGTCCATTGTTTTATTCTCCAATTCAAATAATTAAAGCAAACAAGATCTGGGATGGTTATAGAGGAAGATTTGAAATAACCGAGGCCGTCTTAGAAAAGTAATGTTAGACGGTCTAAAAACAGGCCTTAGAGCGGCACTAAAGAAAATAGTAAATTCTTCGGCAGTTGATGAGGCTCTCATCAAGGAACTCTCCAAAGATATCCAAAGGGCTCTGTTGCAGTCTGATGTAAACGTAAAACTTGTTTTTCAAATTACCAAAAATCTGGAAGAGAGATCTATCAAAGAAACTCCGCCTCCCGGACTCTCTAGAAAAGATCACATTGTAAAGATTCTATACGAAGAACTTGCTAAATTGTTAGGTACTGAAGAACAATTCGTATTCCAACCTGGCAAAGTAAACAAGGTCTTGATGCTTGGAATCCAAGGAAGTGGAAAGACTACTGTGACTTCAAAACTTGCCAAGATCTTGACAAGACAAGGCTATAGAGTTGCAGTAATTGGGGCAGATACGTATCGACCTGGAGCACTTACACAACTTAGGACGATGTGCGAAAAGGCAAACGTGGAAGTATATGGTGAGGAAGGAACTAAGGATTCCCCTGAACTTGTAAAAAACGGTCTTAAGCATTTTGAGGGACAAAATTTTGATATTATTCTAATAGATACCGCTGGAAGACACAAGGAGGAAAAAGATCTCCTTGACGAAATGACAAGAATTAGTAAAATTGCAAACCCTGATCTTGCATTATTGATAATTGATGGAACTATTGGACAACAGTGTTACAATCAAGCTGAAGCATTTCACAAAACAGTACCAGTAGGTGGTATCATCATCACAAAATTGGATAGCAGTGCAAAGGGTGGTGGTGCACTTGCCGCCGCTGCCGCAACAGGTGCACAAATTATGTACATTGGAACAGGTGAGCGAATAGACGATCTTGAAAAATTCTCCCCAACAAGATTTGTTGGAAGAATGCTTGGAATGGGTGACATTCAAGCATTACTTGACATGGCAAAAAGACTTGAGACTGAAGGCAATGAGGATCGACTAAAGAGAATCTCACATGGAAAAATGAATATGGAAGATTTCTACTTTCAAATTGAAGAAGCAACAAAGGCCGGAGGATTACGTAACATCTTAGAAAACATGCCTGGTTTTTCTGGAATGGTAAAAGAAGATCAAGTAGAACAACAGGAACAACGAATGGAAAAATGGCGTTATATCATACAATCTATGACCAAAGATGAAAAATCAGATCCTGATTTGATAAATGCATCTAGAGTAAAAAGAATAGCAAGGGGTTCTGGATGGCCTGAGCATGAGGTAAAAGAACTTCTCAAAGCATACAAAAACTCAAAGACCATGATGAAGGCCTCTAAAGGAAGACAGATGCAGGGCATGTTAAGAAAAATGGGATTAGGTTAGAACATTTTCAAACTAAGCTGTATCTAAATATCGTATGCAGTATATCTAAACATCTTGTTGAACAGCTGTCAGTGTTATCGAGCACTGGGTCTCCAAGAAGGGGCTTCCATTAAGGAAGTAAAATCTGCATATCGAAAACTAGCTTTACAATTTCACCCAGACAAAAATACTTTGGATCAAGAGAGCACAAAATTCAAGATGATAGTTGAAGCATATCAAACACTTCACACTGAATATAAAAATAAAATAGGAACCAATTCTTCTGAAAAATATACTACGAATTCCAAGAAAAAATCTAATTTTAATTCTAGAACTTATTCTTGGGGTGCAAGAAAATCTGATAGAACTCCAGATGAGGACTGGACTCGACATACTCAATATGCCGAAAACGAATATCAAAATTTTTGGGCCCATTACGAAAAGACTTTTTGGGATTACTATGAAAAAGTAAGATCTGAAAAAAGATATGAAACTGAATCAATACAAGTAGAGGAGGATATTTCTGTCTCTGTAAATGTTGATCCTGGTAGGTGTATAGCGTGCTGTAGCTGTGAGGCAATTGCACCTTCAGTGTTTAGAGTGGAGAAGAATGTTAGGGTGAATCCAAAATCTAAAGTAATTGACGAACATGGTGCAAATTCTGAAAAAATACTTGATGCTGCACAGACATGTCCAACAAAAGCCATCAGCGTCTCAGAAAAAGAATCTTGTAGACAACTATATCCATGGTAATTTACATAATTACGATTAAAACACCTCATTTACTTACTGTATGTGTAGTTGAAAAAAACTAAGATGGATGTAATAATTGAAGAAACTAGGAAAATATTGCGAGAGTATCACTTGTGTGACTATTGTATCGGAAGAATGTTTGCAAGCAGATTGAGATTAGTTTCTCATAAAAATCTTGGTGGGAAAATTAGAAAAATTATAAAACAAAAAAACCCAAAGTCATGTTATCTATGCAAAAATCTGATGCCAGAACTAGGTGTTTTCTTAAACAAGATGCTGGATATTTCAAAAGGATATGAATTTTCAACATTTCTCATAGGAGCTATTCTTCAACCTTCAATCTTGGATAGAGATGATGTTATACGATCCAAATTCAAACTTCGTGGTATTGCTGGAATAAAAAGCGATATTACAAGAGAAATAGGAAAACAATTTGGAAAAAAGACTAAAACCAAAGTTGATTATCAAAACCCAGACATTGTTTTTACAATAGATTTCAAAAAAGACATTTGTGAAGTAAAACCCAAAGCATTGATACTACAAGGACGGTATACAAAAGAGATAAGAGGAATTCCTCAAAAACAAGAATCTTGTAATCGGTGCGATGGGAAAGGGTGTTTTGTCTGCGACTTTCATGGAATTTCAGAATTTAACAGTGTAGAAGGTAAAATTGCCAAATTCTTGTTTGAAAAATTTGGTGCTCAACAAGCTAAAATAACTTGGATCGGTGGTGAGGATGAATCTAGTCTTGTTCTTGGAAATGGAAGGCCGTTCTTTGTCAAATTGATAAATCCTCATAAAAGAAAAATAATTCTGCCAAAAAAGATTGTACTTGATGGCGTCTCAATTTTACACATGCGACCGGTTTCAAAGGTGCCTACAGATCAAATTAAATTTAAGACTGATGTTTTGTTAGAGATTGCAACAGAAAAAGATCTAACTCCTGATGCATTGAATGTATTAGGAGGTCTAAAAGATATGTCTGTTTCAATAAGTGAAAACACATCCTGGAAGAACCAAAAAAGAATCTATGACGTAAAGATCAAAAAAATAGAATCTAGATCATTTACAATACTTGTAGAATTAGATGGTGGAATACCACTCAAGAGATTTGTTACTGGTAACAATATTGAACCTAACATAAGCCTGTTGCTTGAAAATTCATGCAAATGCACCACATTTGATTTTCACAAAATAGTGCTAAGCAATTGAATTTTCTAAGTGATTAAAACAAGGACAAGCTGAATTTCTCAACTATCCTAAAACTAGATGAAATTTGTCTTTTTATGTCAAGCTTTTATTATAGTCTAATTCAATCTTGTTCGATTGGATCCTTTGCTTAGAGTACATGAAGCCCATAAAAATGGACAAATTCCTGACAAACTTCACGCATTAATAGTAAAGAGATTTGATGTGACTCTATCTGGAATACAGAGGATAGAAAAGGCATCGGGAATTAATTTTCCACTTGCATATGTGGAACCCTCAGTAGTAGTATCCCATCCTCCATCTGGCTCTTTTGATTATGGGATCTTATTTGCAAGAACAATCCCTGTTGTTTCCAGTGATAAATTAAATATCATAATACAAATCACTGCACCACTTGTGGCGTATGGTCTTAAGGGTACAATCCACGCTATTTTGGCACATGAATTTCTACACTATTTGGAATTGATTAGGCGAATATCTAAGATGGATATTGTCTCTGATGAACTAAGTGGAAATCTCTTTGAGAGTAGTTATTCTGATTCTGCCAGACTTTTTGAACCGCGGGCTGTGTTTGATGATAAAACATTACTGTCCCATATCACTAAAAAATTTCCAGAGGGATTTAGAGACTATAAACTTGAGGACAAAGTATTAAAATTCTGGATTGAAAAGAAACTTCCTGTCATAAATATCACAATGGATACCAACATAGCCAAGATTCCAGCAACTGTGATTGCTAATACTGTAATTGAACCAAATCTTTTGCAGAAATTAGATCAAATAGAACAAAAGGCTTCTCATCTTAGAAAGAAGAAACTATACTAATTATTGAACGAATTCGGTAAATCCGCACTTGCCACAGCTACGTCTATTTTTATGATTTGACATGAACACACCCTTACCACATCTTGAACACTCTTTCTTTATTCTCTCTACTTTTTCTCCTGATACCTTGTAATACTTGTACACTGCTGGACTAGAGCCTTTTTTACTTGTCATTATTTACTCTCTTCCTTTGGAGCACCTGCTTGTTCGGCTGAGGCTTCAACGCCTTCTGTTTTTACAGCTGCGCCTTTTGCTTTTTCTATTCTTGCAAAGACTGCAGCTTTGAGATGTTCTTTGGCAAGTTTTTCATCTTCATATATGTAGAAACTTCCTGATACTACAGGTCTTCCAGTTTCATTCTTCAAAAGTATTGGTATCACAATTTTTCCTTCTAAATTGAATTTTTTTGAGATCATGTCTACTGCTTCTAACTTCTTTAGTCTTCCGGAGAGTCCTTTGAAATTACAAGTAATTTCTCTTCTTGACAGTAAGGGATTCTTTACATCTCGTGTAACTTCGATCATGGACATGTAATCCAAGTCCTTTTAATAGTTCATATAAATCTTAACTGCTACTAGATAACAAATTTAAGAAATCATGATGTCCAAAGCCCGTGGACAGATTTATGGTGCACCTGAAAAACTCAGGTTACGTTCCAACTGATGCAAAAACACTTCTTGCAAAAGCTGATCAATTAACTTCTGAGATGGATGTAATTGTCCGAGACATGAGAGTTTCAACCAAATATTTAGAATTTGATGTGTCTGTAAAAAAAGAAGAATTGGATAAAGTTATACAAAAATTTGCGTCGATAGGTCCTCTTAATGATGTAAGGCATGTTGTTGAAGAAAAAATTGAAAAAGAAGAGGTACTAAAAAGAGCAAAACAATACTTTAACGATGAGAAATATTGGGAATGTCATGAAGTTCTTGAAGGTGTTTGGAAAAACACACACGAAGGCGAAAAAGATCTTGTTCAAGGAATAATTCTTGTTGCAGCTGCATTTGTTCATTATCAAAAAAATGAAAATGACATATGTCTTTCAATCCTAAAGCGGGCAATGGAAAAACTCTCTAACGCTTCTGGAATGTATCATGGTATAGACATAGACAAGTTTCAAAAAATTACTGAGAAAATGATCTCTTCTGAAAACATAGAGCCATTTATGATTTAATCGTCTTTATAGCTGTGTTGATAACATCGGCTCCCATAATGAGTCCGATTCTTCCTCTCTTTGCCTGCTCTTCTGTGAATCGCGTGGTTCCATCTTTTTTGATAAAATCTCCTGAAATTAAAACAGGTACTGGATCATCACTATGGCTTTTGTTTATGCAGGGTGTAGAGTGATCTCCTGATATGATGACTGCAACTTTTGATGTGTCTATGTTGTCAAGTAGTGTTCCAAAGAATCTTGTATCTATCTCTTCTATGTTTTGCATCTTGCCTATTGCATCTCCATCATGACCAAATTCATCTGGTCCTTTGATGTGGACATATATTGCATTTTGAGTTTCCATTGCTTTGGCAGCAACACGTGCCTTTTCCTCATAATCAGTAAGACCACCAGCGCTAAATGATTTCATTTTCAAAACATTTGCAATGCCTATCTCAACTGGCATATCTACTATACATGAAAATTGCATTTCGTGCAGATTATTTATTGGAACAACATCTGGAAATTTATTTCCAGCATCACGTAATAGAATCGAATTTAGCAGTTTCTTACCATGTTCTTTTCTGTTTTTATTTACTATACTATCTTTCATGATTTGAAGCGATTTATCTGTGAATTCATTTACAAGTGATGCAGAAAGCTTGGCACCATCGGATTCGTTTAAGGGTAATGATTTTTCTATCTTCATGTAATCGCCAACTGCCTTGGCAACTCCCATGCCGTCTATTCTTGCATAGGCAGGATCAGTATTACTAATATCTGGCGTTAAAAATACTCCATCACATCTTATTCTCACAATCACTCTATGTCCAATTGTGGGAGATACAACAACTGACGCTTTAGGATTTGAAAATTTGATCTTTTCTTCTATTTCTAGCGCAATTGCAAGTGCGTCTTCTTTCTCTATGTTTCTTCCAGCTCTACGATCCGTGATAATTCTTTCATCATTTACAGTGGCAAAGTTTCCACGAAGAGCAAGGTCGCCACTTTTAAAATCAACTCCTACTCCAATTGCCTCGATTACTCCTCTTCCAACATACTGTATATTTTCAAATCTGTATCCAAGCATGTTGAAAACCGCAATATCTGATTGAGGTGCTATACCTTTGCCAACTGAGATCACTTCTCCTATGGCACCGTTTCTAGCAAGTTTGTCAAGATTGGGTGTTTTTGCATAACTTAGTGGCGTTGAACCTTTCAAATCTGGATGTGGCAAGTCACCTATGCCGTCAAGGAGAACATAGACCATGTGAACATCTGAATTATTCATTTTTTCTGTTCCTCTAAGCTTCAGTTTTTTCACATCACACATAAACCTTGATTTTTTAAGCGATCTAAATTCTGAAACAAATTTCTAGTTATTAATAATAATTTTTTGTATAGTTTTTTAAAATGACGATGATGGATTTTTGATAACAGAGGAAAATTAAGATGATGAGATTGCAGATAATTTTATCTTGAAATTCAATTTCTTTCCTGCAAGAGGGTGATTCAAATCCACCGAGATTATTTTTTCTTCCACTACTGTTATCATTGCTGGTACCTTTTCTCCAGTGGGAAGTCCTGCCTCAAACAATAGTCCTGGAGTAAGTTCTGCATCAGGTGGGAAAATCTCTCTTGGCACCTTTTGAATTAGAGTTGGGTCATGCTCTCCGTATGCATCTGCTGGGGCAATACTGAATTGTTTTTCTTCTCCTTCCTTCATTCCTAGTATTGCATCATCGAATCCCCTTATCACCTGACCCCCACCGACCTGAAATTCTAACAGGGTTCCATGTTCTACATTGCTGTCAAAGACAGTCCCGTCATCAAGAGTTCCTGTATATTCTATCTTGACTTTATCTCCAGTCTTTGCGGTCAAGGTTTTACAATCCTTATTTGTATGTGAAAGTGTGGTTCTACTGTTTTCATATTTTTCTCACAAATGTGTACTAGAAAAGTGCTTTGGTAAGTATTGATAACATTTGAACTATTCTTGTGATGGAAATTGCTTTGCAAATTCATCTGCAAATTTTTCATAATCTTCCCTTGTCTTACCTATTTCCTTGAGCTTGGCGTTTTCTACCTCAAGCAGGCTCTTATTGACTTGCTCTACGTCATTTCTAAGGGCCATCTCAGCCATCTCAAACAATCTGTTGTTTTCTTTCCATAGGTGTTGTACAACATGATTGATGTATTCCTGCATGTCACTTATCAATTGAGTAGCATCTCCATTCTTTAGGTATGTCTTTGAGGACGACTCCATCCTAGTTCCTAGTTTACGTGTAACTTCATGTTCCATGAGCATAACAGCTATGGGGCCTGAATTGCGTGGCATTCCCTTTTTTTCAAGTTCTGGAAAGAGTGAGTTTTCTTCTTTTCCATGATGACATACATCTGTAAAGTTTGTTGAAAAATCAATTACTTGGTTTAGAATTGGCTCTGGTATGGTCTTACCGGATTGTAGTAAAGGAATGGTGGACCACATAGCTTTTAGTACTTTTTCAATTAAATCGTGATCTCTTCTTAATGATGTAGTTGACATGTGACAATTTCTGAGATCTGATCTTCCAATTTAAGTTTAATTTTTGGCAAAATGATTGTTTTAGACCTTTAATTGTAAAAATCCTACCGTATAGGTGATTATCTTCGATCTTTGCAAAGGTTTTAAATTGCTAGATCCAAAATCTAGCAGTATGGGGGATTTAAGGAAAGATTATTCTATTGACAGGTTTGTCATCGTTTCACCTGAAAATAACTCGATAACTGATTCCAAGAAATGTCCATATTGTCCAGGAAATGAATCTATGACTAATCCATCAACGCTTTCACTAGTTGCAAAGGATGGAATGTTACAAAGACTTCAAGATACAGAAGATAACTATGTTCAGAATTGGTCCGTAAGAGTATTTGAAAGTAAAAATCCCGTTGTTACAACTACCTCAGAAAATTCCTATAGCGACAGACCACTTTACAGCGAACCTGCTTACGGATATCATTATGTTGTGGTGGCTTCTGAAAAACACAAGGATTCTCTTGCAAGTATCTCAACTGAACAATGGTCCAATGTACTTGTTGTGATCCAAGACAGGCTTAGATGGTTATACACACAACGTGGAGTGACATATGTTTCAATATATGTAAATCATGGAAAAGAAGCTGGGGGCTCTACCAATCACGCGCATCTCAACGTTGTAACTTTTTCTACAATCCCTCCTGTTATAGAACAAGAGGCAGAAGCCGCACACAGAATACTAAATGAAAAAGGCATATGTCCAATGTGTCAGACGGTGGGTACTGAAACAGGTGGGCCAAGACAAATACTTCAGACAGAAGGTTTTGTTGCTTTCTGTCCATGGGCTCCATCTCATCCATACGAATTTTGGATTTATCCAAAAAAACACATTACAAGCTTTTCTAAAATAACTCAAAAAGAGATAAATGATTTGTCATTAATTTTACGGGCTACTTTGGGTGGACTTGCAAATACGATGAAAAGTCTGTCATATAACATGGTATTTCATCTCTCTCCTGAAAAGAAAAACAATAGACAAATTCATTGGCATATTGAAGTATATCCACAAGCTGATCCTTGGTCTGGTCTTGAAAGAGGATATGGTGTATTTCTTAACAAAGTGACTCCAGAAAAAGCCGCAGAAGAACTAGGTTCTGCATGTAGAAAAGAACTTGCAGGTCTTGTTGGAATAGTTTAGAAGATCATTTGGTTTATTTATTGAAGTAAGAGATGAATTGTCGTGGCAATTGAGAAATGGATAGCTCTTGCAAGTTTTGGCTTGTTTATCATGTTTGTAGCTCAAATGATATCCATTTCTGTATATCTTACTCATCCATCCCATGACATTGATCCTTCTTCTCAGATCAAAGAATTCATATCTATTAGCATTGCGCCTGCATTGATTTTATCTGGCTCGTCTTATGTGATGGGAAAAAGATATGGTTCACGACTTGCTGGCTCATTTATCATATCTGGGGGAATAATCACAATCATTGGAATGTATTATGTGACTATTCTAATAAAGCAAATACAAGATGCGTATCTTGTACCAGAACTTACCGTAGGTCCTTTTGTATTCATCGTAACTTCAATACCTGTTATCATTATAGGCTCGTTGTTACTGCGATTGAAACCTCTGCCCAAGCGAGATTATTTCTTTGATCGATGATCAAATCTCAATGAATTTGAATGCCGCTTAAACCCTAGACTCTCGTAAAATGGAATGAGATCATCTGAGCAATCAAGAATGGTTTTGTAACATCCTTTTTTCTCTGCGTATTTTAAAAGTGCGCTAACTATTTCTCTCCCTATTCTCTTTCCTTGATATTCTTTTCTTACTACTACATCTTCTATGTGACCTACTTTGCCTCCATCATGGATGAATTTTTGTTCGATCAAAAGGGTTGTAGCACCTATCACTTTCCCATTATCTATTGCAACGTAAATTACATGATCTGGATTCTTTAAGATTTTATCAAAGATAATATTTGCTTTTTTTGGTTTGACATGGCTTGATTTCCTAAGTGAATCAAGAGAAAGTAAAAACCCATTGTAAATGTCCCTTCTTTGTAATTTTCGTATCTTGATAGTTGACATACTTTGGTCTAAATCTGACCTAGTCGTGCAATGTAATGCTGGTATGCACGTCTGTAAGAAGCCTTGTCTCCTATATCTAGAAAGCCTTTCTTTATGAGAAATCCACTTACCCTGTTCTTTTTTATTATGGCATTACGTATTACATCATCCATACCGTATGGCTTGTTAGGGGGTATGAATCTGAATATTCCTGGCTCCATTATATAACATCCGATGTTGATATTTCCTTTAACTTCTGGTTTTTCACGCCATGCTTTGACTTTGTTGGTCTTGTCCATCTCTATGAATCCGTATTGTAATTTAGTCTTGTATTCAAATAACCCCATGGTGACAAATGATTTTTTCCTATGATGATCTGCTATCATACTTTTCAAATTAAAATCAAATATTGAATCTCCATACAAGCAAACAAACGTATCATCTACGAGTTCTTCAGCAGTCTTTAGTTGACCTGCAGTAGCAAGAGGTCTATTTGCAACAGCATATTCAATTTTTACACCAAATCTACTTCCATCTTCAAAATAATCCTCAATTGTTTTTCTTAGATAGCTAACACAAAGTACGAATGAATCTACTCCTCCTTTTTTTACCCATTCTATCAGGTGTTCCAAAAGTGGTTTTTCTCCCAATGGTAGCATTGCTTTTGGAAGAAATGTGGTATATGGCTGAAGTCTTGTACCCAGACCACCTGCTAGAATGACGGCTTTCATACACTTCATTCTAAATTTCTGGTATTTATGTTGAAGGATGAAAAGATGCTATCTTATTATCTTCAGTATTTTTCTTAATACTTCTGTTGGATTTTTTCCAAAAATTAGGATCATTGCTTCTTTCCCAAAACCTCCTTTATGAAATACAATATCTGGAGGAGTCTTTGAATTTGTTATGACTATTTTTATTCCCCAAGATATGGTACTGCCCTCCTTTTCTCTAATTTTTTCTGGTTCATTTTTTCGGTCATAAGATGATACTTTCAATCCTTTGGAGATTGCCTTCTTGATCGTTTTATCATCATACCTTATGTTCACACCCGATCTCATGGAAGGAAATTTTCTTGTCATTTCTAATACTGCAGATGCGACATGCTTTGATCCTCCATACTTGAGATGACCTGCAACTGTTACAAATTTCCCCGTTCTTACAATTCTGCCTTCTAACCCCATCACATCTTTTAGTGTCATTGGGCCTGATATGGAGTACACAAAATTTGTTTGGCATTCTGGAATGTATTCAAAAATCGATTTTATTGAGCAAAATTCTGAAATAGCATCGGATAACTGATTTTCAATCTCGTCACCTTTTGTTTGTTTGATAATCTCTAAACCTCTTCCTATTTTTATGGAATTTTTCATTGATTCTACTGTGAAAAGACGTGCAGAATTTATTGAATCTGATAATCTTTTCCCTCTTGCAATATTTGCACATAACGCAGCTGAAAAAGTACATCCTCCACCATGACTTTCAAATTTCATTCTCTCATGAGAGAAAATACTGAATTTTTTACCATCTAAGAGAACGTCTGTAACTTTATCTCCTTTTAAAAAATGTCCTCCTTTTATTATCACATTTTTTGCTCCCATCTTCTGAATTTTTAATGCTGCATTTTTCATATCTTTTAGGGATTCTATCTTGATATTGGCAATTTTTTCAGCCTCCATGATATTTGGGGTGATTATATACGATAAGGGAATTAGTAATTTTTTGAAATCTGAAAAGGCATCTTCTTTTTGTAAAATTCCACCAGTTGTAGATTTGAAAATGGGATCAAGAATTATTGGAATTTTAATTTTTTCAAGCTCTGAATGTATTGCTCTTACAGTCTGTTTATCGTAAACCATTCCTATCTTGATTGCATCTATGTGTAGATCTTCTAGAATTAATCTTATCTGGCTTTTTACGAGCGATGAAGATACTGGTTCAACACTGAAGAATCTTGATGTGTTCTGACTTGTTACTGCAGTAATTACACTCAGACCATATGCCCCAAATGCGCTAAATGTCTTCATATCTCCCTGTATGCCAGCACCTGAGGAAGGATCAGATCCAGCTATTGACAATGTATGCATGATTTTAGGTTTAGAAACTCACGTTTAAATCCAATTACTCGTTAAAAATAGTAAATTGAGCACACAGATGAACGCAGCCAGAAGGGGTATTGCTACAGATGAGATGAAGGCAGTTGCACGTGATGAAGATGTGACATTAGAGTGGCTCATCCCTAAGATTGCCAATGGTTCTATTATTATTCCTCACAATAACACACGTCCACAAAAGATCAGAGTAGTTGGAATAGGAAAAGGTATGAAAACTAAAGTAAATGTAAACATTGGAAATTCCACATTAAATCAGAATCTTGAGGAAGAAATCCGGAAAGCCCAAGTTGCAATAAAATATCATGCTGATACTATCATGGATCTTAGTGATGGAGGAGATGTGAGATTGTATCGTAGAAAACTACTTGAGGTTGCACCGATTGCTTTTGGAACAGTTCCTGTTTATGAGGCTTATAATTATGGTGTAGAAAAACACAAGAATCCTCTTGATATCACCGAAGATGATTTTCTTAATGCTTTTGAACATAATGTAAAAGATGGAGTTGATTATACCACAATTCATTCTGGTATAACTAAGGATATAGCAAAACGAATTCTTGCAGTAAAAAGACATGGAGGTATAGTTAGCAAAGGTGGTACTATCACAGCTGCATGGATGTTAAAGTATGATAAAGAGAATCCGTATTTTGAACATTTTGATTATTTGATAGAACTTGCAAGACAATATGATGTTACTTTTAGTCTTGGAGATGCATTACGGCCAGGCTCTATTCTTGATTCACACGATGAACTTCAAGTACAGGAAATGATCAATATTTCAAGACTCACTAAAATTGCCCATGAAAAAGATGTACAAGTGATGGTTGAAGGACCAGGACATGTACCGTTAAATGAAGTTGCAGCTAATGTTCGATTGGCAAAATCTCTAATTGGCGAAGTGCCCTATTATGTTCTAGGACCACTAGTAACAGATGTTGCTTCAGGACATGATCATATAGCAAGTGCAATAGGTGCTGCAATTTCCGCAAGTGAAGGAGTTGATTTACTATGTTATCTAACTCCTGCAGAACATCTTGCATTGCCTAATGCTGAAGAAGTCAAGGCAGGGCTTATTGCATATAGGATTGCAGCTCATGCTGGAGACCTTGTCAAACTAAGAGATAAGGCAATCAAATGGGATACGGAAATGACTGAAGCAAGAAGAACCTTGAATTGGGAAAAACAGATTGCATTATCAATTGATCCAGAAGAAGCAGCACGTATTCATGCAAGAACTGGTCAACTCAAAGGAAATACTGTTCCATGTACCATGTGTGGTGGCGCATGTGTTTACATCATGCTTCCACAACAGCGATTCACTAAAACCGAAGTAGAAAAATTACAGCAGACTAGCTAATACTTTTTCAAGACTTGGAACAGTTTGAAATTTTGACATATCTGATGGATATATCCACCGATATTCTGAATTTTCCCAATTCAGTCTGATCTGAGGCTTTTGTACAGAAAATAAAAATGGAAAGATCAACCATTCATGATTTTCATATTGAGGAGAATCTATCCTCATTTGCGGCCCATCTCTAACTAGAGTAATTTGGTTTTCAGTAATGCTTGTCTCTTCAAGTATCTCTTTTTTTGCTCTATACAGTGGGTCCTCATTACCTTCTATGATTCCGCTTACGCCGGCCCAAAGCTCTTTCATTGTCCTTACTCTGTCACTTCGTTTTAGAATAAGATATTGTCCATCCTGAATCAAAAAAGAAGTCACTATTTTAGTAGATTTCAATTATTTTTCTACGGCATTTACCATTGTAACAAGCTTCTTGTATGATTCTTCAAAATCTACATTCTTGGCTAATCTTTCTTTGGCACTTGAAATGTATTTTATCATCTCTTCTGTTTTATTCTCTTGAATCAAAATGAGCATTCTACCTATATCTTTCCAAAATTCTTCTGCATATCTTCTTATTTCAGGATTTGAGATTATTGTTTCAATAAGCTCTTGAGGTTCAGTCATTATGCCTGTAGTGAGAAACTTTTGAGCTTTGAAAGTAGTTCCGGCCATCTTTTCAACTAGGGAGAAATTTTCTTCCTTTGCAAATATGTTAGCAAGTGCCAAGTTTACTAAATGTGGCATTCCAAGTACTATTGCTATTTTCTTGTCATGTTCTACTGCGTCTATCTGAACAAAATTTGCTTCTTCAAATAATGACTTTGTTACGGCCATCTCTTTTTTTGCATCACGGATTGGAATTGAGATGATGTTTTGTCCTTTTAGTTTCTTAGTTCCAGGACCAAACATGGGATGGATGCAAATCGGGTTTACCTTGTCTGGTATCTTAGAGAGTGCAGCAGCAGTTTTTGTTTTAAGAGAAGAGATGTCTATTAGATAAGAGTCACGTTTCATCTCTTTTGCTATGAGTCTTATCGTCTCAGGTGTACGTTTTACTGGAATGCATAAAATAACATAGTCAGCTGTTAAGATGGCTCCTACAAGCGATTGTGCCTTTGTGACTGATTTATTCAAAATCTCTTTTTCAGAGTCGTATCCTATTATGTCATAATCTTTCTCAAGAAAATACTTTGAGAACCATTTTCCCATTTGGCCTTCTGCCCCTATTATGGCAATCTTCTTTTTCATTATTTACTCCTTAACCTATCCTCTATTATTTGCATTCCCTGATTAAGTGTATCTTCTGGCTGACAGGCTGATATTCTGACAAATCCTTGATAGTTTCCAAAGCCCTCTCCTGGAGCTATTGCTACTCCTGTATCCAAAAGTTTGTTTGTAAAATCCACAGAATCAAAGTTTTCTTGTCTTATCTTGACAAACAAGTACATGGCACCGTCTGGTTCCACAAAATCTAATTGCATTGTTCTTGCCTTTTTTGATATGGACTCTAATCTATTTTTAATAGTTCTAGTATTGTCGGTTGTATCGGCTTCTAATGCTTTCATGGCTACATATTGGATTGGTTCTGATACATTCGTTAATGCCAAAGCCTGAAGCTTTGACATTTTTTCTATAATGTCAGGACTTGATACTGTGTAACCAATTCTAAAACCTGTCATAGCATGTGATTTTGAAAACGACTGTGTTACTATCGATTTTTCATATCCATAAGCAAGTATGCTCTTCCACGGTTTGTATGCATATACTGAGTAAATCTCATCACTTAACACGTACAAATTATTTTTGATTGCTAAATGCATTATTTGATCTTGTAACTTTACTGGAAGAATCTTACCAGTTGGATTATTTGGATAGTTGAGAACTATCATCTTTGTATTCTGATTTATTGCCTTCTCTATATCTTCGATCTTTGGTTCCCACTTGTCTCCAAGTGTGGTGTGAATGGTTCTGACCTTTACTCCTGAATTGAGAGCATTATCACGGTATGCGGGCCAAGCTGGTTCTATTATTATGATCTCATTACCTGGATTCAGTAGACTGGAAATTGCAAGAAATATGGAAAAACGTGCTCCTGGGGAAACAAGAATATTTTGAGATGATGTGTTGACTCTAGATTTTTCTGTGACATACTTTGCAAGTGTCTCTCTAAACTCTGTCATCCCTTTTGAATCTCCATACTTCGTATATCCCATATCGTAAACTTCAGAAAGTGCGTTTTTGACAATCTTTGGTGGCAAGAAATCTGGCTCGCCTACTTCCATGTGGATTATCTTCTTTCCTTCTTTTTCCAATTTCTTTGCCTTTAAAAATACCGACAAATGTGTTTGCTTGTCTGAAGATTGAATTTTTACAGATTCATTTAATAGAAAATTTAACATTATCATGGCAGTTTTTTCATCAAGCTTTATTTCTTTACATAACGTCAAGACTTTTGCACGCAGTTGGTTTTCTCTTTCTTCGTTTGTAACACCTATGCCTAAATTGCTCTTTAAATCCCCAATTTTCTTTGCAATATTGTTTCTTTCTTTGAGTAATTTTAGAATGTCAAATGTTATTCTATCTATCTTATCGCGTAGATTGTTGATATCTGACATTTCTTATCTAATGACCAATGGAATAAAACCTGCCCTGATTGCATGATCTGCAAGTACCACTGATACTAATGAGTCTACTACCGGGGGTGCACGAGGAACTACACATGGATCATGTCTACCTTGAACTATCAATGAAGTAGGTTTCTTTGTTTTTAGATCAACAGTTTGCTGTTTTTTTGATATTGATGATGCAGGCTTGAATGCAACTCGCAAGACAATTGGCATTCCTGTGGAAATGCCACCTAGTATTCCTCCAGCATTATTAGTTTTAGTTTGAATTTTGCCATTTTTAATTAAAAATTCATCGTTGTTCTCTGAACCGTGTAATGTAGAACCATGAAAACCAGAGCCAAATTCTACCCCTTTTACAGCCGGGATTGAAAAAAGTGCTTTACTCAAATCTGATTCTAAAGAACCAAAAATTGGCTCACCTAATCCTACTGGTAAATTCATTGTTAGTGATTCAATAACTCCGCCTACCGAATCTCCCCTTCGTCTTGCTGAAAGAATTGTTTGACGCATCTTATCTGCAATTTTTGGATCTGGGCATCTTACTTCATTACCGTATACCGAATTTTTCATTTTTAATGTTGCATGTTCTTTCATTTTTATATTTCCAACTTGGCATGTGTATGAAAAAGTCTCAATTCCTAAAGTTTTCAAAAGAAGTTTTCTTGCTATGGCTCCTGCCATTACAAACGTAGCTGTAAGTCTTCCTGAAAACCTACCTCCTCCTCTAATATCGTTAAATCCTTTATACTTGATATATGCTGGATAATCAGAATGACCAGGCCTTGGTTTTAGGGCGAGATTGTCATAATCTCTTGAATGTTGATCCTTATTCCAAATGATCATTGTAATTGGTGCACCTGTAGTGTATCCTTTGTATACTCCTGAAAGAATCTCAACTTTGTCTTCTTCTTTTCTTTGGGTTGTAATTATGGACTGACCTGGTTTACGTAAATCAAGCATGGTTTGGATATCTTTTTCTTCAATCTCTAATCCTGCTGGGCAACCATCTACTGTAGCACCTATGCATCTTCCATGACTTTCACCAAAACTTGTAAAAACAAAACGCTGTCCTATAGTACTTGAAGACATGCTAAAATTTTCTTTTACGTGCTTATAATCCTTCTAGGAAATGGGCTCTTTGGAATGAAATTATTGAAAAATCTACTAATCTTCAACTATTATGTTTGCACCAATTTTTTTCATATCTTCTACAAATGTTGGATATGACACATCCACAGAGTCAGGATCAGTGACAGTACAATTTCCAACGAACATGCCTGCAATAGATAGTGCCATGAAGAGTCTATGATCTTCAGAGGCATCTAATTCTGCACTCTTTAGAATTTTTGGGGCTTCTAGAATTAACCCGTCATCTTTCTCTGTAACTATGATTCCAATCTTTGTAAGCTCTTTTGCCAAAATTGCAATTCTGTCCGTTTCCTTAAATCTGGCATGTCTTACATTGTAAATCTCAATTGGCTTTGAGGTCTTGAGAGCTAAAATTGCCATTGGAGGAAGGAGGTCTGGATTATTTGAAAGATCAAATCTTCCTCCGTTGAGAAGTTTTGGAGAGGTTATGGTTATTCTCTTCTCTATGTTTATTTTGACACCAAGTCTTTCTAAATATGATATTATTTCTTGGTCTCCTTGAGGTAAATCTCCAATGGATGCTTCAATTGACATGTTTTCTCCAAGTAACACCGCAGCAGAAAGCAATAGTGCCATGCTTGAGAAATCTGAAGGAACTACAAAATCTGTGGATCTGTATTTTTGATTCGGAACATTGTATTTTTTGTATTGAGAAATTGTATTAACTATTACACTGAATTTTTTCATTGTAGCAATGGTGGCATCGAGGTATGGTTTTGATACTAGTTCTCCATTGATTTCTAATGTGAGACCGTTCTTCATCATTGGACCTGAGATTAAAAGTGCGGAAATAAACTGGCTTGAGATTGAACCAGAAATGTGTGTTGTTCCTCCAACTGCCTTTCCTTTTACAGTGACTGGTGGTTTACCATCTGTTGACGTGCATTGTACTCCGAGTTGCTCTAATGCATCAAGAAGTGGCTGCATCGGTCTTTTTTTCAGACTCGCGTCACCCGTAAGTGCTATCATCTTGTCTGAAAGAGAAGCAATTGCAGTTGAAATTCTGATTGTAGTACCCGAGTTGGATGCGTCAATCTCATAATTTTGTGGATTTATTGCACCTTTGTTTTCAACTATTACTGTAGAATTATTGATTTCTATGTTTGCACCAAAAACTTTACACGCATTAATTGTTGCTAGAGTGTCTCTAGACAGTAAAACGTTTCTTAAAGTACTTTTTCCATTAGCAAGTGCTGCCAGAAAAATGGCACGATGAGAATAACTCTTGTTTGGGGGGCATACTATGACACCAGAAAGATGTGATTTGTCAACCTTACACTTCATGAACTTCTGCCTTCTTGTTGTTTATTGGAGAAACTATGGTCGATCCTTCTAAAGATGAGAATACTTTCTTTACATTTGATATTTTATCGTTCTTTACAACTGCAGCTATTGAAGGTCCGTTACCAGATACTGATGCGCCAAGTGCTCCACTATCTATGAGATCCGTTATGATTTTCGGATCAGACCCTAATATTGCAGATGTAGCAAGACCGTTGAGTATCATAGCATTCCAATAGTCTGATTTGTTGGCAAGATCCCACGCCTGTGAAAAAACTCCATTTAGAATTTTTAATTTTTTCACATTGCCTCTCCTTCGAGACTTTGGAATGAATATTATTGCTGACAAATCTTCTGGTGCTTTTTCTGATTTTATTATTTTTATATTCAAATTATCAGTTACAACAAATCCTCCAAAATAACATGCGCATGCATCATCAAAAGCTCCTGTTATGCTTACTTTTGATTCAATAGATGCATGTACACCATCTTTTAGAATCTCAAGATCAGTTGCTTTGGGCCTGAATAATTTTGCACATGCAAGTGATATTACTGATGAAATGGCACTTGAGCTCTTAAGTCCATACCCTGAAGGAATTTCAGATTTTACGGAAATTGTTATTTTGTTTTTCTCAAGTTCTGATTTTGGAACTGATGTCTCAACAACCTTTCGTATGAGTCGAGAACTGAGATTTGATTCTCTGTTTTCAAACATTATTCCCCTACCAGGTTCAGTTTCTACAATAGCTTCAATACCTAATGCTATGCCAAGGGTGGAACCCTTTCCAGTAGCGATGGCATTTACTATTGATACTGCACCATGCATGCTTGCTTTTGCTTTACGCATCTCTAAAATCTCCCAAGCAAGGTTAATTTCATGGCTTCGTATGGTGCCTGCTTATTAGTCCAAATCTCAAATGACTTCATCGCTTGAGCAAGAAGCATTTCCCACCCATATATGATGGTCGCACCTTGATTTTTTGACTGTTCAATTAAAGGAGTTTCCACTGGTACATAGACAATATCGTAAACTATAGAATCACGGTTGATATTTTTTGTAGATATGGGACAACCTACTCCCTTTAGTCCTACTGAAGTTGCATTTACTACAAATTTGTATTTGTTGGCAACATCTCCTGCTGCTTGGAGATCCAAATAATCTGACTCTAAACCTAAATTGTGGACAAATCTGATTAATTCTTCTGTCCTTTCACGGGTTCTGTTTGCAATAGTGATCTTACGCACTTTTTCCTTGCTGAATCCAACTATTATGGCTCTTGCAGCTCCTCCAGCACCAATTAACAAAACATCTGAATCCTTCGAATCAATTTTTCTCTTTTTTATCGGGGCTAAAAAACCGTCTACATCTGTATTGTAACCCTTGAGATGGCCTTCATTATTGATTACTGTGTTAGTAGCACCTACTAATTTGCACTCACTATCAATCTCATTAAGAAACTTCATCATGTCTACTTTGTGAGGAATTGTAACATTGAATCCTGAAATATTTATCTTCTTTAGAGATTCAACACCAGATTCTAATTCTCCTTTTGGAATTCTATATGCGATATATGTGCAATCAAGACCTAGAAATAAAAAAGCTGCATTGTGAAGTGCGGGAGAAAATGAATGATCAATTGGATCTCCTATAAGGGCATAGGTCTTTGTCATAATGTTTTACTTGATTAATCATGATTTAAGCGATTAGGGAGTTTAGACGCATCTATCTATACGGCGTCAAATTCCATACTTGTTATCTTTTGAATATATTTTCTTCAGTTTTGATCCACATTTTGGACAGGTCAAATCTTGATGGATGGTGGCACAATCTAAACAAACAAAATTACCTGCATTCGATTTACCTGATCTATATTGATAAACTATAATGAATGCCAATGCCACCACCCATACTAGTACTAAAAACAACACTAATCTGAATATTCCAAGTACTACTGTTACAATTGTAGCTAAAACTATTACATTTCGTGGTGTGTTATTCTGGGACGACTTGAGTTTCATAGGCCTATTTTTCTCATTTCTTTTATAATAATGGTGGTATTGACTTTGATGCCTAATCTGACAGATTAATTAATTAATGCAATATGTCTTGATTAGAAGTGTTGGAAGACATGGATGATTTTGTAAATATGATTGATGAATGTGTTAAACTGCTTGATGAGAACGCAAATATTTTAAATGATATAGATTATTCACTTCAATCGGAAAAAGAAGATGCTGTGGTAACTGATTTGACTAAAAATGATCTTGTAGATATGGCTCATGAAGTTTCCGATTCTACAAGAATTAAAAAAGCCGAATATGATTTTGTTAGAAGGCTATTAGAAAAAAAATCTGATTGATTATATTTTTTGTTAATCTGTATGGGACACTAGTTTTCTTTATTTTTGATTCTTATCTTCTAACGACAATATGCTTTTCATTTCTTTGAGGCTGAATTGACCTGGAGCTATTGGTTTGCCAAGTGAAACATAGGTGTAGGGACTTCCAAGCTTTGTACACAATATTCTTGACATTCTACCATAATCTCCCATGGCAAAGGAAATTAGATTGATCTTTTTTGTGTTAATCTTGTACAGGGCAAGAACTCGTATGGTGTCGCTTATTGTCTTTGCGGTGGTAACAATTTTGATATTGTTTGAAAATTTGGACATTTTTTGGAGTGTAAATCTGAGAATTCGTTCATTTGGAGTTTTTACAAAATCATGCCATGATACAAGTATGTTGGTTCTTGTATTCTTGAGATATTTTTGCAATTCTGGGTTTTTCTTCAATGTGTGATATTCAACATCTAAAAGATATGGTTCAAATTCAGAAATTAATTTCAGAATGGAGATTCTTTCCTTTTCAGTACCTTGAAATTTTCCTCCTTCTGAAGTAGGGCGCAATGTGCATATGCATCGTTTGAGGTATTTTCTTGAATGTGTTAAACAAAAAGGGATTTGATTTGGTTTTAAAAAATCTAACCTGAGTTCTACATAGTCAGAGTCTACGAGTATCTTCTTTAGATCTTTGACAATTTTTCTAGGGTTGGATTCTGCGATTGTTACACAGACCTTAGTCGTCATTGTGTTTTGTGTAATTACTTGTTTGAAGTCTTTGGTACGACGGTTGGTTCACCACAGTATTCCCATCCTCTCAGCTCTTTGCAACGATCAGGATCACGTTGTGCAACATGAAGTGATTTCTTCATCTTTGCCCAATCGTCTGGTGAGCAGAGTTTTTCTCCACAAATGTGTTGTCCACCTGGAAATCTATCTGTTTTCTGGGAGAATCTCTCATATACTGAGCTTGGTGTTAATGCATATACAGCTGGTAATGCTGCTGCAAAAACCATTATTACTGATAACGCTAACGCGACCAATCCTACCTTAACTTGTTGGTTAGACATTACGTGAATCTACATTTCACTACTATATTTAGATTAGCATCAAATTCTTCGTAAATATAATAAAGAAATTTCAATTTCCGATCTGAAAATTCATACTACTTTAGTGACCTTGCCTTTTTGGAAATTTGGTATTTTGATATGAATGATTAGTCTTATTTGTGATGATGGTATTGTTGAGACTAATCTGATGACTGGCAAGTTCATTTGGGGTTCTAGTGGAATGTTAAGGCGGAAGAAACTTTTATGAAACGATCATTTCTAGAGGGTATCTATGAGTACAGACATTGAACACGAAGCAAAAGACACTGTCTTCATCGGAAAAAAGCCCATCATGGCATATGTAACTTCTGCACTCATCCAACTAGCTAATAATCCAAAAGTCTCAATAAAAGCAAGAGGGCTTAGCATTGGCAGAGCTGTAGATGTTGCACAAATAATTGCAAGAAGGACTGACAACTCCGGGTATTCTATAGTACAAGTCAAAATAGGATCAGAGCAACTTCAATCATTAGATGGAAGAGCAAGAAATGTATCCACTATAGAAATAGAAGTAACAAAAAACGCATGACTGTCTAAAACATGTCAAGCACATGTTTTAGCTGATTTTCTTTGTTTTAATTTCATATGAAAATGATTTTTCTATTTTTACAACTGTTAAATATCAAAATGATTGAGGAAAGTAATGTGGAAACCAAATTCTATAGTGGTTGGTAATTCCAAAGATCTTTCACAATTGAAAGACAACACTGTTGCATTAACTGTGACATCTCCGCCATATCATAACGCAATAAACTATCAAGAACATCAAGATTCTGAAAAGTGGTACCGCGGAACAGTTGAAGTGTCTCTTGAAGATTGGCTTGATGAGCTGAGGGAGGTTTTTTCTGAAGTTTACCGTGTAACAAAACCTGGAGGCTTTTGTTGTATTGTGATAGGGAATGAAATCATTGAGGGAAAAAGTAAACTCCCTCTTCCTGCATTACTTCTTGTGGAATTGACAAAAAAAGAGATAGGCTGGAGTTTTTTTGAAGAAATAATTTGGAACAAAGTTACTGGAGGGAAAAAAAGATTCAGAGTTACAGTTCAACACCCCTATCCTACATATTATTATCCAAATATTATGCATGAACAGATTATAATTTTAAGGAAAATGCCGTTTCATAATTTCAAAGACAAGAAAAGCAAGTTGATTCTTAATGATTTGATGAAAAAAGAAATTGCAAATTCAATCTGGCATATAGCTCCCATGCCTCCAAGTTATAGAAAATTTCACCCTGCAGCATTTCCAGAAGAGATACCTTATCGTTTAATTCAACTCTATAGTAACATCGGTGATCTTGTTCTTGATCCATTCGTTGGTAGTGGTCAAACTACAAAGATGGCAAGATTTCTTCATCGAAAATACATTGGAGTAGACAAATCCTCAAAATATGTCAAAATCGCTCAGAAAAGAACCATGGAGCCTCCATCACTTCGTAAGATGCAGCTTGTTCCTAACTGGAAAAAACCAGAACCATTGTAAATTTTTACATTGACGATTCTACTACATAGGAAAGGTTATCTATTAAGAATAGAAAATTCTCTTATGGTAACTTCTAACAGCAAGTCGTATTTTCGAATTGTTGAGAAAAGTCATAGAAAATATACTGCTGCATTAAAGCATGCCCGATCCAGGCAATCTATAATGAATCTGTACTGGCGGCATAAAAGAGAACATGAATCTCTTTTGAAAAAACATCTCAAAGAAGAGATGGCTGAAATAATTCAGCTGAAAAAGAAATTCGAATAACACATTTTTTATTTTTAAAGAAATTTTATCGATATCTGATTTTGAGATGTAATATTTTGTTAGCCTAGTGAGTTGTGCCACATATTTGCCACGCTCTTGTCTAAACCTTTACCGTCTGTAGAAATTTTTGATTTGTTATCTAGATGCTGTTGTGAATCTATGTGAGATTCTACTTCTTTTTCATCTATCTCTGTGGAGCATATGTTACAACGGAGATTCAATGGATGATTTTATTATGTATCTGTATAAGAATTTTACAAATGTTCTAGATTGTCTCTGCTAACATTATTTCTCTACGATGTATTCATCATCTACTTCCATTCCAAAATGTCTACCAGTTGCAGGCTTTGAATGTGCAAGAACTAAATCTCCTTTCTTTAGGTGCGTGACTGAAACTAGGTGACCGTTTGGACGTACAAAACGAATGGTCTCAGCATTTTGTGCAATGATTCCACCAACTTCGTTTCCCATCTGAGCTTTTATCATGAGCATGGGCCTACTTTCTATTTTGGAACGTCCTACTGTAGCTCTTCGAGCTTTGCCATGAGAATCTATGACTAGAACTTCTGATCCTGTCTCTAATTCAGATAAGTAATTTGTTGTTCCATCCGGAGACAAAGTGTAGCAATGCACTGCACCTGCATTTACTCTGAAGGGTCTAGGTGAAGTAAAAGATGAGCCAACTGATTCGTTATGTACTAGAAATAGGAAATTCGATCTACTACCAATTAGCATTCCCTCCCCTCGTCCTAACATGGAAGCCGTATCAACACATACACGTTCACCATTTCCTACTTCTTTTACCTCTAAAATTTTGGCAGGTTTTAGATCAAAACTCTTTGTTCCAAGATATACCATGGTTTCTTTTACCTCGTTTAAGGAATTAGTTGAAAATATTACTCCATCCACACCTATTTCTAATATTGAAAACATTTTACGGACTTCGTCTGGAGTATTAGCTATTGCAAATACCTTTGTGTGAATCTTGTGTAATTTTGCTATAATGTTCTCTAGAGGAATTATCTTCCAGTCTTTTACCTCTATTATGACAAAATCTAATCCTGTCTTTGCAAACTGTAGTATGTTCTCTATGTCTGCATTTGAAAGAACTTTGAATTTCATTCCAGTCTTTTTACCTTTAAGTTTAGTAACTTTGTCAACTATTACATAATCTGCATTTGCGGAAGTATGAATTGTAGAAAGTTTTGTCCTGATTCCCTTAAGGCTGCTGGGGTCTATGTTTACAATCTTGATCCCTTCTTTTTCTATCTCGGACACAAATTTGCCAAGCTGACCCCTTGAAACTTTTGGGGTAATAATTAATTCTCTATTTTTGCTCAAGATACTTCGCTGCTTCCTTTGCTGATTCTTTTCTAAATATTATCGCTGAAAGAGCATGAGTCATCTTGCCTGGATTCTTGTGTTCAAAAATATTCCTACCATATGTCACTCCTTTGGCTCCAGCTTCCATAGCTTCTTCGGTCATTTGCAATACATCCTTGTCTGTCTTTGCCTTGGGACCTCCAGCTATTACAATAGGTACGGGAGTACTCTTGACAATTTTTTTGAATGAATCTACATCACCCGTGTAGAGTGTTTTTACTATGTCCGCACCACACTCTGCTCCGATTCTTGCAACATGTCCAACTATCTCAGGGTCGTGTGGGTTTTTGACATTCTCACCTCGTGGGTACATCATTGCTAAAAGAGGCATACTCCATTTATGACAGTCATCTGCAATTCTACCCAGTTGTTCTATCATTTCTGGTTCTTCTTTTCCTCCTATGTTAATATGAAGTGAAACTCCGTCTGCACCCAATCGTAATGCCTCTTCAACAGAACCTGTCAGCATCTTTCTGTTTGGTGACATGGACAAAGAGGTACTACCTGAAAAGTGAACGATGAGTCCAATCTTGGTGGGTTTTGGCAAATTCTTTAAAATTCCTTTGTTGATTATGACTGATGTAAGACCAAAGTGTTGGCAATTGTAAATTAACGCATAAGGATCCTCAATTCCTTTTAGCGGACCACTTGATATTCCGTGGTCCATTGGTATGCAAAGCATCTTACCATTACGCAGAATACGATTCATTCGAATCTGGTGGCCTGTTACCATTGGAGTTAATCGCTGGTGTGCCCTACTTAAAAATAGCGGGGAAATGAGGTGTATGTTTTGCCAACTGTAAAAATTGTACTTCAAATAAGAATTGTCTGGAGACTTTTCTAGAAATTAATTTTTTGATGCCTTTTAGAAACTTGTCATACTCGACAGAAGTGCAACAAGAGCTATTCTTGAGTGAAAACTAATTTTATTTTCAAAGGATTAAATACGATATAGAGAAAACACAGTCAATTGAGTCAACTGACAGAACAACTTCATCATTCTGAAATTGGTGATATTTTAGAAAATTCCCTTGGTGGTAGAAGACCTGAAGTTGAAGAGTGTAAAAGACTTTTGGATTCTGATGATGTTCATCTCATGGGACTGGTTGCAGGTTATTTGACAAGAAAGAAGTTTGGAAGACGATCTTCTTTTGTAAATAATATGATTTTAAATTATACAAACGTGTGTATCACTGATTGCAAGTTTTGTGCATTTTACAGACCTCCAGGTCATGAAGAATCTTATACTGTTACACTTGATCAAATAGAATCTAGAGTAAAAACTGCTTGGGAGATGTTTGGTATTACACAGGTGATGTTTCAGGGAGGACATAATCCATCTCTTAAGATTGAATATTTTGAAGAGGCATTCAAATTGATAAGAAAAAAATTTCCTAGAGTTGGGATTCATGGATTGTCTGCATCTGAAATTGATATGATTTCAAAAGTTGAACATACAAATACAAAAGAAGTCTTGTCAAGACTAAAAGAAGCTGGAATGCAATCGATTCCAGGTGCAGGTGCTGAGATTCTAGTTGATGAAGTAAAACAAATCATTAGTCCAAAAAAGATCTCAAGTAACACATGGCTGAGAATTATGGAAGAAGCTCATGGTCTTGGAATTCCTGCGTCTGCTACAATGATGTATGGCCATGTTGAAACTAGGGATGATATCGCAGAACATTTTATGAAAATTGCAAGACTACAGGAAAAGACGAATGGGTTCATGGCATTTATCCCATGGAGTTTTGAGCCTAACAATACTTTGATGCAAAAACAAGAGACTGTACAATATCCCGCAGGTGGAACTCAACTTCTAAAGATGATTGCCATATCAAGATTAATGTATAATGATCTAATCCCTCACATCCAGTCTTCGTGGCTTACAAATGGAGTTGCAATGGCACAAATGGCCTTGCAGTATGGGGCTGATGACTTTGGAGGTACCCTTCTTGGAGAAGAAGTCGTCTCTTGTACGGGGGCTCGTTCTACTGAACTTACTGGTGCAAAAATAATCCAGGCCGTAAAACAAATCGGATATGAAGTTGAGGAACGCGATAATTTCTATAATGTTGTTAAAACTTACTAAAGACCGTATCTAGACCACTTTGAGTCTACTGCCTTCTTTGTAGATTCGTCTGATTTTACAAGTTCTTGAATCTCTCTCTGATATCCCTCTTCTTTTGTTTTTTGGGTTGCGTCTATTCCAAGTTTTGAGCCCAAGTTTACAAAAGGAGAAGCAGGATCAAGTGTATCTGTTGGCGTATTGTTAATTATTGTAGTATCTCTTGCAGCATCTGCCCTTGTAGTGATTGCCCAAATTACATCATTCAAATCATGAACATTTACATCTTCATCAACTACTACAAAGATCTTGGTTAGTGCAAGCTGGCCCATTCCCCAAAGACCCATCATTACCTTCTTGGCCTGTCCTGGGTATCTCTTCTTGATTGAAATTATGGCCATGCCTTGGAACCATCCTGAAGCTGGCATTGCAAAATCTACAACCTCTGGATGAAACATTCTGATAAGAGGTAAAAATGAACGCTCGATTACCTTGCCAATGAATGCATCTTCTAAGATTGGCTTTCCTACTATTGTTGTAAGGTAAATTGGTTTTTGTCTTCGCATAATTCCAGTTAATGTGAATACTGGATATGGTTCAGGTGGTGTATAGTATCCGGTATGATCTCCAAATGGTCCCTCCACTCTAATATCTGATGGATCAACATATCCTTCTAATACCATCTCTGCATTGGCTGGAACTTCCAAGTCTACTGTTTTACATTTTACAGTCTTGATTCCCGTCTTTCTTGTAATTCCTGCAAAGACATACTTGTCAAGCCCTTCCGGTACAGGAGCTACTGCAGAAAATACAGTTGCGGGATCCCCTCCAATTATTATTGCCGCCTCAATTTTATTTCCCGAATCTTTCTTGATATCGTAATGATGTGCACCACGTTTGTGCTTCTGCCAATGCATGAGAGCATGAGTACCATCAATAATCTGCATCCTGTATACTCCAAGATTTCTCACGCCCGTTTCAGGATGACGTGTGGCAATTAATCCAAATGTGATGAATTTACCAGCATCCTTTGGCCATGTTTTGAGAATTGGAATTTTATCAAATGATGGGGACTCTTCTATGATTTCTGTAACCGGGCCATTTTTTTGCAGTTTGGGTGCAACGTCTACCATCTTTGAAAGTTCTGGAAGTTTTCTTAGTTTATCAAAAATTCCAGTTGGCATCTCCATCTTTGTTATATCCACAATTCTTTGACCAATTTCTGTAAAGTCTGAAGTCTCCAATCCAATTTCAAGTCGCCTCAAAGAGCCAAATGCATTTGCAAGTACTGGTATGTTGTAATCTTTGACATTTTCAAAAAGTACAGCAGGGCCATTAGAATACATCACCCTGCTTAGAATTTCTGAAATCTCTAGATTCGTATCCACTTGTGTTTTTACTCTTTTGAGTTCGCCTGCTTTTTCTAATTTTTCAATAAACTCTGAAAGATCCTCAATAGGCACATCTTTCACTGGATTTACATCTTGTATAAGCTTAACTAGATTTTCATCTAATGCCCAAAAAAAGATCTAACAAAAGAACTTTAATTATACTGTAAAGGAATGCCATCAAGTTGACTGAACAAAAATGCGCAGTCTGTGGAGGTCAGGGGAAAATTATTCTTCTTGATACTCAATGCTCGTTTTGTAATGGAACCGGTGAATTTTCTAAAACTGCTGACAGCTACATGAAGTCTCATATCTGTCAATGTATATTTCTTGATCGAATAACATGTCCTCTTTGTGGGAAAAAATGCCATCATGATACTCCAAATAAGCCAAAAGTCTTGATTAGTCCTATTTAGAAAATCGGAGGGATCTCATTCTTTTTATCATGTCCTCCAGATCCAAATCTGCAGTAAAAACATTGATCTGATTGCATGTACTTGAGCTGCTCTATTTTGATCGCACCTATTTTAAGTGCAATTTTTGTTAAAATTCTGTATTTTAATGGCATGGATGGAATTACTTCCTTGAGATATACGTTGTAATGATCTGGACAAAACTTAAGTGTTATATTGCTTGGCTCTTTTGATGTCTGGCTTACAGTCTTTGCCACACCTATTTGTTCTCGTATGTATTCATGCTTCGGGCATGGGCAATTCCTTCCTCCTGGGTGCTTATAGGCAGGGATATTCTTCCAGTCAAAGCCTGGATATTCCTTCTCAAAGTCGTCCAACGCGTAAAAGATGGTCTTGCTTCATATAAAACTTCTATGATTACGGTGTCAAACCTGAACTTGATCAAAATGTAAATAAACTGCCATATCTCACAACTACTACATGTCTAAAGAAGTACAACCAAAAAAACCACGTTCTACTAAAAAAGTTACAGAAGGATCTAACACTGCCGAACTAGAGGCAAAAATAGCAGAGCTTGAAGCAAAGCTTTCTAATTTATCATCACAAGTAAAACCAGCAGAAGCACCAAAACCAGAGCCAAAACCACAACCCAGACCAGCAGCTTCAGGTCCAACTCATGGTACACTTCCAGCCGGAATGAAACCAGCTCCAAAACCAGAGTCAACACCAGAACCAACAACTACTGGTGCAGAACTTACAGGAGAGGTAGCACCTGCATATGCTAAGATTAGCTCAACAGGATATACTGGCAACAAGTATTTTGCAACAAGAAAGAGATTATCGTATCATCCAGCAAACAAGCAGTTTACTGGTAGTTCAACAACTACCACAACTGCTCCACCAGCAGAACCCCCAAAACCCAAATCTACAATTCGTACTACACTTCCAGCAGGATTCAAGCCTTAATTTTTAAAGGCATCTAGCACTTCTTGCGCATGTCCTGCAGGTTTTACTTTTTCAAAAACCTTCAAGATCTTTCCTTTTTCATCAACTAAAAAAGTTGATCTATTTACTCCCATGTATTCACGACCCATGAACTGTTTCTTTCCCCAAACACCAAATTTCTTTGCCACTTCTTTTTCAGTATCTGCGAGCAAAATAAAGGGAACTTTCATTTTTTCACCAAATTTTTTGTGAGACTCTTCATCGTCTGGACTAATTCCGATTATCTCGATTCCTGCAGTCTTGAATTTCTTGTAATCTTGCGCAAATTCTGCAGCCTCTGTTGTACATCCTGGTGTAAAGTCTTTTGGATAAAAATAAACAACATATTTTTTACCTTTGAGATCTGATTTTTTTACAATTTTTCCTTCTGCGTTTTTTAATGAAAAATCTGGAACTGGTTCTCCTTCTGCTAACATGTGAAAAATAGAGCAAACATTCCCTACTTATTTTTTGCCCAATAATTCGAATCTTTTATATTGTATATTCGGAGGTCAGAGTGAATGATGGTTAATCCACGTGCGTGGTTTGCAGAAGCAATAGCAACATACTGTCTTGTCTTCTTTGGGCCGTTATCGATTGGACTTGCAGTAGTAGCATTTGGTACAGGACTCTCAGTTCCTGCAATAGTTATGATAGCACTTGCACACGGAGCGGCGATAGGACTTATGGTTTACACGTTTGGGCATGTTTCAGGTGCACACATCAATCCTGCTGTTACGATATCTATGATAGTAACAAAACGAATCAATATCAAAGACGGTATTGCTTACATTATATTTCAGATAATTGGCGCAATTGCAGCAGCTGCTTCATACAAGGCAATTCTGCCAGACATTGGAGCAAAGGTGAACTTTGGTACACAGGGAGGACCAAGTGCTCTTTTACATAACAGTGCAATGTCAGGATTTGCAGTTGAAGCCATTCTTACATTCTTCTTGGTAACTGTTATCTTTATGACGGCGATTCACAAAAAGGCACCAGCTGGAATGTATGGTCTTGCCATTGGTGGAATGATATTTTTGATACACTTGATAGGTGTCCCATTGACTGGAGCAAGTGTTAATCCTGCAAGAACCTTGGGACCTGCAATAATATCTGGCTACTGGGACTATCACTGGATTTACTGGGCAGGACCAATAGTTGGTGCTGTTATTGCCGGATTGATAATGAATTATATCTTTGTCAAAAAGGCTGAAAACGAAATCGCATAAAATTTTTCATATTTTTGAAATGTATTATAACAGGCAACTGCTGAATTTTATTAGTGGACCCGTAGCATAGCTTGGATAGTGCGGACGCTTGCGGAGCGTCAGGTCGTGGGTTCGAATCCCCCCGGGCCCGTCTACTATCATGGTACTAAAATAAGGCCCACCCGTGTATATCACGAATGGAATTAGACCTTGATGAAAAAGGAAAGATCTTGAAGATTATGCTGTAGAAAACATGGACGAGGTGAAAAAACTAAGCAAGATGCTTGCAAATGCTGGAAAGAATGTTGGAACAATTATTGGAATCATAGAGAATCTTCGTAGAGATATTAAGGATACTGTAAAAGAGATTGCGGCTCTGAAAATGATACCTACTATTGGAGATCAGATAGAAAAAGCTATTAGTGAAAAATATAGGTTAAAGGTTGATGAAATTCAGAAGATTAGGAGTACGTAAAAAACAATATCTAGCACAGGAGACTGAATAGTTTCGTGATATCTGATTGGCTTACCTTTAAACAACGTGAATCGAAATCAGGGTTAACATTTGATGTAATAGATTATGATGAAAAATCCGCAGAAAATTCAAAAATTATAAATGAAGATTTTAAAAACATATTGATCCAAAATACACTTGATTATGATATTTTAAAACAATTGGCAGAAAGTCTAGGGTGGGAAAAAACAAAACAAGAATTTATTCTCAAAACAATTCCTAAGAAAAAGAACATGAAAAAAGGAAGATTTGGAGAAATACTGTCAAGTTCAATACTGGAAGAATTTCATAATTATTCAATTCCTATACATAAATTACAATATGTTATTTCCACTGATCAAAGTTTGCCGGGAACAGATCTTATTGCCATCAAAAAAAATGATTCCGAAATATTAGAAATGTGTTTTGTTGAAGCAAAAGTCCGAACCGGTTATGATATTAATGCAATATCTGAGGCCTTTGAACAGCTTGAAAATGATATTCATGATGGCATTCCTACAATGCTCAGATTTGTAATGGCAAGACTTGCTGAAAAAAAAGATCCAATTTTACAACTTATGATTAACTATCATCTATCTAGAAGGATTGATAGGGATACTTTTCGAATTGTTGGATTATATGATAAAAAGCATTGGAATCAAAAGTCGCTAACAAATTTGACCAAAATAACGTCGGGATTCAGAAATAAACTAGTTGTGGATGTAATACAGATTAATGATTTGAAAAATAAAGTGGAACAATTCTATAAATCAATAGGCTGGGAGCTAGATGAGTGAAGATAGTCAAACTTGGATAAAACAAATCGCCTCAATATCTGGTGATGACAAATTTCAAAGTGATGTAGCTCAGATTCAAACCAAACGATTGTTGAGAGAAATGAATGCTAATGTTCCTGATTATAATTGGACCTATCTAGAGTCCATCATTCAACGGAACGCCAGTGCAATGAGTTTCATGATCGAAAGTATGGCTGAAGAAAATCTAAATTTATTAAAAAATATTGGTCAATCCACATTAAGGCTGGCATTACTTTGGGAGAATCTTGCACGTTTAAAAGAAAAAACCAATCCACAAAAGGCTCTCATCAATGCAGCTATTGCATATGAAATTGCAGGATATCAGGCAAATGCTTCATGTCTTGCAAAAAGAGTTTCATTCTCTGAAAATACAAATAGGCAAAATTCTGTAGAATTAGAAAAACAAAATGATATAGTTGAGATGAGTAGTCTTTTCTTACAGAGACATTTTCTAAATCTAAAAAAATATTGCGAGCATCTAAAAACAGAACCTGAGAATTATACTGATGAACATTATGCAATTAGATCTCTTGCAATAGCAATTACTGCTGATGGTTTTTCAGAAATTTGTAATTATTTTCTCAATGGTTCCACAACTTCCCTGGATAAAGGTAGAAAACGGTTGCTGGAGTCCGAAAATCTTTTTACAACAATCATGTCTCTAGAGGAGGCAAATATTGTGAGAAGTATTAGAAGTCTATTATCTATAATGCAAATTCGTTCTACTTGGAACTTGCTAGGTGATACTCTTGATAATCCACTTTGGGAAAGATATCTGAAATTACTTGCAAGAGGAATTGGAACCAATCTCTTGAATAGCACATCAATCTCTGAACTTTGGCCATCACAGGTAGATGCCTTAAAAGACGGACTTTTACTAGATACCTATAACAAAATTATCAAAATGCCTACGAGTGCAGGTAAAACAAGAATTGCTGAACTGGCAATTGCGCATACTCTAATAAATAATAAAAATGCAAAATGTATCTACGTTGCTCCCTATAGGGCATTGGTTGCAGAACTCGAAGAAACATTTCTAAATATTTTTGGAGACCTTGGATTTAATATTACTACCATTGTGGGAACTTACGAAATCGATCCATTTGAACAACAGCTTGCGGCCGATGCCGACATTTTAGTAGTAACTCCTGAAAAATTAGATTTGCTCTTAAGGGCAGATTCTGATTTTCTAAATAATGTCCAACTTTTTATTTTAGATGAGGGACATATTATTAAGGAAAAAAAAAGAGGTATAAAATTTGAATTACTTTTAACTCGATTAAAAAGAAAACTAACTAACACTCGTTTTCTGTTTCTATCAGCTGTATTATCTTCTGAAACAATAAATGAATTTCTACAGTGGTTTAATTCTGAGAAAAGTGGATTAATCAAATCTGACTGGAGGCCCTCAATTCAACGTTATGCGAGATTAGAATGGAATGTGAAAAAAAATGGTGTCTTACGCTATGCTCCTAGTAATGAGAATAAATTATTAGACACCTTTGTATCCGGCGTAATATCTGAAAAGAAATATAAGATTCTTAATCGTAATACTGGAAGGATAAATACAGTAACATTTCCGAATTCTTCTTCAAAATCTTCAACTGCAGCTGAACTAGCGTTTAAATTTTCTGAACTTGGACCGGTCTTAGTATTTTGTACTCAAATAAAGTATGTAGACTCTGTAGCTAATAGCTTATTGACGAGAATTGAACTGATTAAAAATATTGGCATTGAATCAATACCACCATACTTTCAAGAACGAAATTCACGTTCTGCTATAATCGCTAGTGAATTATTGGGAGATGGTAATCAAATTACAAAATTACTGAAAAATGGCATTGCTATTCATCATGCTGATCTACCCGATGTATTACGTAGAGCAATAGAGATTGATTTTAGAGAAAGACAATTCCAGACAATAATAGCTACAAGTACATTAGCTCAAGGAGTCAATCTACCAATAAGGACAGTGATAATACACTCATGTCGTAGGTATGTGGAAGATGAATCAATTCCTATATCTATAAGCGATTATTGGAATATTGCAGGAAGGGCAGGCAGAGCAGGTCAAGAAACTGAAGGTACAATCATACACATTGTAAATAGTTCTCAAGATCGAGATGATTATTTTTATTATTTGAAAAATCGTGAAACTTTAGAACCTACATTTAGTGCACTTTTCAAGCTTCTTCTTAGATTGATTGAAGATGGGATAAGTGATGAAGAAAAACGAGAATTATTAGATCCCGAAATTCTGGCACTTTTAGCAGAAGAAAATAATCTTGAGAATTTAGAGAACAAACTAAAAGAAATTCTAGATGAATCCTTGGTTTCTGCACAAGCTAGTAAAAACGATAAAAAAATTTCTTATTTACATGACGCCTTTGGAAATATCGCAAGAATAATTGCAAGTGAGATACCAGAGGTTAGGAAGTGGAAACCATATAGTATGACTGGTTTAAGTGCAACAAGTTGTCAGAATATTCAACAATATGTTGAAAATAATAAAACTATTGTCAAGGACTTAATTAATTCCGAAGATACTAGTAGACTACCAGAATTATTGTCTATTTTGTTAGAATCCTTGATTAATCTTAGTGAAATGCAGCCAAAGAATGATTATTCAGAAGATTATTTAGAATTATTATTAAAATGGATTTCAGGTAAAAATATCAATGAAATCTTATCTGAAATACCATCTAAAGAACCATTAAGAGTTGTAAAATTTATTGAAGAATATTTTGGATATTTGTTACCTTGGGGGATTTCGGGGTTCCTTCAGATTGCAAAATATGTTCTAGATATGGATGAAGAATCTACACCAAATAATATCAAATATCTTTCAACAATGGTGAAGTTTGGAGTACCAACTGCTGAATCGAGTTGGGCTATGATGATAGGAATACCTTTTAAAAAAACTGCAATACGCATGTCCTCTAAATATCTTCAAGAAGTTGAATCTGTTGATTATGAAAATTTTAGAAACTGGATTTCCAAAATAAATTCAGAGGAACTCATACATGAATATAATCTGGGACCCTTATTCTTAGAAGGTGTAAGTAAAGCTCTATTTCGTGCTGGAACAAACCCTCTTCTAAATGAGGAAACTGATGTGAATAAAGTCATTAATGAACTGACCATGATTATGGGTATTTCATATGAATCAAGATATATTGTGGCATACACTGCAAGGAAAGGAAATTTAGTTGATTTAAAACGAGATTATGATAATGTGTATGATCGTAATGCCATCAAAGTTTACTTGTACGGAAAGGAATTGGGATTCCTTAATAGGAATCTAGCTCAATTTCTTGCACCTCACATAGACTGCGGTTTGAATTTGCAGGGAGAAATAACTGAAATACTATCAGAAAGAATACCTCAGATTAAAATTCAAATTACAAAAAAAACATAAAATCAATATTGTTCAAAAAATATTTTTAACACACACAAAAAAATGATTTATTTCATATCATCCCATGTTGCATCTATGATACTACGTAATTGCCTTACAGTAATCTTACGCATTACTTTTTTCTCTATTATGTATTTTTTTTGAATTTGTTTATCTATGCATTTATCTTTAATTCCATCTTTGTTATTTATCCAACTGCCAAGTTCTAGGAACCAAATGAATTCCTCCGGTTTAGTGAAATCGGCTTCGTCATACCCAATTAAGAAAAAATGACATTTCTCAAGTGTTTTGTACAGAATTTCAAAGGCTTGCATTAAAGCTTTAGAAATAGTCATTACATCATCATTCATATGTTTTAATTCAAAAATCATGAAATGACCATTATGTTCAATGAACCAATCTATATCGGTACCTCCGGAAGTGTTCATTCTATTAATGATGATATTTCCTAAATTACGTCGGTCTCTAAGGAAAAGCTCAGGATATTTCAGACTAAATTTTGGCAGATCAAGCCAATTGACATCTGATTTTGTATTCTTTGGCAGGGGTTCATCAGAATCAATTTCTGAATCATATGACATTCATCATCACTCCTTATGCTTGATTTTTACTATTTCTGTTTATTCGGAAGTACATTAAAACTTTGTAAGTAAATTACAAATTTTTTTTAATTCAGTTGTGCTCAATTAACTTATTCACTATGAAATTTCCAATTAATTTAAAAAGACATGATTGATGATAGTTAATAGACGAATGTTTTCTCCAAAAATTCAGTCTTTTGTTAAAGTAACCGGTCCTTTTGCAGGTCCTGTATTGATTTTCATTGTATCGATTGTACCAACTTTTTTAGGAATGATGTATGGATCATCTCAGATAAGTTACATATGTTCAATCCTGTATATTTTCATTATCGGTATTGGATTATTTATTATGATATTCAGTGGGATGGAATATAGACGAACCCATGGGTTTACGCAAGAAGTTCCAACCCCAAAAAAAGATGTGTCTAAAGTGTTAAGTGATGGTGTGAGAGATTCCAAATTGTTGGAGAGAGACAATGATCATTAGCTTTGTAAGCGCAAAGGGTGGAAGTGGAAAAACTTCTGTTGCAGCAAGTACTGCTAAAGTACTCGCAAATTTAGGTTTACAAGTTCTACTGATTGATTTCGATTCAATTACTAACGGTCTGACATTACTTCACCTAGAGAACGTAAGCAAGATAATAGAATCTAAAAACCATAATGACAAAAATACATTAAAAGGGATCTTAGAAATGATAAATTCATCAGATTATGAAAATCCGACTCTGATTAAACTAGAAGAGAATTTAGAATTTTTGCCATTTAATTATAGATATTCTGAAACAAAATCTGGGATAGACTACAAAAAATTATCCGAACAAATAGTACTATTAAGCAAATAACATGATATTGTAATTATTGATGCT
>JAHEXH010000026.1:0-2729 GCA_023252235.1 Nitrosotalea sp.
TACAAAAGGTAAAATAGGTTTTGCAGAATCTTCAGAAAATGAACCTGGAATTGCTAACTCTATTGCTTCTTCTATAGTGTAATCGGGATAGTTTGTATCAAACCATTTTTTGTAAGCTGGCTCATTGTTATACCTATCAAGATAATATTGTGCACCTTTTTTGGGATCAACAAAATCTGGAACATTTGTTGTAGGTTCGGGTTCGGGTTCTTTTTCTTCCGCTTTAGTAGTTGCGCTAGTGTCTGCATATGACGAACTAGTATCTATTGAATTTATTGCATATACTCTATAATAATAGGATGTTCCAGATTTTAGCCCAGTGTGGGAGTATGCTGTATTTTTTCCAGTATTTTGTGAAATTATCTTATAATTTCCTACTCCCTCACTTGCCTCAATTTTATATCCACTGATTGGTTCGCCGCCGTCATTTGTTGGAAGTTTCCATGAAAGATTAATCTGATTTTGGGATACTACGGTAGCTATAAGTGAAGTTGGTTGACTAGGTTTTGTTTTAGATTCAGGAGGAGTTGAACTTGCGGCAGGGGTTACAGAGACCTCATTTGAAGGACCGCTGGGGCCTACTGAATTGATTGCATATACCTTGTAAGTATAAGTGGTTCCTGTGATTCTGTCTGGATGAGAATATGATCTTGAGGTACTTCCAGTATTTTCTTTTAATGTCACATATTCCCCAGTTCCAGTTTTTACATCAATTTTATATCCTGTTATCTGACTGCCACCATCATTTGTTGGAGCATTCCAAACCAGATCTATCTGTATCGGAGAAGATGCAGTTGCAGTAAGTCCTGTTGGAGCATTCGGTACGGTGAACTTTGAAGGGGGTTTTGAAGAAGTAGTAGGAGTTGCTGATGCTGGACTTGAATTATCACTACTTGTACCGATGTTATATCGAGCTTTAACAACAAAGGTATATGATTGTCCAGTGTGAAGACCTGTGACAGTATAGCTTGTTTGTTTGCCATTTGTTTCTCCTATAGGATCATAAACGTCTGCTGCAAATTTTTTACTGATAATATATCCTACAATGTTACCACCAAAAGTTTCTGATGGTGCAGTCCATGTAAGTAGGATTTCTGTTGGAGAGATATCATCTGCTATCAAGTTTGTTGGGACAAGGGTATGGCTTGGTTTTGTTGTTGCTACATTTGATACAACGCTTGTTCCAGCAGAATTAATTGCATATACTCTATAGCTATATTGAGTACCGGAAGTTAGACCAGTATGTGTATAAGATGTAGTGTTACCGATTGTTGTAAGAACCGTATAGTCCCCAGTAGTCGTCTTGGATTCTATTTTGTATCCAGTTATGGCGGGTCCATTATTTGGTGTGGGTTCTTTCCACGACAAGAAAATTTGAGTTGGACCTGCAGGTTCTGCCGTTAAACTTCTTGGTGGGTTTGGAGCAATATTTTCTGTTGGAGGAGATGAAGTAGTCTTTGGAGTAGTAAAGGCCTCATTAGAAGCAGGGCTTATTCCTACCGCGTTTTTGGCAGAAATTTTGTAAGTGTATTTAGAATTTGTAGTAAGTCCAGTGTGGGTATAAGTGGTAATTGTATTACCAGTATTTTCAACAAGGGTTGTAAACGAACCACTGTCTTTTTTGAATTCAATTTTGTAACCTGCTACAGGAGGTCCATTATTTGTTGCAGGTTGTACCCAAGAAAGCTTAATCGATGTTGAAGAAATATCTGAGGCAGTAAGTGATGTGGGGGAATTTGGAACAATGTTTTCTAGTGGTTTGGAGCTAGAAGTTGGTGTTGCTATGGCCTCAGAAGAAGCGAGACTTAATCCCTGAGAAGTAATAGCATAAACATGATAAATGTATGAGGTTCCTGTAGTCAGACCGGTATGAGAGTACGTTGCCCCAGTACTCCCTGTATTTTCAATTAACGTTACAAAATCTCCACTACCTGTTCTTACTTGGATTTTATAACCGGTAATTGGGTAACCGCCATTATTTTCAGGAGTATTCCAATACAAATCAATTTTGGTTGGAGAAACAGCAAAGGCTTGAAGGTTTGTTGGCTTGTCAGGGATTGCTGCGTATGCTACCTGATCTTCCAAAGAAATGACTAAGCACAATGACAATCCTATTAATAGTAATAATAATTTTTGATTCATGAAATTCATTTTATGAACATTCTTAGAAACTAGCGAATTAAGGTTTCTATTCTTTTGAATCAATTTTACTCAATGAAATGGTGCTATAGCTATTATTTCTGGGATGCGCTAACCAGGCAAATTACATCTCTATCACGAAGCTGATAAGTTACAGGTAATCTTAGATTGTATCTTAGATCCTTGCCATATAGAAGACCTTTTGGTAAATCAGTATGAATTTCTTTTGCAAGGTCTGTGACAGTAGCTCCATCCTTCACTAATATCAAATCAGGTAACACTCGTCCTTTCTTATCTGAAAGATTTTTTTCGTTTGCTACAGGATAAACAGAATTCATTTTTAATAATTTAAAAACTGCGATGTTTATTGCAAATTGGACACCAGTTCTCATGTACTCACCCATGATTCCTTTCTTGATAAATTCTAAAGCAGATTTTTGTTTGTCGTTTAACTCATCTTGATTAATAATCTCAAATTGTTCTGAGCCAGGAGAATATTTTATCAATCCTTTTTGTTCTGCTCTTCGTAAGCTTAGCTCGCTATCAGCACTTGCAGGAACTACAATCATGTCTATGTATCGTTCACGTAA
>JAHEXH010000026.1:2739-3033 GCA_023252235.1 Nitrosotalea sp.
ATGAGATGTCCTTAATGCATCTTTAATGTGATCCTTGTTTACTCCAATTCCTCGATAAAGATCAGTCAGTACCTCGATTTTATCTGAATCTGATTGAATTAGTTTTGAAACCTTATCTCTATTTCCCTCTAGAATTTTGTGATACCACATTATCAGCTCCTCTTCAATATCGGCAAAATCCGATATTGGATCTCCAGAGCCTACTTCTGCAATCTTTCCTGAAGAGTCAACACTTCCAGAAACATCTACAATGTGTAATAATGCATCTGATTGAGCTGCAATTGAAAGGAATTG
>JAHEXH010000011.1 GCA_023252235.1 Nitrosotalea sp.
GCTTCGTTCAATAGAAATTCCAGCTATAACAAGAGGGCCTAGAACAGAACCTCGACCTGCGTCATCTACTCCGCAGACTAGCATTTGGGTTATTCTTGCGTTAGATGTATTAAATCATTTTAGACAAGATAATCTGTTGGAGTCAGAACTTGCAGAGATAGTAGAAGGAAGTACAAGACTTTTAGTACCTAAAGATTCATTATCAGAAAAGACACCTCCAAAGGAACCGGCATTTTTCAATCCAAGGGCTAGAGTGAGTAGAGATTTTTCCATAATAGCGTATTCTGCATTTCTTAAAAATTTCAAGGGTCCAAAGATCTTTTTAGATTCACTTGCTGGAATAGGTGCAAGAAGCATAAGAGTTGCAAATGAGATAAGCTCAATAGAGAAAGTTGTTGCAAATGATGTAAATGCACAAGCCCTCGAGATTGGAAAAAGTATTGCGAAATTAAATAAGGTTACAAAGTGCGAGTTTTCTGAAAATGAGGCTTGTCGATTCCTCAGTCTCCATTCATCAAGGGACGGACGTGGAGCAATTGTAGATGTGGATCCTTTTGGTTCACCTTCACGCTATCTTGATTGTGCAATAAGAGCTACGTTTCATGGTGGATTATTGTCAGTCACTGCTACTGATCTTACTGTTTTACATGGAATATTTCCAGAGGCTTGCCAACGCAAGTACTACGGAACACCGATTAGAACCATATACGGAAATGAGATAGCATTACGGCTTATTCTTGGATGTATGAACCTCGTAGCAGGTAGAATGGACATCATGATTGCACCGTTATTTGTGCAACACAGTATGCATTACTACAAGGCTTATGTCAAAATACTTGTTAGAACAAATACCAAAAATTGCATGGGGTATATCCTACATTGTGATAATTGCGGTAACAGAAAAGTTGTACATGAAACTGAACACATATGCAATGTTTGCAAATCAAAGGCAAAACTTGCAGGACCACTTTGGGTGGAAAATCTCCACGACAAGAGTTTTGTTGATGCGATGATATCAGAAGAAAAAAACTTGACAGTTGACAAGTCTTGCATAAGTTTCTTGGAAAAGTGTCAAGAAGAAGTAGATATGCCACCCGCCTATTTTACATTGGATGAGATTGGGCATAGAAACCAATCGGCTCCACCAGCTCTTGATAAGATAATAGAAAAGATCCGAGATATAGGACTAAGAGCTACAAAAACAAGCATGAATCCCACTGGGTTTAAGACAGATGCAAAAATGGACGAGATTTTATCCCTAGTTTAATTTCCAAGATATCCCAAACAGACATAGTATAATTCACTACTTGATTTTCTGCTTGCTTGAGGTTTTCTTAGTTGAACTTTGGCAAACTTTTTTCTGATATAATCTCTAAATTCAATTGAATACTGGCCATCAAAGACTTTGAAGAGCGCATTGCCCTTTCGTACCAAAACTTGGTCCATAATTTTACTTGCGGCGTAGTTTAGAGAGATTTGTCTGCCATGATCTACGTCCCAAGTTCCAGTAACTGTTGGTGAAAGATCACAAATTACGGCGTTTATTTTACCTCCAAAATACTCGAAAATTTGTTCTACAACAGATTCATCCTCAATATCTCCTCTAATGATGTGGACATCTTGAATTTCTTCAACGAATGATTTGTCAATGCCCATAACTTGTCCTTTGTTTCCTGCAAGCTCTTTTGCAACCTGGGTCCATCCACCAGGTGAACACCCCAAATCTAAAACGAAAAATCCAGGACCGATTATTCGATAAGAGTTGTTTAGTTCTTTTAGTTTGTATGCAGCTCTACTTCGGTATCCTTCTTTGTGAGCTAATCTTCTATACAAGTCACGCCTTGCATCAATTAATTTCATTTCTTTACCTTCTTAGTAGAAAGTTCAGTTAAAACCCATTGTTCAATCAAAGGACAAGTTCTTGGACTAATTTCTCCTTCAAGAGTACATTTTGATTCAACAGGGCAAATCAAACATGGTGCAGATTCTATTGATTGTGTAGTTACTGGTACATGTGCAATCTTTAACTTGTAAGTCCAGCGACCATTCTCAAGAATTTTTTCTCTTTTAACAAGATGTTGTCTTTCAAGCTTTAGTGCAAGCCTTGAACCATCTCTGCTTGAGAGTTTAAGTTTCTTCCAAAGTTCACTTTGGAACATCCCATTGTCTCCGCGTTTTGCAACCAAGCCTAAGACAGTTGTTTTTAATTTTTCCATATCCAGACCTTCTATCTGGAAGTTTTCTATCTCCTTTTCATCAATCTCTTCAAGTTCTTCCTCTAAAAGTTCAGTCTCCTTTTTCTTTTCATCTTTAGTTTTTTTCTTTTCAGTCTTGGCTACTTCCTTTTTCTTTTCAGTCTTGGCTACTTCCTTTTTCTCCTCGATCTTTTTGATTGATTTTTTTTCTTTTTTAGCCATGATTATTCATTAATAACAAGAAGTTATTCCTCAATATTACAGATAGTCGTGCAATATAATAACATATTATTTTCTTATTGGACCTTAAAGTTAGCCTTTACACTAATGCTGTTTTGATTAGTCTTGTCCTTCATTTCTGCCACAATCTGATACTGTCCTACTTTGTCAATTACAGGCGAAAACGTATCCTGAATCGGCAAAGTGGAACTGTCCTGTACAAAACATTGTGAGAAATAGGCATGCTGAACTATTACCTGTTTTGGGGATGTATTTGTAGCATATATTGTCATGTACAGATCTCCACAATCAAACGCTGTATTGTTTACTTTAACACTAAAGTTAATCGAGGTGGATACAGGATAAGAATCTCCCAGATTCAGCAATCTGATCTCCTTGTCACCTTGTTGTCCAGTTTGTGTTTCAAATTTAAATTGCCACATGTTCAAGTTTCTATCAGGCTGTCCTAAAACATCAGATAATACAAATCCTCCAAAAATCAATGATGCAATAACAGGAAAGACAAAAACAAGATAAGCAATTTTTTTGACTGCCAATTTGTAGTATAACCGCTCTAGTTCCCATATATCTATTTGGTCGAAAAACATCTAATTGATAAATTTGACGAATAAGTTAAATCACAGCCAAGCCAATAGCCGCTAGATGCGGCTTAGAAAATTTAGAGTTCAAGGTTATCGTTGTATTCATGATTCCGGCGAAATTAAAGTAGGGGATCTTGCTGCATTTGTAGGAAGAAATGAAAGTGGTAAAACTACGATTTTAGAAGCTCTTACATTACTCAACAAGGATACAAAACTTTCTGAATTAGATCTATGTGATGAAATGACTGAGGAACTCAAGTCAGAAATAAAATTAGCTGAAGGAGAGTTTGTACTAAGTGAAAAAGAGACTTCGTTAATTCGAGAAAAATTTCCAAATCTCCAAGATATAAAAAAGATGAAGATTTACAGGACCAATAAAAATTCCAGAATACAATATGATTTTGGCGAAGTAAAAATTAGTGGTGAGGCAAGCAAGAGACTCAACTCATGGGAAAACTTTGTTGACAGAATCAAATCATTTGTGGCATCCATGCCCAATCCCATACGAATTAGGGTAGATACCAAGTTTCTAAATGCCCCTCCTCCGCGAACCCGAGAAGTCTTTATGGATATGATGGCGGAATTCAATAACAATATCTACTTAATTGCATCACAAGATCAGCAAGTAATATCAGAGTGGAAAAACATCTACCAAGATTTGGAGAGCATATTTGATAATATGTTAATAGGAACAAATGAACGTTCGGCACTGGACAATTTTATTGAAGACAAACTACACCCTCGATTTGTTTACTTTTCAGACTACAAAAAGATACTTGGAAATATCGATTTAGAAGAATTTGTGAGGGAATCAAAAGGAATCAGAGCTAGAGGATTGGAATATGTAGAAGAGTTTGACAAGGCAGAGACAGTTAACAATTTATTTTACTTGGCAGAGCTTGATGCGCAAAAGCTTGAAGAGGCTAAAAACAGTCCATCAAGGCTGATAAAATTACTAAACATTTCAAGTAGAAGACTTAGTGAGAGACTCAATCCGGCATGGAAAGGAGATCCAATCCATGTCGAATTGAGATGGAATCCAGGAAATGTTTTGAGTGTGGTCATATCAGATGTTCATAAAGATGGTACAGTTACAAACACAGGGCTTCTCAACAGAAGAGCTGAAGGATTCAAGTGGACTTTTTCATTTATTGTAAATTTTGCCGCTGAAACACAAAAGGCAGAACTAAAGGAAGCGATATTATTACTTGATGAACCTGCTAGAAATCTACATCCTGCTCAACAGAGAGGAATTTCAGATCTATTAAAGGGTCTTGCCGGTTCTAATCAGATACTTTACGCAACTCACTCACCTTTCATGATATTCGATTATACTCAAGGTAATCTACTTGTAGTAGAACTTGACAAGAGACGACATCTAAGTAAGATCTATTATGATTACTGGAATGCAGATGATCAGACACTTATCCCAATTCTATATGGTCTGTCAAGGGGTCTTGTTGAATCCATAGTAGACAAACAGATTGGTTTCAACTCAAGACCAGTGATTATAGTTGAAACCATGTCTGATTGTATGTATCTAAATGCATTTGATAGATTCCTAAAGGATCCGAATCTTTCCATGAATCCACTCAACATAGTTCCGGCATACAACAAGAATTCAGTCATGTCGCTTGCCATATTTTATAAAAATCATGGATATGACACGTTCATTCTATTAGACAATACAGAAGAATCAAGAAAGATTTCTACGGAGCTCCAGTCCAATGAATTCAAGTCGGTACAAATGGTTTTCTTTGAACTTGCAGGACAACCAAGACTGTTCATAGAGGACCTTCTAGTAGATGAAGACTATCTCTATGCAGTAAACCAAACTTATGAAGTCAAGTTAAGAAAAGAAGGATATACCACACTAACTAAAGATCAAGTATTAGCCAAGGGCAAGAAAAGCATAGTAGATAACCTAAATGAGATTTGGAAAGAAAATCAGCATTTAGGTTGGGAGAAGTTCGATAGAGAGGAAATCTGCAGATATATTTGTGAAAAAATTGTATTAGGCGAAACGGACTTTTTATCAGATAAGACAAAGGATCAGTTTAGGTCATTATACAGATTGATTGCTGAAAGAATAAGACAGAATCAGAATCTAGTATCACAAACATCTACAACCTTTAGTAGATAAGACAAAAAATATCAGCATTTGTACTTTACTCATAAATTATATGAGAATGTAAGTCGTTAAAGTATAATTTCTTATTAAGATTTAATTGAGAGATGAGTTTTTCAGTGTATGAGTAAAGTGTTATCAAAATCAATTATTCTTCTTGTTCTACTTATCAGTAGCATATTTACAACATATACAGTACAACAGGTTAATGCGTCACCGACATTTGTAACTGTAACTACTACAAACACAGAAGGAGTGACCACACTCTCTGTTAGCAATAGTGCAGACAGTACATCATCTGTTTCTTCATTTACTTTGCAAATAAACGGTGGTGGTACTTTCAAATCATTCAAGCTTGAAAATGGTTGGTTTGGTGTAAAGACATCTCCCACCACTCTTGCATTTAGTGCAATAAATCCACTAAAGCCTGGGAAATCAGTGTCTTTTCAAATAAAAACAGATCAGCAGGAACCAACTATGATATGGAAAGCATTAGATGTAAATAACATAGAAATTGGATCTGGTGACATAGGTACTCAAACATCTGGTGGTACTCAAACATCTGGTGGTACTCAAACATCTGGTGGTACTCAAACATCTGGTGGTACTCAAACATCTGGTGGTACTCAAACATCTGGTGGTACTCAAGTGCAGCAAACAGTGAGAGGAATATTAGACACATCAACATTTAGAATAATTCCCTCAACTCCAGCCATAGGTTCTCATGTACGTGTTATGGGATTTAGTTTTTCTTCACTAACTAACCTTGATTTGTACATAGGTAATGACAAGATAGGATCATTTTCGTCTAATGATAAGGGAAACTTTGTCACAACTGTAATTATACCAGATTCTGAGCAAGCAGGAAGTGTTAACTTTGTTCTAAAGGACCAGCAGGGTAATCAAAAATCATTTTCTACAAATCTCAAAGTACCACAACATGGAGGTGTAGTACAGAATATTCCTCTAACAGTAAATTTTGATCCAATATTTCATAGAGGAGAAACAAAATTAGTTTCAGGAAAAGCAACTCCTGGAACCACTTTAACTTTCACGATCTTTGATTCAAAAGGAAACCCAATAACAACATTGACTGCACAACCAGATAAGGATGGGAATTATTCATTTAAGAGAATCATTCCTATAGATAGCGAATTTGGAAAATATTCAGTAACTGTCTCAGACGGTAAAAGTCAAGTTTCAAAGCAATTCAACATTGTAACAACTCATGAGATTACGGTTGCAACATCATCAAAAAAATACGAGGCCGGGCAAACAGTTTTTGTCAATGGCACATCAATTTCAAACCAAATTGTGACTTTTGCCTTCTCAGATCCTACAGGTCATCAGATTTATTCAAAAGATGCAAATGTAACATCTAGTGGTACAGTTTCAACACCATACAAATTAGAAGATTCGGCCATGCAAGGAACCTATACAATAACCGTATCTCAAGGCAATGATGTAACATTACTTTACTTTGGAGTAGGAGAAGATCCATCTCCTCCAATAACGGCCAAATTGGATAAACTCAGCTATTCAGCAACCGACAAACCCGTGATTAGTGTTACAGGTCCTTCATCCTCAACTCTGAACCTCATCATAGTAGACCCATCTGACAAACAAAAGTTTGCAGATGTGATTAGTTTAGGTTCGGATGGTCAAACCACTTATTCTTTCAATTTGACGTCATATACACCAGGCATTTACTCAGCAGTAGTAGCTCATGCAGATCAAAAGATCCAAAAACAATTTGCGGTTGGTCTTGCAGTAGGTTCTGGGAAAATTTTACTCAATACTGTAAAAGATACATATCTACCAGGAGACAACATCATAATTATTGGAAAAGCAAATCCAAATACGTTACTCCAGATTTCCTTGACAGATCCTAATGGCATAATAGTAAAATCAGTACAAACATTTTCAGATAAAACAGGTCATTTGTCTTCATTTGATTTCAAGATTCCTGCAGTTGCAACCCCCGGTACATGGAAACTTGATGGGACTAGCGGAGTAAACCATGCATCCACAAACATAACTGTGAAGTCAACTAAACAAGGAATCACAGTTCATCTAGACAGAGCTTCAGGTAGCTACACCAGAGGAGATATCATGGTAGTATCTGGAACCGATGCCGGCAACACAGCTTCCATAAGTATCAAGGTAGGCAATAACAATACAATTGTTGATACATTACCAACTTCATCAACAAACAGAGGCGATTATAGTACAAGTTGGCAAATTCCGCGTAGTATCAATCCCGGAACATACTCAGTAGAGGCATCATCCATTACAGGTACGGCAACAATTAGCGTAAGGATTCAATAAAAATTCAATTAGTAATATTTTTTACATCCACAACTTGTCAACGATTTGTGAATCTAAAAGACAAGATTGCAGAGATACCAGATTTTCCAAAAAAAGGCATATTGTTTAGAGATATTAGTCCCCTTCTAAGAGACCCAGCGGCATTATCGCTTCTAATAGATGAATTTACAAAAATAATCCATCCAAATGATGTTGACATTTTTGCAGGGATAGAGTCAAGAGGTTTTCCACTAGCTTGCGCATTAGCTCTCAAGTACAACAAAGGCATGATAATGATTAGAAAACAAGGGAAATTACCAGGTGCTACTCACAAGGTATCATACAGCATAGAATATGGAACTGCCACAATGGAGATCCAAGTTGATGCAATAAAGAAAGGACAAAAAGTGTACATTTGTGATGACTTGCTTGCAACCGGTGGTACTGCAAAAGCTGCAGCAAGTCTAGTTGAGAAGATAGGTGGTAAGGTATCCGGTTTTGCGTTCATCATAGAATTAACAGACTTGAAAGGATCAAAACTCATCAAAGACTACAAGCATAACGCGTTGGTGAAATATTGATAGAACAGGCAGAGATAGGCATTTTTGGCGGAACTGGAATATATGATTCGGGTTTACTTGCTGAAAGCAAAGAGATCACTGTGGAAACACCATTTGGTAAAACTTCAGATTCTATAACAGTTGGAATTTACAAAGGAAGAAGAGTGGCATTCATGCCAAGACATGGTAAAAAACATACAATTCCTCCTCATCTGATAAATTTTAGAGCAAACATTTGGGCATTCAAAGAGATGGGAATTAAAAGAATTATTGCACCATCAGCAGTTGGAAGCTTAAAAGAGGAATTAAAACCCGGAGATGTTGTACTTCCATCACAATTCATAGATTTTACAAAATCAAGAAAGTACACACTATATGAAGATGGTAAAGTTATTCACATATCCGTAGCAGATCCATTCTGTCCTGAGCTTCAAAATGTTGTTTTAGATGTTTCAAAGAAAATGAATCTTCACATACATAAAGATGCAACATACATCTGCATTGAAGGACCTAGGTTTTCAACAAGAGCAGAATCAAAATTCTACAAAAATGTCATAGGTGCAGACATCATAGGAATGACTCTAGTTCCAGAGTGTCAACTTGCAAGAGAAGCTCAGATGTGTTATGTATCAATTTCAACAGTAACTGATTATGATGTATGGGCTCAAAAGCCTGTTACTGCAAAAGAGGTTTTAGAGACTTTATCCAAGAATGTAGGTACTACAAAGAACATACTTTCTCTACTTTTTGACCTGATACCACAACAACGTGGTTGCTCATGTCACAAGGCATTTGAAGAAGCACAGTTCTAGCCATCTGCAAAGGAATCTTTAGTCAATCCTTCTGGAAGAGTGATATCTCCACGAACGAGTCTTTGTTGTAATTCGTTTATTACTTCATCTACATCATAGCCAAATTTTACAAGATCCTTCTCAACAGTCTTTGAGATTTTTGCACCAATATTATGCCCGCCAATCCTTCCAAAAGCTATTGCCTGAAACTTGAATGGATGACCATTAATGTTAAAAGTGCCAGTTATCTTGGCAGCTATTTGACTTCCGCGAACATTATTGATATGAACTTGGATATCCATGCAAACTTAGATCTCTATTGCCTTATTGATTGAATTTTCTATAAGAAAGTTCCAATGTTTGTCATCGTCAATCTTAAAGTCCTTTACCTTGAGTTGGATTATTTTTTCATCAATACATTCATGTTGAATTTCATCATTTTGTTTTATTTTTACTAGTTTCCATTTCTCCTTGTGTTTTTTAAGATTACATAAAAGTACAGCCCATTTTTGATCTGGAGATATTTTTGGCATACCTACATAATCGACTATACTATCAATACCAAGTTGTTTTTCTTCACAGAAAATTTTCTTGCATTTTACACAACGCCATGTATCAACTGAACCTATAGTTCTTTTTTCATAGTTGACATTGGTAACTCCAAAGTAAACTACTTCATGATTGCAAGATTCTGTATCTATAGACATGTTTCCTCCTCCATTATCGGTTATATTTAGTCCTTGCATCATCATATGGCTTTTCTAAAATAATTGAGATGTTGTCCACCAAAAGATTCTTCTTAAACGGAATATTTTCCCTTTCGCACATTCTTCTGTACATATTAACAACGGCAAATCTCGGATGCATTGACTCAAACTCTGTCTTTGTAATATCGATAAACCCTCCATTTTGAATAAGACTTGTTGCAGCTTGATGCGCCTCATCTTCTGATATACTCAGATTCTGTGCTATGTCTTGAGCAGACATTTTGCCTTTTTTTACTACCAAAACATAGACCTTAGCTTGAATAGGAGAGAGTCTAAGTTCTGAAACAATATTTTCTTCAACGGTGTCTATATTAACACTCATTGATATCAAGACCCACAATATCATAAATAAACATGTTAAATCACAGCTGAAATTAAATATGGAATAGAGACAAACCTCTTATGAGATTAATCATAGGATTAACTGGAAGTTCAGGAATCCTGTATGGTGTAAGAATGCTAGAGGTTCTCAAGCAATGCAAAGTTGATGTCCATTTAATCATGACAGAGTGGGCGAAAAAATGTCTTGTACTAGAAACGGATTATGATTTAAAATATGTACAATCATTGGCAGAACATTATTCCGATGATTCAAACATGGCAGCAAGTGTTTCAAGTGGAACACACAAGACAGATGGAATGATAGTAATCCCTTGCACAATGAAAACACTTTCAAGTATTGCTAACGGTTACGAAGAAACTCTGGTGGCTAGAGCCGCAGGAGTCACAATGAAAGAATCTCGTAAACTAGTTCTAGTCCCAAGAGAGACTCCACTTACTAGCATACATCTTGAAAACATGCTAAAACTTTCTCGAATTGGAGTGGTCATATTACCTGCCATGCCGGGCTTTTACAACAGACCAAAGAACATCGATAATATATTGAACCATGTAGTGGGAAAATGCCTTGATCAATTTGGAATCGAGCATAATCTATTCAAAAGATGGGAAACCACCTAATTCCAAGTTACATAGTACAATTATGAAACGATCTCATCCAATTTGAGTCAGGATTCTACGAGTGTTTATATTTGGATTGTGGGTGAATGAAGCAGAATATCTTTGGCAAGCTACAAGAGCAGATACTCTAATGACAAGTCATTTGATTTTATAATTCCCTTAATGGTTTTACTGTTCTTGGGTGTAGTATACATGCTCTCACTAAGATCCTCACAGGGATATGTCAGCTTTATACTAATTGGAATAGCTGCAGCAATCATGATTTATTGGGTAAGAGTACTAAAGAAGATGACAACTGAGAATGTTCCCCAGTATACGCCAAAGGAAGTAGACACAAAGAACTGGGTCTATGATCTCATAAAAGGAGAAAAAGAAACAATATTTGTAGCAGAGGTACCAGGTCCAGAGGATCAGGTCACTGTCAGATTAATTGACGGAATTTTATATGTACGTGGTTCAGGACATTTTTCAAAAGAAGTCCCAATTGAAACAACACCAGACATGGGAATTCACGACTTCAAATACAGAAACGGTGTTCTTACTTTAAAGATTAGAAAATTAGAAACTCTTTGATTCTTCTAGTTTTGCTGGAAGATACTTGTCTGTAATATTAGTAAGACCATACTTTGAGAATGCCTCAAGTTCTGCTTTTCTTTTCAACTTTAGAAATACCTCTAGTTGTTTTTTCCAGTTTCCTTCTTGATATCTAGGATCTTTTTGAAGATCATAGATTCTCTTTATGTCAGATTCTGTCATAGGAATTGTCGGTAGCTTGTATTTTTCAATATCAGTTGCCCAAACACCCAACCATTTTGCATCTGGTACTGTTAACTCCCTAAGATGAGCTGCATTTGCAGAACCGGATTTTATTACCATTGCAATGTGTTCGCCATACACATCACCATCAGCCAGTATGACTACTGGTAATCCCATTTCAGTGTTAAGTCTTCTCAACAGGTTTCTTGTGGATCTAGGAGCTTGACCTGCAGTATCCACAATAATAGATTTGAATTTTTTATGAACTTTCTCTTCAACGAATCTTGTAAAAAGACCACCCTTCTCAATTGCAATAACAAGTTCTGCACTAGTATCAACAAGCTCTGCACTGCTCAAACTTGGCCCTATCAAATATCCATCAGGATGATCCGAGAGATTCATTCTTTTTCCTTCATATCCTGGGACAGTATACTCAATTGTCAAGTCTCCAAAGACACTACTTCTCTCCTCAGGAAATATGTGAAATTCTTCACGAGGACTTGTCAGTACAGCTTCCAAGTCCACTATAATATTATCAGATTCGGGCTGATCCTCAAAGTCAATACTAAACGCCTGCGATGAATAATAGATGTCTCTTAATGTAGATGATTTTCCTTCTCGTACTAGTCTATTAACAAAGAAGGCAAGCCATGCAAGCTGTGTATAGGAACGTAACTGAGACATGTTTCTTGAACTGCGTATTGCACTTGCGCTACCCAAAATGTATTGTCTTATTTTTTTATCATAAACAATATTGCTTACCGATCTGCTAGGTATCACAAATTGTGGAAACTTTCCTTTATCAAGACTGTCATAGATGTTAAGACCTTGTTGTTCTAATAAAGACAGTAATCTTTTCTTTCTTGCCTCTGCCGTCTTTGCACTAGACTTGTTCTTCAATCTCACTTCCCATCCTTATTAGTTGGTTATAATTTGGTTCTTTTTTCTTTCCAGCAAGTTCAGTTGCAAATTGTGCAATAAGTGGAACATATTTCGAATAAAGATTTGCTCTCTTTTTTGCCATGTCAGCTGCGCCTTGTCGAGACATGTGAACAGCCAACTTTCTTGCCAAGTATTGTAATGCATTCTTTAATTCCCTTTCAAGTTCAGGTCTATCTGCCACATTTTCTTTTCCCACTGTCTTATACGGAATTCTTGTAGAACAAATATGAGATACTATAACAAGAGGGGGATCTCCTTTTATTTTATATCTGCTCCATTCAGTCTCGTTTACTATTTTGAGAACTACATCACTTCCTTCATCATATAGAAGTGGTATACGATTAGCAAAACGATAAACCTTGAGACCATTTGGTGGAATATCACCTCCATAAGCAATGCCCATTTCTACAACAAATGGAAATCCAGAATATGCTGATGCATTACGTTGCCAAACAGCTGCGAATTCGGGATTGAAAAACTTCATTATTCCCTTAGAAAGTGGTTCTTCTCCCAAAGGTGCAAGACAACTAGGATCGGGTGCAAGAAATTCTTCAAATTTTTGAAGCGCGTCTGCCAGTTTTACCAATTCCTCGTTTGTCATACTTCCTATTCTTTTGTCTGACTTGAATTTGGCAAACTCACAGAATTTTTCTGCAGTAGTTGGTCCAACTCTTTGGAATCGTTTTGTCAAAAAGGTGAGAAGCGTGTCTCCCTGAACTGTACTTGCAAGTTGCTTGTAATATGGACTATCTTGGTCTAATTCTATTGCATGCGATTGAGATTCGCCAAAGTCCCAATAGGTAATAGTCTTATTGGCTATGTCAATATCGTCAATTCTGATTTTTTTCAGTCCCTCAAAATCAATATTTAGAAAGGACATGACAGAAATTACAGTTCTTACAGGTCTTGAGATATCAGACCAGCGTTTTTGTGCTTTTTCTAGAATCTCTTTTGGAGAGAGATTTTTCTTTAGACCTAATTCTTTTTTGACTTTATCAATCATCTTGTTATCAATTGCAGGAATCTGATAATGTGTATCTGTGATCATCCTTCGAATAGTCTCAACATCAATACCATGTGGATGAGGTTTGATGACTGTCGGTGGACGAGGCATTTCTTTTACAATTCTTGGGTAATAGAATTTTTCACCGCTTGGATCTTCAAATGTTATTGAAGCATAAGGAGTAATTAGCGAAGTCTGATATACATAATCTCGAACTTTTGATCCTGCCTTTGAGTAATCTCCTTCAAGAACAATACTTACTGTAAGACCTGTCTTTGATCCCTCTTTTGTTGTGTGTTTTAAGATGACAGGTTTGTTTTTCTGAATGTCAAGCAGCATTACAAACTCATCAAGTGTTTTACCATCGGAACAACTCTTCACTGTAACTGGTTTGTTTGTAGTAATTTGACCATAGAGTATGGCCATTGTAGCACCAAGACCAAACATACCTCTAGCTTGTTTAAGACCGAATTTGGAACCATAAAGAACAGTACCAAAAGCAAGTGGTATATGTTCAGGATCAATTCCAGGGCCGTTGTCTTTCACAGTCAAGACATAATGTTTTGGATCTGGTTTTTCTGTATCTACTGCTTTTATTGAAAGATGAATATCTGGAAGTATCTTTTTTTGATCACATGCATCAAGTGCATTTTCTACAAATTCCCTAACAGATGTGTAGAGCGATCTAGTTGGATTACTAAATCCTGCAAGATCTCTATTTCTGTAAAAGAATTCACTTGGAGATATTTGACTGAAAACTTCTTTACTCAAGTAGATTTCCTCCCTCCCAAAGTTGAAGCCTCTCTAGCTTTTGTCGTCTCCTTGATTCTTGAAGATCGTTGTAAACTTTACCATGAGTACTCCCACTTGAAATAGACGTTATTGCGTTTACAGCAGATTTTAGTTGCGTTCCGTCTCCAATTATAGCAACAGTTCTACCATAAACAGACACTTTTGCACCACTTAGATCCTCAATATTTTTTCTAACACGTCCACTTTCCCCTATTATTCTACTTTTTATTCTCTCAATTTGTGCAGGAGATCTCCCAACAAATTGACGTAAATCCATAACATGTAATGAAGTCTCCTCCTGGACAAGGCGCATTGCATTCTCTGCAGAGAATCCACGACCTATGGCCATTACAATTTCTTCAGCCTTAAAGGGCATTACATTTTCAACATCCCCAACTCCCTTTATGACTGTCTCGCCAGTTTGACTGTCAATAGATAATGAAACAGAGCAAATTTTTTCGATCTTGGCTTTTATTTTTCCGGATTTACCAATCAATACTCCAACACGATCAACTGGAATTAGTATAGTTTTCTCAAAGATCATTTTGTAACCCTCTTAAACACATCAATTGGATTGTCCACTGTAAGTCCTCTCTTAACAAAGAATTTAGTAATATTACTAATATCTCTTTCAAGAAATTCTTTGGTTTTAGGATGTCTTATATCTACCGCAGAGCCGAAATCAAAAACTACTGGTCCTTCTGCAGTTTTGAAAATATTATACTCTGAAAGATCTGCATGAACAAGTTCAGCTTTTTGATAGAGATCAGAAATAATTTTAATTGTCTTTTCATAATCAGAGTAATCTACTTCAGATTCAACCAATGTAGGACATGTAACACCGCCTGTTCCCACAAATTTCATTACTAGAATATTTTTTACCACGGTTATTGGTTCTGGACATGGAATTCCACAATTAAAAGACTTGCTCAAATTACGGAATTCTTTTTTAGCCCATAATTCCACAAGAGATCTGGTACCGCTTTTTATTCGCGTAAATCTCGGATCTCCAATAAGGTAAGGATATCGCTTTTTAAAATTTGACGTTGTAACCAGATAAATTTTTACAGCAAGATCATTTCCAAATGGGTCAACCGCCCAATACAGTTGTGACTCTTTTCCCGCTCCAACTGCACCGTTGACATATAAAATAACACCATTATTTATCAGCCGTGAGAGAGTCATTACAGTAGATTTATCAAATACTGCCTCTAGCACTTTGTCTTTATCAAATATGCCCTTCTCAGTTTTTCTACCTCTTTCCTTTCCAGCAAGTTTAAGGTTCATCTTCCTTGCCAATTTGTCTTGTAATCCCAAATCAGATTCTTCAGTGGTTGAATCTTCTTCAATTTCATCCATCGTTTCTAATGAAACCAGATCATCACTTTCTTCTGCAATCTCTAAATCATTTTCTTTTGAAATCTCTTCATCTTCAAATTCATCTATAGATTCTTCATTCATGTTATTTTACCCCTATAGACAACATTAATTGTAAAACAAACTTTGTAAAATCTATTACTATTAGAAATCTTGTGGCAAGAGCCCTTTTTGTTTTAGTATATCAACTTGCGATAGAGTATATCTCCAAGTAATATCACCACGATCGTCAGCTTTGAAATCCCAAGGGGCAATTGTTACAACGTCATTATCTCTAATCCAAATTTTTCTTTTTAGTTTTCCTCTGATTCTACCCATTCTAGTCTTGTCATCTGTACATCTTACAAGTATATGATCACTGCCCAAAAGTTTTACAACTCGGCCTAGTAGCTCTCCTTCTCCAGGCAAATACATTTCTTTTAACTCACTTTCGTTTAGGACTTTTCGCTTACCCAAAATTCTCAGACAACAGAGTGTTCAGTATGTATATAATCGTTGTATTTTCAAAATTTGAAAACAATAAGAAATGGAACTCCTTCAATTTCTTTTACACCTTTTGCGGTTCCTACTCCAATCTTTATTGAAAGATCAATTGTTTTTCTACCAGCCATGTTAATTATTGAAGAATTTCTCAGAAGAGATTCCGCTTCTTTTTCATCAACTACGCGGTCTCCATAATAGATCTTACTGATTTTGACCTCCAGATCAGATTGTTTGAGTGTTCTGCCAACCAATTCGGCATCACACATATTCAACATTCTATTGTTTTGTTGATTAACTACTCTTACTGCAAAATTCATTTACGCATATTGGCCCTTAAGAGGAGATTTGGCTCCACATGCTTCACATTTGAGAGAGGTTACTCTATTTTCCTTTTCTACCCTTGTATCAGGACTTTTACAGGTAGGGCATTCCACATACTCCTTAAGATATCTATTCAGTCTAATTGTAAATTCATGAGGGTCTTTTTTTCCTACAAAGACTGCCTTGTCACCTCCAAATTGTGCTGGAGTTGCAAATTCCTTTGAAAGATACTGTAGAAGCTTCTCTGGATCCCTTCGCAGTATTTTTGGAAATTCTGAAAAGTTTCTGAAAAATGTCCGATTTCCTTGCCACATGATATCCACTTTGGGAAGTTCAAATCTCGATGTAGAACCTGCTTGAATTTGAGATACTTTATCCTGAATGCCTTTCAATAATTTTTCATATTCTGCTTTTGTCAACTAGAATAGTTACAGAATCGCCACCTATATTGATTTACTCTAGAAAAAGAAGAAAATTGTACTAAGGCTTTCCTATGCGGAAGACGTTAGTACTACATTTTGGGCATGTGCCCTTTACCGCAGGTCGTCCGTTCTTTAGCTTAACTTCCTTTGGATTTGAGATGTCGACTTTTTTTCTGCATTTTACGCAGTATGCTTGAGTCATTTCAACATCTTACGAATGAAGTTGTATATAGCAAGACTCTGTAAAAATTATTTCACTATACGCTAGAGGGTGTTAAATTTTTACATGGCCTAATTCAGATCACAGATCTAGATTTTTCATAAAAATGAATATTTTCCCCATATTTCTTATGAGGAAATGATCCAACACCACGAAATTAACAAATTGGCCATGAGAATGATCAAATTGTTGAATGTCGCTATGCTTTTAAAAGCGCCCCAAAGAGACTCACTTGAATGGCAACTAGGAAAGGCATAATCATCACAATAGCAATACTAGTAGCAATTTCAGGTGCAAGTTTTGCAGTATGGTTCCTTCCACAAAATCATGGTTCTTCTGTTGTTGTTTCAGATTACAAGAGCGAGTTGGACAGTGTAAAAGAGAGGCATTTGCTCATTATTACTGCAATAGATTCCAACCTCAAAGGATTATCAGATAAGAGCATGTCTCCTGATGAATTTATCAATCAAACCCAGGTATCATCTTCTCAGGTCACCTCATTGGTAAGCGAACTAGTGGAGAGCAATGCTCCTACTCAATGGAAACAAAGCTATGGTGCATATTTTGAGTCCCTCAAAAAGTATAACAATTATCTTACAGAGACAATCTCACTTGCAAACAAGATGAAAGGTGGAATATCTACAAGCGACCTAAATGATGAGATGTCAAAGTTAGATGCCCTCAAGAAAGAATCAGATGCGTTGGCAACCAAGTCTGACCAGACTCGTCCCTGAGAATATCAAATCACAGTTTGAGTTGAATTTCTTAAAGTATTTGTAAAATTAGATAGAAACTACATTAATTAATAGGAAATGCGATTTTCGTCTATACCATGTCAGCAAAAGAAGCTAGTTTACAAAATGAAACGACAGAGACCAAGACTAGCAGACTACTAGTGATTTGTGTTGACAGAGATGATGATATCGGAGTCAAAGCAGGTGTTGTTACACCAGTAATTGGACGCAATGCATGCATAGAGGCAGCTCAGAGACTTGCATTGGAAGATCCTGAAGATGCAGATTCTAATTCAATTTTTGCAGCTGTTAAAACATTTGAAGATTTGATAAGCAAGGGATATCAAGCAGAGGTCGTAATAGTTGCAGGTACTGAAAATAAAGGCGTGCAGGGAGACGAAAAAATTATTTCTCAAGTAAAGACAATAACTGCAAAGTTTGCAGCAAGCGGTGCAGTGATAGTATCAGACGGAGAAGATGATGAAAGTGTCATACCAATAATTCAGAATGTCTTACCAATAGTTTCTGTAAAAAGAGTTGTAATGCGAGTAAGTAGAACAGTAGAATATTCGTATGCGGTATTGGGAAGATATCTCAAAGCCATTGCGTTTGATTCAAAATATTCAAAATTCTTTTTGGGCGTTCCTGGAATGCTTTTGTTAATAGGTGGAGTAGCTACTGTACTTGGGTTAACTAGAGAAATATTTGCAGTCTTGGTAAGCATTCTTGGTGGAGCATTTCTTATCAGAGCTTTTGATGTAGACAGAGCTTGGACCAACTGGAACAAACCAACACCTGGTGGATTTATACGAACTTTTACGTTAGTAGCAGGAATTGTCATGATTCTTGCATCGTTAACAGCTGGCATTAGTTCTGCCGTACCTAATATTGCAACAAAACCTGATAGCATATTGAAATTAGTTTTGAATCAGCAAACAATGGGACTCTTTGTTTCTGGAATGTTGCCATTTCTTTGGATGGGAATAGGATGCATCTTTGGAGGTTCGTTGTTAAGTAGTTGGTTTAAGGGAAGCATTAGATCAATTACAGATATTCTAAGATTAATCGTACTGGTTACGCTCTATCCAGTTGTTTCTCAGTTTACTACAATCATGATAAAAGGAGAAAGTCCATTTACTCTAATCCCACCACTATTACTTGGGCTTGCAGTAATACTGATATCTGCATCTCTGCTCTTCCACAGATATAGAAAGAAGAAGGGTGGCGAAGCACTATCAGAATAAAAGATAAAGTTCTCAACTTAGGCGGTCTTTACAGCCTATACTCGAAGAGATTAGAAAAGGACATCCATAGTGGAGAGATGCCAAAGCATATTGCTATAATTCTTGATGGAAACAGGAGATGGGCAAAACGTAATCTGATTGTAAAGTTAGAGGGTCACTTTAGAGGTGCTGATGCTGTAGAAAAATTGCTAGACTGGTGTGAAGAGCTAAACATCAAAATAATTACCTTGTATGTGTTATCATCAGAAAATCTTGGCAGGCAAGACGAGGAGTTGGATTATCTCTATGACTTGATCAATGCAAGATTACACAAGCTATACAATGATCCCAGAATACACAAGAACCGCATGAAGGTAAAGGCCATTGGCAGTGTAGAGCTTTTGCCAGACTTTCTAAGAGACATTCTCAACAAACTCGAAGAGTCCACAAAAGAATATGACAATCATTACTTGAATATTGCAATAGCTTATGGTGGGCAAAATGAACTTGTTGATGCAATCAAAAAGATTGGATCAAGAATCAAGGATGGCACTCTAGATGTAAATCAGATAGACAAGGATGTAATCGAGTCAAGTCTCTATACCTCGCACCTGCCTCAATCATCACCTGATATGATACTAAGGACATCGGGAGAGAAACGATTGAGCGGTTTTCTACTTTGGCAAAGTGCATACAGTGAACTTGTTTTCATGGACATTTATTGGCCCGAATTTAGAAAAATTGACCTCATGCGAGCAATAAGGACTTTCCAAAAAAGAGGCCGTAGACTAGGAAAATAGAAAAGAGAAATACAGGACATAAGAACTTCTTTTGTAAATGTTGGAAGAAAGATCAGCAGGCACAATACTTTACCAAGAAGCGCCTTCAGGTAAGTTGTATTTGCTTTTGAATTATCCTTCAGGTCACTGGGATTTTGTCAAGGGAAATATTGAGAAAGGCGAGACTTTCAAGCAGACTGTTGTAAGAGAGGTAAGAGAGGAAACTGGAATAACAGATATTGATTTTGTTGACGGGTTTGAATACAAGATTGAGTATTATTATCAGAGAGACGGCGAGGTGATACACAAAGAAGTTGTCTTCTTTTTGGCACGTACAAAAACAAATGATGTCATATTATCACATGAGCATCGCGATTACACGTGGTTAAATTTTAATGACACCCTCAAGAAATTGACTTACAAGACTGCGCAAAAGTTATTCAAAAAGATCAAAGATTTAGGATTTGAGAGTTAGCTTGCAAAGATTCTGTGCTTCAAGCCGAGGATTTTTTGAATTAAGAATTGTTCTTCCTACAATTAGATAGTTTGCACCTGCATTCAACGCATCGTTTGGATTTCCTCCTTGAGTTCCAACCCCAGGTGAGTAAATCTCAAATCTTCCCTTTGCTTTCTTGCGTGATAATTCTATGAGTTTTGGAACAGTTGCGCCAACTACAATGCCGTCAACATGTAAAGAATAGGACCACTTTAAGAAAAGTTCATGAAGGTTTGACATTTTTTTGGTATTTGGATCTTGAATTTTCAGGCCATATCCCAACTTTGCTCCAGGATGGCTCATGTGTACTAGAGTTATGACACCCTTATTGTTGCTGTGTGCGTTTTTTACAAGTTCAGATAAATTTTCAGGTCCCATTATCGGATTTGCTATAACCGCATCAAATCCACTTTGCCAGAGTCTCTGCAAAGTTATCATGTTAGTATTTCCAATGTCATTTAGTTTTATGTCAGCGATTGTTTGCAACCCAGAATCATGTGCAACTTGATTTATTTTCTTGATGCTTTTTTCACCAAGTGGCAACAATAGATGAAAATTAAATTTTACAGCACAAAGATATTGTCCTAGTGTTTTGATATTTTTTATTGTTTTTTTCTCAAGTAGGTCAAGATTTCTATCATCAAGATCATTTGCTAAAATAATGGAACTTCTCAAAGAAGAGTCCTTCATTCTTTTTCTGAAATTATTCATAGCTTGACTAGAGGATGTTTACCTTTTAGTTTTATTACTTTAAGGTACGAGTATCCGTGATCACTTACTGCACTAACAAAAGTTGGTTCTATGCCATCTTTGCTAGAATATTTCATAAACGGTTTTGTGGGCTCGTAATCGAGTTTAACATGACAGAAGTATGAAGTCTCGTCAGATTCGTTAAAGTTCATGAATACTCCCACATACCAGTTAGTTCCATCTGGGAAAGCAAAGAGTGGAAACGGAGATTCTTCAAATCCATAACTTAGTTTAATCAGACTTGTAAGATCCTCAAGCTCTATCGATTCGTACACAACTTCAGGAAGAGATGCAGTCTCTGGTTTGAGAGTTGCAGGAAGTGATTTTACTCGAACAATTGGAGAATAGAGATACATTGGATTGGATATGGTATTTACTATATCATAATCTTCTTTTCCTGCCTTGAATCCATATGAAAGATAGTGTCCTTTTTTGTCTGTTTGAACATAGAAATTAACAGACCTTTCTTTTAGAAGATCCATCTGTACTGAAATTATGCTTTTTCCATCAAGGTCAAAGGAAAAGGCAGTGCGGGGAACTCTCTCCAAAGCGCAAACCATTCTTGAGAATTCGGCCATGTCAGTCACTTCTATGTAAAAAGGAAGTTTCGCCATAGGATTTCTCAAAAATCATCCACATTAAAAGTAGTCGCTTACAATTCTCTTTTCTTTATTGTCTTCGATCAATTACATCATACACATCTGGACCAGTGCCAATCAATGTAACAGGCACTTTGAGCTGGTCTTCGATATTTTTAATAAAATACTTGGCAGGAGAACTCAAATCCGAAAATGACTGCATGTGTGCACATTCTGGAAAAACTACATCTAGTTTTGTGATTCCAAGTTGGGTTGCGCTGTTTAGCATAATTGATCTCCTTGCAAGATCAAAATCAAATTCAGCCGCTCGTCTTTGTCTTCCAGTAACTGTTCCCACTTCTTGCCACCCTTTTGTTACTGCCTGTTCTGGAGAAATCTCATTTTTCAATGGACCTTCTCCAACTCTGGTAACAAATGCTTTGAAAACAACAAGTACTTCATCAACACTCTTTGGTCCAATTCCAACATCTGCACATATTGCAGATGCGGTAACATCTTTTGATGTAACAAAAGGATACGTTCCATGCCATAATGAAAGAAATGTTCCTTGTGTTCCTTCTACAATTACATTTTCTTTTCTATCTAGTGCAAAATTTACTTGGTTGGGAACATCATCAAGATACAGAGTAAGTGATTCAACATCTTTTGCAAGCTTTAGTGTACGCATTGCTCTATCTGCGTTAGCTGGTCCTGTGCCAGTTCCGGTACTGCCAATAGACTGTTTTAATCTGCCACCAGAATCGGTTGTTCTGTGTGATTCTTCTATAATACCACATTGAAAATCTACAAAGGATCTATCATGAGTTCCAAATTCTTCAATCTCTTTTAGAAGCACTTCTGGACTTACTACCACTCCAGGACCTATCAATAGTCTGGTACTCGAGTTTAGGAAAGCACTTGGCAACATTCTAACTTTGTATTTTTTATTTTTGTGTTCAATTGTATGACCCGCGTTAGGTCCCACTCCACCTCGAACAGCTACTGTTGGGTTGTCCTTTATTGCAAGATAAGAGACAATCTTTCCTTTTCCCTCATCACCATAGAAACCACCAACGATAACTGTAGAAGGCATACAGGGAGAGCATAACCGGAGATATTTAAGCCAAATCTTAACAATACGATTTTAGAAGAGATAGAAGTCTCAAACTCACATGTCCTCTCCAAATCATGCCGGAAATATCATAGTAAATCTAGCAGGACTTCCGGAATTTCTAAGAAAACCGATACTAAAAAAGAGGTTATCAGAGTTTTTCTCGATGAGTCAGGAGGATAAGAAGGAGATCATAAATAATGCATTACAGGCCGGACCCACTATACAATTTGACAAATTTTCAACCTTGTTTAAGACTTGGCTCGAAATTTTATGTGGTTTATCAGAAGAGCAAAGGACAATTATGTTTTCTAACTACATCAACGAGATAACAAGCCATCCAGAAAAACTGATTGCCTTCAATTTGGATGGAATTTTTGAAATATACATGTCTCTGCCTGCAGAGCAAAGAGTCGTACTTTCTTCAACGCTTAAGGAAATAGTCAGAAAGTTTGACGAGAAAGACAGGAAAAAACTATACTTAATAATTCCGCAGAGTGCAAGAAATGAGATCGGTATCTAAAGCGGACTGTCTGGTTTTCGTTTATTCTCATCGGCAAAATTGATAACATCTCCCTCAGGAGTCATAACGCCGACAAACACTTTTTCATATTTTTTAACTACCTTTCTATGATCAGGCATAGACATGTCTAATTTCATTTCATTCATGACCATGATTCTATATTGCTTCCATTCTTCCCAGCATACATTGCAGCATGGATAACCGACTGCAAATGGATCAAGTTCAACACCATCTGGAATTTCTTTTTTACACTTGGTACATGTTCTTGCCATAATTGAGCAACAGAACATAGCAATTTAATTCTTTAAGAAGAGATAATAGGTCTTGGAGGTAATATAGTACATGAAAATAAAATGTCCCAAGTGTGAAAAAATAGCTGAACTTGGAGATGATTTTTCATATGTCAAATGTTCACATTGTTCTCTTGACATGTCATATGGTGAATATGTGAAATTTATCGCTTACAAGGATGCAAGATATTCTGATGTTCTAGGAGATTATGTATCTGATACCAAAGGTACTACACCCGGAACTCTTGATGATTGGTAGAAAAAAATACACTACAAGCCTTATGTAATTTCAAAAGGCAACAATATCTAATTGGAATTTATTCTTGAATCTGCCCTTAATCTTTTGGGCTTTGTAGTAGGACTAGTCCTAGGAATCTTTGCATACATTGGATTCAAGAATACTGGCAGTCCCACTCTCTTTAGATTAAACATCTCTTTCTTTTCAATCAGTATAGGATTTGGGGTTGTAGGATTTGGTTTTCTCATCGAGTCCCTTGTCTTGGGTTATGTCAAGCTGGATACTTGGATTCAGACCCTAGGATTAGGAATTCAAACTATTGGGTATTTTTTCATAGCATTCTCTCATGGGATAAAATCATTTTTCCCAAAGTCGAGATATTTCAAATCTATTGCAATACCTCTTTTCATCATTCCAGGTAATTCAATTGAGCATATTATAAGGTCAATTTCTTTTATCCTACTGGTATATGGGACAATTGAAACAATAATGTCATATATGGAAAATAGGAAGAGGAGCGCTATTTTCGTAGCCGCAGGCCTTGGATTGCTAGCATTAGGCGAATTTTTGGGTTGGTATTCAATTGTATTTCCAAAATCAGTGTTGTATTTCATTTCAGTTTCTACAAAGATAGTAGGACTGGGTGCACTCTTTGTTCCAATTTCACAGGTTCCTTTGAGAGGGGGAGTAAAATTTGGCAATAGCGTATAGAACTCACATGAGCATAATTGGAGACATTTTATCCACTGCAAGAGACGAAGTACCGGATGAGTCAGGTGCCAGCGTAACTTACCTAATTCGAAAGGCAAATGTTTCATATGCCAGACTTTCAAAAATTTTAGAAACACTTGTCTCACAGGGGCTTTTGGAACAGACCAGTTCTGATAGAGCTTGCAAGTATAGAATAAGCAATAGAGGTAGAGAGTTTCTTCAGGCATATCGCGGATTCAGAGAGTTTGCCGACTCGTTTGGATTGAGAATTTAACTTTCGCCTTCGTCCTCTATTTCTTCAGTGTCATCTTCTACATCGTCATCCTCAAACTCGTCTTGAAAGTCATTATCAAGGTCGTCTGACATATTACTCACACAAAATATTTTCCTATAAAAGACTTGCACAGTACTGATATCATATCATCACCATAACTGGTTGATTTTACGCTACCCAGCCGCCACATGAAACGCAGATTTGCATTCCATCTTCGTCTTCATAGGTTTCTCCACCGGGAGGACATTGACACTGTGATACTTCGTCCATGGGTCATAGTACGCGTTCCAATCTTATATCATTTTCATAAGAAGAGATAATTTACTATTAAACACGTCAAAAAAATGTGATCCTGCCTTGCAATGAGAGTGGAATAAGAGATGCGTATGATACCATAAAAAAAGGAGGAGTGGTCGTATTTCCTACCGATACAGTTTATGGGATTGGATGCGATCCGTATAATCACGAAGCGGTTAACAGAATATATCAAATAAAAGGCAGGGGAAAGATCAAACAGCTTCCAGTTCTTGCATACTCAAAAAAAGATATAGAGAAGATTGCATTTTTTGATGAAAAATCAGAAAAAATTGCAGACAAGTTTTGGCCTGGCCCCATAACATTGATTCTCAAGGTCAAGGACAAAAAAATTGAAGTGTCACTTGGCCTTGAAGGCAGGATTGCAGTAAGAGTTCCAAATCACCCTTGCACACTTGATCTTTTAAAAAAATGTAGGTTACTTGTGGGCACTAGCGCAAATTTTTCTGGACAGCCATCATTTGATGATTCAAAGGAGATATCAAGTAAGTTTTCAGGCTATGACATACTATTAGATGGAGGAAAAATTGCCGACTCTTGCGAGTCTACCATAGTGCATGTAGTAAGTAATGAATTAAAAATAGTAAGAGAAGGCAAGATAAAATCGGAGTCTTTAGTTTGAATTTAATTGCAACCTGTAGTAGGCATATGGAAGAAGAGGCATGTGACGAAATTGCCGAAATTATTCAAGAACTAGGAGATGGGTCTACAAGAATAGGCAAATCAAGTTTTTCTGGAATAATCTGGATTGACACCCTAATTGATCCGTTTGCGGTCATAACTGAGATCAAAAAGATAACTCTCGATGAACCATGGAGAATGAGATACTGTCATAGATTTATTCCGATAAGACAGTCCACTTCATCTGGTCTTGAAAACATAGTAGAAAGTGTACGGGGCCAAATCAAACTCATGAAAGATACTGATACGTATAGGATTACAATTGAAAAAAGAGGCAATGAGATATCCTCAAAGGAACTGATAGATTCTATTGCGGGCATAATTCCAAACAAGGTATCCCTAGAGTCTTATGACTGGAATGTTATGATTCAGATAATGGGCGGCATAACAGGTGTTTCAATTCTAAAAGAAGAAGACATTGTAAGCACACTAAAACTCAAGCGAGATTCAATGGAATAGTGTTGCAGACTTTTCTGCAAGCAAGTCTTCCAATGGCATTTTAGAAAATACACAGTCAAGTTGCTTTTTTGTTATTCCAAATTCTTTTTTTACGAATCCTGAATTGTCTTTTAAGAACACATTATTTTGTAAAAGGTCTTCAATTTCATTGTAGAGTTTTTCAATCTGCGATTTTTTGCCAATTATTATCAATATGGAGTCAGTGTTCTTTTTTACACCCACTTTGGAAATTGCACCGCTAATTTGTCTGGTACATGCAAATCTCATTAGAATATCAGTCTCAATTTTATTAGAAAGTAAAGTGTCTGCCCTTTGGGCAGATAAAGAAATCACAATTATCTTTTTCACATGTTCTGCATTCAAGACATATGCTGCCTGGATGCCTTGTATGACAAGGTTTGGATATCGCTCTCGAATTGATTCGATAAATCCAATTGGATCTTCTGCGGTTTTTTTGAGTCGGACCAATTCTACAACATTTTTCATCAAATCAAATTGCACCCTCTTTGATTTTCCACCATGAACTAGTGGGATTATACTTATGACATCCCCGCCCTTTAACATGGTCTCTTTTCCTTGCAATGCTGATAAATCTACACCATTTACTGCAACTAGAATATTGTTAGGATCAAGATGTGGAAGATTTTCAAGTGTGCTTTTTTCAAGATAATCTAGTAGATCAGATATTGTCATAAGGTCTCTTGGAATTTCTAGTTTATCAGACGAGAAGGACTTTCTTGCCCCTCCCAGTAGCTTGACAGTTATCACATCATCAAAAGAAGTGGTGGTGTATATGGGATTTTTGTAAAATATCTAGTTGAGTATCTGCTCTTCAATCTCTTCAGTGTTGCCAACTGATTCGTTGTGAGCAACTGCTTCAGATTCTTTTTCTTGCTTTTCCTCAAGTTCTCTTTTAATATACGTAGAAATGTAACCAGCAATTTCGTTCTTGAGACCTTTTGATCTTACAATTGCAACTTCGTTTAGAACTTTTTTGTTGTGTGCAAAATCATTATCAAATTTTCCTTTATAAGTATCCATTAATTCCATGGAAATTTTTC
>JAHEXH010000019.1 GCA_023252235.1 Nitrosotalea sp.
GGAGAGACAAGAGCTTTATTCATGAAACCATATCTTCTGTCCCACAAAGTGTTAACTCCACCAAAAATACTTGTGAATATTGCAGTAAGCATTATCACACCTGGTGCCATGAACTCTATGTAGGAGCCGTTAAAGCCTACAGACTGAATTAACGGTCTAGTACTTGCAAATGTGTTACCCATCACTATAATCCAGATAGCAGGTTGAATCAATCGTATCAATATCCCACTTCGTGATTTCTTGTATCTTTTCATCTCCCTCCAGAAAATTGTATACGTATCAGATAACAACATCATGATGCTCTAATTCTCCTTAGTCTTTCTCGCATTTTTTTTCTGTCATACTTGCCTTCATCATCTCGCAGTTCACGACCAGTGTGTGATAAAAATACGTCATCAAGCGTTGGCTTGGTAAGAGAAATGGTTTCAATCTTAATTTTAAGATTATTTGCCTGCTGGAAAATTTGTGGAGTTAATTGATCCCCACTGGTTGTAAAGACTGTCACTACAGATCCATTTGTGGATACGTCTTTCACTGTAAGAGTTTTTCTAATTTCTGAAACTAATTCCTCTAGTTTTGCCTCCGAGTCAATTTCAAAAATAACTATTTCATTACCTAAAGAACTTTTCAATTCTTTTGGAGATCCTGTTACCTTGATTTTTCCATTATCAATTATTGAGATGTTATTGCAGAGTTTATCAGCTTCTTCCATATAGTGAGTAGTAAGAAAAATAGACATTCCAAATTCATCATGAATTTTTTTTATGTATTCCCAGATTTTGTATCTAGTCTGTATATCAAGGCCCAGAGTAGGTTCATCTAGAAACAAAACTTTAGGCATGTTCAGCAGACCTCCTCCAATATCGAGTCTTTTCCTCATACCTCCGGAGTATGTCACGGCTGTTTCATTTTGCCTATCAGTTAATTCAATTATCTCAAGGATTTCATCAATTCTCTTTGTTCTTACATCCTTTGGGATGTGATTGAGTCTTGCCTGTAACTCAAGATTTTCCCTACCTGTAAGATATTCATCCACTGTAGAATCTTGCTGTACATATCCAATGTTTTGCCGAACATTTTTTGCTTGAGTTGTAACATCAAACCCTGCAACAAATGCCTTTCCGGAAGTGGGTTTTAACAAAGTAGTTAGAATCATAATAGTAGTACTCTTACCTGCCCCATTAGGCCCCAAGAAACCAAAGATCTCACCATTTTCTAGTTTAATCGAAATTTCATCAACAGCCTTAAGACCACTAGAATAAACTTTAGAAAGTTTGTCAGTCTCTACGGCATACAACATGGAATATGAAATTAATCTATTATAAATTGCTACTAGAAGAAATAAAGATTTCTGACGTCTAACTAGAGATGAATAAAGTATCAATTGGAAAAGTCAGTCAAAATAATGTGTAATGTGTAATGTCCAGACAATTTACTTGATTGATATTTCATATCAATCTCATTAACAAAAATAATCAGTACGTATATCATTATAAAATAAAAAATATGAAAAAAGATTTTATGGATTTTTGTATTCGTCTTTTGTTTGTCTGAGAATTACCTTTTCTCCGACGCCCCAGATTTCTGAAATGCGAAAGATTCTCGAACCAATAAGACCATCAGATACCTCAATTGATTCCAACTCGTTGGTTTCAGTACCCATGTGAAGTCTTTTGATTTTACCAATCTTACGACCATCTATGTCAACGACTTGAGAGTCAACCCTAATTGGGGCCGATGATAGCAGAACTGATTCCTCAGTGAATCTGTCTATATAGTCACGTGACAGAAAATGGTCTTTGTGTAATCCTTTGTGGACTGTAATTCCTACCACTTCTAGTGTGTCTGAATTGATGTGAATGTGTTTTACCTTGCCATACTCGATTCCTTCTCTATCAATGACTTTTTTTCCCTTAAAATCATCTGCTTTGATTTGCTTTCGGTCGAATTCAATTCTTGTAGCCATAGACTCGACTTGTCAAGTCAGTTTATTGAAGAAGGTATCAGAGTTTTCAATCTAATCGGTTAAATTCTTTAGAACTAGCCATACTTTGTGGAAATTCAAGAAGGAACCTTCAAGGTAATACTAGTCACAACTGGAAGAAAATCCGGTAAAGAACACTCAGTGGATATCAGAGTAGTCTTTCACAATGGAAAATTCTACTTCTCCAGAAGAAATCCAAATAGTGATTGGTTAAAAAATGCACTTAACAATCCTAATGTCAAAATAGAATATCAGGGAAAGATCATTTTGGGAACTGCGTCGCTGGTTAATGATGAAGAATTATGTAAAAAAATATCACAGATGAAATATGCAGATAAACGATCTGAGGAAACAAGAATAGTATTACAAGTTAACCCATGTGAATAATGGTAGTCATACCACGTCGTTCGTGTTCTTGACCATCTCTTGTTTCAGTCACAACAACCGTAAAAGAAACAATATCTCGTGGCTGACATTTTTGAGCATCCATTTTCAAATGTAAATCTAAAAGGTCAAAGTCTTCATCTGAAATATCCGATTCGTCAATAATAACAGGACTTGTAGAGTTGATCAAGAATTGTTTATCCTTTTGATGCCACCCCAGTTGTACATTATATCCTTCTCTTCCTATTGCTTTTACATTAATGTCAATTATTCCAGGTTTTGCTAGTGTGTAACCAGACATACCATTAACAAAAACTCCTATTTGGAATGGATATCCAGCAGTATTTTCTGCCATCTTTTGTATTCCATCATTCATCACAACGTCCACGCCTTTTATGGTAGTTGCAATCTTTGCTATCCATTCATTTGTTCGTTCTACAATTGCATGTATTTGCGTACGTCTTTTCTTGTCTTCATCTTCTGGCAGTTTGTAATAATCAACCCATGCAATATAGTCACCGCATATATCTTTGATAAATTGTATGCATGTTACTTTATAGTCTTCAACACTTGATGCCCTTTCAGAACCCTCATCATATGACACACCGTCCTCATCTAACGGAAGCATGATTTGTACTCGAAATATCTTGTAATTAAGTGAAACCTAATGCATATATGAGAAAATTTTTTTATTATAATTATGAGTTTTTCCCAAATATCAACTAGACTTCAAAAGGAATTGAAATCAAACAATCCACAGATTCGATTTCTCTTAAAAAAGAGCCCAGGTCTTGCATTTACTACCATCAATGAAATTGCCACAAATATTGGAAAAAAATACAGCATTAAAGTCTCACTTAATTTTCCTGAAAGGGGAAAGATTGAGGATTATGAAGCATATGGAACAGAAAATATCGGATTTGTATTCGAGAGAGATAGCAAAGTATTCTCCATACCAAGGGAGTTAATAAAATCAAAAGCGTCAGAAATTTTAGGTAACGTCAAGACACAGGATGCTTACATGTATGAAGGAAAGGAGGGGGTCAGAGTAACGGATGAGAATTATAGAATAGACATCCTACCTGCATCTTTACACATATGGGGCAAAATCAATGATGAGATTAGAAATTTTTGTGATTGGTTGCTTGAAAATTGCTATGGAGTAAAACCTGGTGTAGAAGGTGCCTTTAATGAGACTAATTCGTAAGTGTATTGGAGATTTCCATCTGGATCATAAATTTCAGCTTTTACAGGGAGTGGCAAGTTATCAACTATCCAGATCTTGTTCATGTTTGCACCTATTCGGTAAGATAAAAGAAATGCATTTGCTGAGCCAAACCCAAATGACGTCTTCCCAGAATCATTCACTTTGAGTTTTTCATGATTTGCACCAATGTATAGATCACCCCATTCTGCATCCTTTGCAAGAAACTTGTCTTCTGTTGCATAATCTCTCATTGAAAATATTGTTTGATCAAGAACGTCAAAGTATGGTTTAGCGTCAGATGACACATCCTTAAAATCATAAACTAGACCTATCTTTACAGTCTGATTCATTTCCCCTCCACCATCAGTGGGATTTATCTTAACTAACAACTGCTGGTTTCCCACTTGGATTGGAAGAAATTTTAGATCAGTTGAAAATTTTGTCTTGTTAAAAGAAATTTGGTACAGCATTTCTGGATGGTATTCAGAACCTTTACCGATATGCCACTGGCTTGCTTGTACAGGCAATAGATAAACAGGCTTTACATTAGCAAGAAATGGCCATGCAAGTCCTGCAACTGCCGCAATTATAATGACAGCAAAAATAGCTATTATTCTTATGTTGGGCATGTGTTCAATGAATTTTTTTATAGTTTAATATTTGATAGATTGGGATTTATTCTAACAAATAGAACTCCAAATCCAAGTACGATTGCCATTATCATCAGAGAACTCAATGGAAATTCAGGTATTACATTAGTGTTATTCATTGGTGTTTCTGTAGTTCCAGTTGTTGAACCAAATGATTCTTGTGTTTTTACATCAATTGGTACTATTCCCGATAAGCTGGTATCTGGAAGAGATCCCTCAGTAGCAGTACCAAGAACTGCTACTACAATGTGAGATAGCGGAGTTGTTCCTTTCAAGACAAATGTGTTATCGTCATCTCCAACTGGTGCAAACAAAGATGGTCTACCCTTATCTTTAGCAAGAGAAGATATTTTTACGCCTTTATCGTCCACCGTGAATATATCATATTGAACATTACCATACTTTTGATTTGGATCAAAGTTTTTCTCAAAAGATAATCTCAGTTCTATTGGACATCCATTATGGGGATTAGATGGGCTATACCTATATTCAATAATCATCGAACTTGAATCTGTTGTTGTAGTAGAATGTATTGAGTCATTTTCCATATTTGGCGCATCACATTGAGAACTTACTCCAGCAGTTGTGGTAGAAGATACTTGTAAGAAACTGGGTTCTGTTTGACTATTACCGGTTTGAAGTAATTCCAAAGTGTAATCAGGTGGAGAAGTTCCTGTTGTCACATCGACATAGACAATTGCTTTTACAGGAAATGCAATAGCGGTGTCTATCCAAATTTTGTTATCCACATTACCCTTGTGCCATCCTATTACTTGAGTATCAAATGTGCCAGCACCTACTGTGATTTTATCTTGACCTACTGGACCAACTGATTGTCCACCTACTGAACCAGTTCGACCCCATGCAGGAACATCAAATGTCTTTGGGGAATCTCGGGTTGCAAAAGAGTCTAACCATGAAACTGTACTTCTGTAAACAGCAGAATAAGCAGAAATATTAGAATCAAAAGATGTTGGATCTGGTGTTATTTTTCCTATAGTCATGATTCCTTTTTGTACTATAGAGCCATCAATTGCTACAAACACTACATTCCAACCGCTTCCATCGCTTGTCTCATTTTTTACCCAAAAATTCATCTGAAGTGGAGCGCAGTTATGCCAATCAGTCCAACAAACATTATAACTGAAATAATCACCTTGTTTGAGTCCCTTTCCCGGATACCAAGAATCAGCAGCTTGTACTGATTGTAAGGCCATAGGAGCAATTAGCAAGAATGCAAAAAACACGAATGCATAGTACTTTCGCATATATTGGCTATAGAAAAAATGTTCTAGTTAAATCTTTCAAATAAGCAAATATAGTGGAACCATTTTATTCCGAATATGTGTGAATGCGAAAAAGTCCACATGTATGAAGTTGACTTTAAGCTGGATGGAATGGTTGTAGTTCCAACACACAAAAATTGCGGAGATGCCCTCAATGAAAAACAAGTAGACAAGTTCCAAAAAGAACTGGTTAAAACATGGGGCATAAAAGACGAGAACGAAAAGTAAAACTAGATAATTTTAAAAAATAAAAGAAAAAAAGGTTCCTAAAACCTATTAGAAGGAAGCTACGTGTTCTTTGCAAACTGATGCTTTGCAACTACAATTAACTTCACAAAGACATGAGCCTTGCATTTCGCAATCGCATTCTGCGTTATTTTCTTTGGATGCTTCGCATCCACATGCTGCATCGGTCATACTTTGGAGATCCCATACAGGGTTTTAAAAGTTATCGAAAAATCTCAATCATCGATTTCTAGTCCTACGGCTGATTTTTCAGATCCCCGAGTATTTCGTTTGTAGATTGTAGTAGGGATGTTGCTTGGTTATCAATTACCATAGGATCACTTTCCATATCAAGACCTACCTTTAACACGTGAATAAATTCAGGGTTTTTGTGAATCTTGTTTTTGACTTTAAGTACATTATTTCGATTCACATATCCAAGATAAAAATAACAATCTGAAAGAAGTGAGTTTTCTACAAGATAATTATATTTTTTTGTGATAATCTCAGAATTACCATCATTTTCGACCATATCAGAGAATCCGACAGTTGACTTGACCATCCTTGAGAGAAGTGACGTTGATGATCTTTCAATTCCAAGAATTTGATGTATAATAGAAAACTTTTGGTTTACCTTATCCTTTTTCATACTTCTCATCATTTCTAGCATGTGAGTTGGACTTGGTCTCTTTAGGTTAAGGCAGAAGATTGCATCTGCCAGAGAATATGACGCACATTTTACCCATGCTCCTGCGAAAGGATCATTGATTTTTACAGCATTCCTTGCTTTGTTAGCAAGAATTCCGGCATCAACAAGACAGCTTCTAGCATGCGAAGTTGCAATTTGTTCTTTCTTTTCTTTTATTTTCGATAACAACATTCTAAGATTCCATTGATCATCGCTTATGATAGTCATATCATGTAGCTGGTGTAATGTGCTACTAGTAGTATCATTAAGAGAACAATGATGTATCTTGACAAGGTCATTTTCAATACGGTGAACTGATTCTCCAGATTTTTCATCCATTACCGTTATGTTATACTCACAACACTCAAAATGAGTTCCATTGTTTCTACAACCTCCAAAACCAACAGGAAAATCAGACAGTGAAAGCAGAGCAGGAATCTGTTTTACATCCATGAGGAATCCAGTCTAAGATTTTGCTATAAAGTATCAAAGCTGTTAAAATTTACAAATCCATTCAAAGGCAAAACGTTCCTTTAAATTGCTATTCTTTATGGTTTTAAGCTAAGCTCCTGTGGTGTAGTCCGGCTAAGCATACTGCCCTCTCAAGGCAGTGATCCCGGGTTCAAATCCCGGCGGGAGCATCTTTTCATATATTTTTATTAAAAAACTCTACAATTTAGATCCAAAATATTTGGATTAAACTCCAAAAGAGGTCGTTACATATTTCTTAAGATGATATTGTAACATTACAGAACCATCAGAATTCTCGATGAGTAATATTCCTCGAATTGAAAATACAGATTCTGAGAAGTCTTTTTTCATATCTTTTGGTATATTCAATATTCCCTTGTATACAGTTCCATCATCAGTCGGGCATGTCACTGTAATAGATTCACCACTTCCATAAGCAAGGCAATTATTGTATGATTTCCCATATTGAGATGGAAAAGTATCGATATTTTTTACCACAGCATTATTTGAATCTGTAGCTTGAGCCTCATCAGGAATCCCTTGAGGAATTCCAGTGTATGTAGTAATTAATCCCAGAATTAGGAATCCAGCTACGCCAATAGCTAGAAATGAGAAAATGGATGATTTTTTGTAAGCCTTTGAAGCTTTATTCCGTGGAGTCACTTGAACAATCAGCTGTTTTTGATTTGATGTATAATTTTTCACGCAATATTGATGAGGTTGTAGAAGAGTGACGTGATTACAGACTCTACATTTCTTTTGAGTCACCTTTCTACAATCAGAACATATGGTATAACTGACTAGTTCTCCTCCACAGATCCTACATGATTCATCGGGCATAAACATCAGAAATTTTGATTATAATTAAGGAATAAGAAGAATTTGTTCTATGAATTTCTACTCAAGACTTAAATTCAAAATCTGCAGGATGCTAGGATTTCAGGATTCTATCAATTTACTGTAATTGTGGTGTGAAGTACATCAGTTAGTGGAATAGCAGATGATAAACTATTCCAAACAAATACTTCAAGAGTGTATTGCCCAGGGGTCTTTGGAATCCAGACCTGTGATGCTGTAAATGATTGATTTGGAAGCATAGATGCTGAAAAGCCTTCTAGAAAATCTGTCCCACCATTTCTATCCATGACTTGAACCAAATAAGTGAACTTTTGTTCAGATTCACCATTGTTTGTAAGTGTTGATTCAACACCAATCTGTTGACCAGAATGAAAGTCAGAAATTTTTTGTCCAGATGTATCCACCAAACTAGGTGGAGTCAATGTGATATCACTATTAATCGCAAGAGCTGATTGTACAAATCCAAATAAGAGAACAGATCCAAGTAAAAATAAACTAGTCTTCAACGATTTGAGAAACTGATATGAGTATAAAACAATTACTTATCAATCATAAGTAAGAATACCATCCTCTCAATCACACACAAATTAGTCAGACAGTGATTCTTTTCACGACAATCTCATGTCCTTCATAAACATGTGAGGCGTGATTTGCTTTTATTAACTCGTTTATTTTTTGATCTGAGAAATATTTTTCATTATATCTGCCTAAACTTTTTTTACAGTTAAAACAATAAATCTCCTTAAACTCCACATATGAAAAATGATTTTATTGTATTTAAGATTCTATATTT